>NC_009662.1:392500-758750 GCF_000010325.1 Nitratiruptor sp. SB155-2 | reverse complement strand
AAGCTCTCTCATCCACTCAGCCATATAATCCGTGATAAATCCATATTCATTGGTAAAAAATTCCGGTCTCATTTTAGGAATTTCCCAACCAGGAATGTAGTTGTGAAATCTATCAAAAAAAGCAGTATCAATCATCTCTTGTGGGAAAGGACTTAATAGATGAGAGGTTTTCACAATATTTTCAATACTGCCATCAATATTTCCAACAAATACAAAAGAGGCTTTTGCCTGTACTTGTTGCTTACCTCTCGCAAAACTCCCACTTTCCATATAATCTTTCATTATCTGTATGCCATCTTTATCTTTAAACTTTATTCCGGCAACTTCATCAAAAGCTACAACATCCCAGCTTCCAACCAAACCTACCGTTCTTTCTCTTAAGTTATAAAATAGATTTGCTACCGTAGTCTGTCCGCCGCTGATTAGTATAGAGTATGGAGATAACTCTTTATAGACAAAACTTTTTCCTGTCCCTCTAGGTCCTAATTCACACATATTATAGTTATTTTCTACAAAAGGAATGAGTCTGGCAATGAGATGCCATTTTGCATTATCTTCAAATTGCGTTGGCTCCATTCCCGTACTTCTAATAACTATATCCATCCACTCTTCACGGGTAAAATTTTTTCTTTTAGCAATAAACTCTTCAAAATCAAAATTTGGCATCTGAATAGGTTTAAGTTCTTCTATATGAAAAGGGGAATATTTTGAGTTTTCTTCAAAAAAATATTCTAAAGTAATAATTGCCCACACTCCTCCAGCTAAAAGTTTTTGATATTTTTTTATATAACTTTCATCAATTATCACTTTTTTTATTCCGAGATTGCTAAATTCTGCTTCATAAACATTTTCTTTTTCATTGAGTTTCGCAAAAATCTTATCAATTATTTTGTATCTGCCTCTCTCTTTTATCCTTGATTTTACTATCTCTTTTTCATCAGGTCTTACATAATTTTTCGCCAAGATCTCCTTAACCTTATTTACTCCCTCTTTGATAAGCTCTTCATCATCTGTTGCAGCATACATTCCAAGCAGATACTCCAAAACATATATAGGAACATTGGCGCCCTCTTTAATAAGCTTTGTTAGATCTTTTCTAACTACTTTGCCTAAAAAATTTTGAGTTAATTTTTCATTTAAACTCATAATATCCCCTAAAACTCATCAAATTCATTAAAAAAGGCAATAGATACTTTCACATCCAACTCTTTATATATAGGCTCGACAGAAGAATTTTCTTTTACTTTCCTAGCAACAAGCTTTATAGTTTTATTATTATAATTTTTAATTTCACCTTTGAATGTCAAAGGCACTTTTACCTCTCTGTTTTCACTATATTCATCACTCTTATCAAAAGTCACTGTTTGCACATCAGATAAAATTTCTCCATCAAGTTCAAACGCGATCTTCAAAGTAACTGGTCTCACTTTTTCGCTTATCGGCTCTTTTTGATACAAAGTTATATTGACGATATTTGTAGAAATTGTACTTATAGGTAAAATATCAACCTCTACATCTCTTACATCACTTACTCTTTTTTTTCTTATCTTTATAACAGGAATTACAATCTCTTGTAATGTAGCTCCTCCATGGACATATCTATTTCCTCCACCTTGCACTCTTATTTTATTGATTGATTTTGCTATCAAATAGCTATTATCACTCTCTATTCCAAGTTCATTTGCATTAAATGAGTGGGTGCAACTTTTATTTGTAAAATTTTTTCCAATTACAAATCGCCTATTTAACCTAATAATATCACCTTCTGGTTTAGGACAAAACTCACTTGCTTTTGTTGGAGATTTCGTAGACAAAAATCCATGATCGCTTACAATTAAAATATTATATCCATTGAAATTGTTGATCTGCTTGATGAGTTTGATTAAAGTATCAAATGTGCTTTGAACTGCATTAAATGTATTCGTTTCATCTTTTTCGCCAGTTTTATCTATCTCATCATGATAGATATAAATTAAAGAGTTGTTTTTAGTCAGTTCTCTTCCTTTTTCTCTATCTAGTTTTAGATAATCTTCATACCAAATTGCACTAAAAGACTCACTGTAACTTTTTAGAATTTTATCTCTATTTACAATTCCACTAGAATTTTTATCATCAACCAAAACAAGATCGCTATCTTCTTGAGATAATTTCTTGTGAGGTAAAAGTGCTGCCATTCCAAGCTGTGTATAACTTGGCAAGGAAGATATGAGATATGAAGTTTCAGACTCAAATTTATCCATTTTGTTTATAATATTCTCAAGCTCTTTAGCAGCTTCGTAACGCAAAGCATCGCTGATAATTACAAATAACTTTTTGTTACTATCTATATAAGGCTTTACAAACTTTTTAAAAAAGTTTTGCTGATGCTCTTCATCGACTTTATACTCTTTTACAAACTTATCAAACTGATCATTGGCTTCTCTTAAAACCGCATTGAGATAGAAATTTTCTATCTCCTCATCCAAAACCTTTAAAAGCTCAACTTTTTCTGATTTTTCTCTAAAATAATGGTATTTTCTATAATAAAGATCTGCTTTATAATGTATTGAAGCATATTCATTAATGGCATTTTTAAAGCTACTAAATGAATATCTACTTTGAGTATCAAACAATTTGGCCGCAAAAAAAAGAGCTTTATAGATATTTTCGTACTCTTTAAACCATATCTTGTCTTCTCTTGATTTTATAAGCTCTAAAATCTCTTTTAAATTCTCTTTTGCAACCAAAGAGCCAAGGATCCATTTGATAATCTCTTGCTCACACTCTTCATAAACTTCACAACGGCTCTTTTGTTCTATTGCAAGCTTTTCAAGCTCATTTACAATATGTAAATCTTTTGCTATCTTTTGACTTATCTGTTTAAAAAGATTTTGATATTTTATATTTTCCATCCATTGCTTCAAAAAGACTCTTGCATCGACTTTATAATGACTTTTCCCATAAACATTGTAAGCAAAATAGTTTTCAAACAGTTTATATAAAAGATCATCAACACTTTTTATTTCGAATCCGAATTTTTTAGAAGCTATTTCAAAAATCTCGCGATCAAGTCCAAACTTTTCAAGCTCGTCACTTCCCTTCTCAAAAATCTTCAAAAGAACTGATTCCATCGTCTCATCACTTTTTAGCAGTATGGAAGCCATTTTGATAATAAGCGACTCTTTATTTTCTTTTTCAAGCTTTGCTTTTAGCTCCTGCATTCTTTTTTTGGAGTTGAAAAATTTTAGATGTTCTTTTATAAACTCTTTAAACTCAAGATCCAATCCCAATGTATCTAAAATCAAAGATGCCCTATCAGCTCTAAAGATATAATTTGCTAGATTTAGATCGAGTAGCCAATTATCTTCATCTTTTGGAGCAGGATATGGAGAGTATATGAGATATTTTTGTTTTTTGTTTGTTAAAACCTCTACCTTTATGCCAAACTCATTCTGATCAATTTCAAGCTTTTTAACTCCATCAATTTCGATATTTTCAAACTCATCTTTTAGCTCTCCATTTTCATCGTACCAAAAGATGATTTTTTGCTCATTAAAAAGCTCTTTAAGTCTACTTTCTATATCCATTATTTCCCTTTGCAAAGCCCTTTAATTGTTTTTATCAATGTTTCTTTTAAATCTTCAAACAATAAATATTTATTTGAATTTTCTTTTAGATATACCGTCTCATCATCGATAGGTTCAGACATATTTTTTACAAAATTGAATAGATTTTCTTTATCGATTATTGTAGAATGAATATTTTGAGCAATATCACCGGCAATTCTTAATCTACTGGCATTTTCATCTTCTATAAATTTGGCATTGAGAGATAACATCTCTTTTTTTATTAAGCGATGATTGAGAGGAACGGAAGATATGAAATCTATATCTTCAGAAATTCTATGATTTAAGTAGTAGCTTAATGCAGTTCCACCTATAAAATACAGATCATTTTCTTTTAAAAACTCTTTTTTTGCGAAAATGTCTAAAATCTTTTTGACTTGCGAAGTCACATATATAACCTTTTATTTCTCTATAGAGAGGATCTTTTTTATAATTTCTTTGTTTTAGAGGCACTTTTAATCCTCTAAAATCATAAAATCCTTTTTTATATAACTCTTTATAATAGCTATCAAGCTCATTTTGAACAGTTTTTATTCCATATACTTTACAAATAGTAAAAATATCTTTTTTATTTAATCCTTTTAGTACAGCCCTTATAAGAGAGCTTTTACTTTGTACTGATGAGCTTCTGGTTTGCCAAAAATAGTTTATCTCATAATCTTTAGGATTAAAAACTGTATCTCTCATTTTCTTGCCATTATTTTTTTAAATTATAACATATCCATTATTTCCCTTTGCAAAGTCCACTGATTGGATACAAAATATCTTTGAATTTACAATAATTTACCTTTACTCCATCATCCAAATTTATGTCTATCAGATTATTGGCATATTTTTCAAGATAGTTTTTATCAAATTCATAAAGCTCTTTTAGCTTTTTTTCTATCTCTTTTATCTGCTTATCAATCTTTTTCTTTTCGCTATTTGAAATAGCACTATCTAACTGATTATATAAATACTCTTTTTGAGTATTAAGCTTTACAATTAGCTCTAAAAGATAATCGTTTCTAACTTTTGCAAAAATATCCGGATAGTATCTATGCATATAAATCAATGCTTGAAATGTTTTATTTGGGGAGGTAATCATCCAATAAATCGGTCTTTTTTTGTACCTTTGGATATGATCTTTTATAAACTCCTTATAAAAATATTTTCTTATATCCATACCAAGAGCTTCTTGGATAAAATTAAGATTTTCTATCAAATGTTCTTTACCAAAAGTAATCTCTAAAAATTTTCTAAACCTTGCTACTATATCATCACTAAAATACTCATCTTCCAAAACAGGGATGATATTGTCATCATCTATTTCAAATGTAGTATTTTGAATGTCAAACTTTTCATTTGCCTCTTTTATGCTGGCTCCCATATCGGCAATGCGTAAACCTTCGTGATCTAAAGAATATCGTCCAAACATCACACCAACTGCATAAGAGATAAATTGCTTTATAATCTCATCTTTATTAAATTCAAGTTCACCATTTACTATTTTTGCTTCTTTTTTAAGTATCGTTATATCTTCTAAAGGCACATCAGGGGTTAGCTCATCTTGCAATTCATAAATATTGATAAAAAGTCTGTTTAACTCTTCTTCATTTTGATGAAGTTTATAAAACTTCTCTCTCCAAAACTCACAATAATTTTCATAGGCTGTTTCAATCTTTCCATCGGTTTTATGTTTTAAAAGCTCATTTTTAGTAAAATCCCACGATGTTTCTCTGCTGTCCCACTCTTCTTTTGAGATGTCTATACACTCCTCAGTTAGTTGGTCGATTTTTTGTTTTGTTTGTTCGGATTTTGGGAAGATTATGGGTAGTTTTGCTATATTTCCTGTTTGAAAATTTAATGTAGGATTTATATTTTTTAAAAAATAAAAAGATATTTTGGTATTAAAAAATGCTCCAAAATAATAGAAATATTCTTTTTTATTGGGAAACATCGAAGAGCCACCAACATCAAACATAAATCCTTTTTCTTTAAATCTTATTCCAAAATTAGAAGAACTAACAAATGACCAAGTTATAGATTCTTTAAAATGATAATCCATTCCACATAAATATCTTGACCAATGACCCCCTTTGTTTCTTATAACTGCAAATTTTTTAATTTTTTCTCCATCATTTTCCCAATTTATGAGATATTCATTGTTACCATACCATTTTTGAAATTCCCCACCTTTGTTATAAGGAAACCATTTTTTCATTGAATTTTTTGCTTCAAAAAAATTTGAAATATTAAATCCAATTTTATAATATTCAATTTCATACCATAGTTTTAAAAAATTATCATTGTCCCCTGTATTTATACCATTACTGAATTTTGCATTATTTAACAGCTTCTCACTTTTCTCAAAAATCTCCCTAACCCTATCACTCACCCAATACGCAATAGGAGCTCCTGGAATCTTAAAAAAAACCTCCTGTTTTGCAATAAACCTATTTTTTGGATCAAAAAAACCTCTCTCTTTCTCTTCACTACTTTTATAATTCGTTAATCTTATAAATATCGGCATTTATTTATTATCCTTTTTTAACTTTTTTAATTCTCTAAATTTTTTTGCTTTATTTATTAAATTTAAATAAGAATACTTTTCAGATACTAATATTGGGTAAGTCGAATAGACTAAATTTATAAAGGCTGACCAGTTCTTATCTTTGGTAATATCTATAATTTTGTTTATTACCTGCTTTTCATGATCATTGATATTTGGATTGTAATTATTTTCAATATTTTCAATTATTTTTTTGTTATTTCCAAAAAAATTAGTTGTATGTTTTATTTTAAATAATTTTGGATTTTTTTTAATTTCATCCAATACATCCCATACAAATGGTCCATAATTATCAAAATACCATTTTATATTAGAAATTTGTTTGTTATAGTGAATTGCAGAATACCAGTCTATTAAATAAATTAATTTTGTTAATCTTGCATTTGAGAGATGTTTTTTATTTGGATACTTTTTTAAAATATAATATATAATATCTTTAAGTGTAGCCATTTATAGCTCCTCTTCAATATCTTTAACTTTTGAAGGCTTAGGAATATGTAATGACCCCTTACTTTCTGCACACCTAAGCCACTAAACGAAACACTTCCGCAGGTGTTTTGTACTGCAGCGCTGAATGTTTTCGTTTTTGGTTGTAAAAATTGATCCATTCTCCAATGATTTTGTTTGCCTCCTTGAGTGATTTGAAATTGTAGTGCCAGATACACTCTTCCTTTATGGTTCGGAAAAATCTCTCAATCATGCCATTCTGTTCAGGAGTATAGGGAGTGATAAATTCCTGAGTAAAATTGTAATCTTGAGCTGTTTTGGTGAACGATTTACTGCTAAATACTAGGCCGTTATCGCTTCGAAGGATAATTGGCTCTTGTAGTCGTTTGAGTTTTCCAAAGCGATAGATTAGACCTTCTTGCAAAACTGCCTCTGCTGTTGTTGCTTTACCGCTTTTAGAAAGTCTCCATCCAACGATTTCTCTTGTATAAGTATCAATCACACAAGCCAAAGTACTCCAGCCATCACCGCTACTGTATACACGGGTCATATCAATGGCCCATCTTTGATTGGGATAGTGTGAACGCGAAGGCATCATTTTGGCTCTTGCCCTATGGCCTTTGGAACGCTTTCTTACCTGCCAACTTTTTAGTTGCAGAATGCGCTGCACCGCTTTTTTGTTCATCCCAAGCAGCAAAGCTAAACGACGATAGCCATACGTTGGAAACTTTTCAATCATCTCTTTGACTTTTTTAACACGCCCCTCATCTAGTTTTTGCATTCTTTTAATTGGTTTATAATAAAAGCTCCTGCGTGGAAGATCAAAAAGAGAACAAAGCTTTGTGATGCTGATTGAGTAACCTTCATTTCTCATCTCGCTCTGAACTTGCATCACTTCTTCTCTTTTCCGAACAGAGCGTCGTACTTTTTTAATGCGATATTCTCCAATGTCAATTCACCTATAACTGCCTTCATATCTTTTATCTTCTCTTCATACATGGCAGCTATATCTTTAGGTCTGGCTCGAAGCTGATTCTCCATCCCTCTGCAAGCCTCTTCCATCCACTCCTCTATTGCTCCAGGTGTCAAATCATACTTTCTCGCAACTTCAGATACTGTTGTTTTACCTTGAAAAATATCCATGACTATGGAAGCTTTCTTCTTTGCTGTAAAGCGCTTTATCTCTTCTTGGTTTTTATTTAATTTCTCCATTGCTGACCCTTTTATCTTTCACTCTTTATGTATTATATCTTGTGCAGTTATTCTGGGGGTCAGTATAGGAGTTCTTTATTATTCAAATCATTAAAGGTTTTATTTATTATTACAATACCCGTAGTAAAGTAATTTCTTGCAAAAAATTTTTTCTTATAAAATAGGCTGTTTATTCCATTTAATGGATAATCAAATTCAATTTCATTGGGACCGCGTCTTTCTTTAAATCCACTTATAAGTTCACTTATTTGCAAAACTGTTTCTACTATATATATGTCACTAATTTTTATTGCATTCAAAATATTTTCATGTGAGAAATTAGGTCTTATGATAGGGTCAAAAGTTATAGGCTGGGTAGTATAATATTTTTCTTTTCTTACTTCAATTGTTTTTTTGTAGTGATCTATATTGTAAACCCTATATGGCTTTTTATAATAATAAACAGCTCCCGGATAAGCTTCTCTCATAACTTGTGAATAAGACAATGTTCCTAAATGTTTTATATTTGGACCAGACCTATAAACTACTTTATACTGATCATCAATGTCTCTTAAAGGGAAAAAATGATTAGGGTCATCACCACATTGAGATTTCATAATTTGAAACTCTGTTGATATTTCACCAGCTATTTCTTTTTTACAAAGTTCTATGAAAGATTTAGGAAAATTTATTTTAGTTTCATAAACTTTTATTCCACAGTTTCTTGGTTGACAAACTTGATCATGCTCACCATTTTCTCTTGCCAAACATAAAACATGAATATATTCAATTCGATGATTTTCTAAATATAATGCACTCTCTTGAAATGGGATATTAAAAAAGTCTATTTTATTAGAAAAAACTGCATTGCTAATAGAGGAACCATCATTTATAACTATAATAGTACCTTTTTTTTGCCTTCCTACTCTTCCTATTCTTTGATATAAACTTGTTGCAGAATCTGGAATTCCGATTAATATCACGATATCTAAATGCAGAATATCAATACCAGCCTCTAAAGCACTAGTACTTATTATGCCTCTTAAAGTTCCATTATTTAATTTATTTTGAATGTTATGTCTATCCTCTTCCTCATAGCCAGATCTATAAGGACATATGGAATTGTCTTTTTCAATCATTTCCTCTAAATAACTATTAACATTTTCATCTTCACTATTTTTTTCTAATAATTTTCAAGAACTAATAGTTGCGATATATTCAGTCTGTTTTCTACTATCAACAAATGTAATAAAGTTTTTATCTGTCTCTTTTATAATATAGGCAAATAATTCACTCAATACATTTAATAAATCTTGAGTTGAAGATTTTTCAACTAACAATATTTCTTTTTCATACTCAGGCGATGTATCAAATTTTTCATCGATGATTTCAAAATCAATACCGCACAATATATTTAAGTGTTGTTTTGGATCCTTAATAGTTGCCGAAGCAACAATATATTGAGGTACATTATTTTTTAGAAGGGATACAATATGATTTATTCTTCGGAATACATAAGCGCTATTACTTTCAAATACTCCGGAATATAAATGTGCTTCATCTATTACAACAAGATTAAGATTTGCAAAAAAGTTGGTAACATTTTTATCTGATAAATTATCTAATAGCCATGCATGAATAACATCTGGAGTAAAAATTATTATATTTGAGTTTTTAAGAATATTAATTCTTTCTGATATATCCACAGAACCATCTATACGTCCTACTTTTAAAATATCGCTAATTTTTGAAAATTTCTCATATTGTTCATTTGAAAGTGCTTTTAAAGGATAGATAGCCATAATTTTACTATTAATATTTTTATGAATTGTTTCAAGAGAGCAGACCTGAAATATTAAAGATTTACCCGAAGCTGTGGATGTTGTAATGCATATATTTTGTTTTTTTTGAAATAACTCAATAGCTTTTTTTTGATGGCCATATATACCTTTTGAAAAGTTTTTCTTTAAATACAGTTCTGTCTCATTGCTAAGATTCAAATCGCTTATACTGAAATATTCTCCTTTTTTAGCTTCTTTAACTAATTTCTTAACTATTTTCCAATTATCATGTGCATCAAAAAAATTTTCCATAACTTTTTCCAAAATAATTTATTTAGTATTTTATCCAAAAAAATTATAATATTCTCAAAAGATATGACATGTTAAACACTTATGTTGTTTCAAACTAATATTAAAAATATTTAAATTATTTTTAATAGCGTAAATAATGTTCACTTATGGATTTGATGCTTTATTTCCACAAAACGCCTTGAAGAGCTTCTTGATAGATATAGCCATATTTTTGATATCTTTTTTCTATTTTGTGAGAAAGTCCAACGAAAAATCATGAGATTATGGAGTCAAATTAAACTATGCAAAGTTTTTTTGAATACAAATAAATTTTATTTGCATAGTAAAGTTTAAAAAATTTTTTCAACTCTTCCATCATCAAAGAACTTTTTTGTGGCAAAAATAAATTTTTTGTAGGATTAGAGGCATCTGAATTATCTTGATTATGTGCTTTTTATATTCAACAAAGAAGGAACATAATTTCAAATAAAAAACTTTTTTTAGCTAATAAGTAAACTTGACAATTATGGCATACTTGTCATGCCATAATTGCTAATTGCTATATAATATGTTTCTTACCGGCTAACTTAGATTATGCAATTCTTTTTATTTAATGATCATGATCATTGTCACATTTCGTTCGATGACTGTTTCTTAATTTACTTTAGAGGCGATATAGTAAAAAGATATCACGATTATACAAACTCATATAAACATGACATCTTGATCCTATTTTTTACATTGCGGCTTGCACACCTACTTGATGGTACTCGAAACCATATTCTTTGAGTTTTTCTTTGTTATATTGGTTTCTTCCATCAAAAATGAGAGGATTTTTGAGTCGCTTTTGCATCTCTATAAAATCTGGGCTGCGAAACTCTTTCCATTCAGTAACTAGAATCATTGCATCTGCATCATTTAACGCATCATATTTATTATCGCAATATTCAATATTAGAAATACCTTTAAGCCAAAAATTTTTTGCTTCTTCCATCGCTTTTGGATCATAGGCTTTGATTTTGGCACCACGGCTTGTCAACTCTTTAACAATCGTTATCGATGGAGCTTCTCTCATATCATCTGTTTCCGGTTTAAAACTGAGACCCCATAACGCAAAGGTTTTCCCTTGCAAATCTTCTCCAAATCTTTGAAGAATTTTGTTTAGAAAATAGACTCTTTGCTCTTTGTTGACAGCCTCTACAGCTTTGATGATTTTTGGCTCCACTCCAGCATCTATAGCAATCTTCTCAAGCGCTTTCACATCTTTTGGAAAACAACTTCCACCATATCCGACACCTGGGTAGATAAAGCTATAACCGATACGGCTATCGCTTCCTATGCCGACACGCACTTTGTTGATATCAGCACCTACCGCTTCAGCTATCTTAGCCATCTCATTCATAAAGCTGATTTTTGTAGCAAGCATGGCATTAGCTGCATATTTTGTGAGCTCTGCACTTCGTATATCCATAGCGATAAATCGCTCATGATTTCTTGTAAATGGAGCATATAACTCTTTAAGAATCTGCATGCTCTTCTCTTTATCTGCTCCAATGACCACACGATCCGGTTTCATAAAATCATTGACCGCATCACCTTCTTTCAAAAACTCCGGATTGCTCACTACATCGAATTCCATAAGTTCTTGATATTCGCCTTCTGTGATCTCACCGTTTTCAAGACGATTTTTGAGTTCATTTTGGATCGTCGCTCGTACCTTATCGGCAGTTCCCACAGGCACGGTAGATTTATCCACCACAATCAACGGATGGGTCATATATTTTCCGATATCTTTTGCCACAGCCAAAACATACTGCAAATCGGCACTCCCATCTTCACCCTGTGGCGTTCCCACTGCGATAAACACGATATCACTTCTTTTTAATGCATCTTTGATATCAGTGGTAAAGTGCAAAGTCCCTATTTTGAAATTTTCTTTGACTATCTCTTCAAGACCCGGTTCATAAATGGGAATGATACCTTTTTTGAGTTTTTCAATTTTTTCTTCATCGATATCGACACAAATGACACTGTTTCCCATCTGTGCCATACAAGCCCCAGTTACGAGCCCTACATATCCTGTACCAATGATTGATAATCGCATAGCTTCCTTTCTATAAAAGTGTTCGTATCTGCATAGCAAACCACAATATCATGAGATTCAGTACAAAAATGGCCATACTACTTCCTCGAGACAGAAGAAGTTGGAGTTTCGTCCGCTCTTTTCCATTTGTCTTGAATGCAATATACATATGGACAATAGTTGCAATTGTAATGAGCGCAACAAGTATGAGCTTATATTGAAGCAAAAACGCAAGTCTTTTCACTTCGCCATTAAATACATTTTGCAGTCCCATATGAAAAAACATCCACAAACCAGTAATGATCAGGATTGTCAACCAAACACTTTCAACATATCCATAGATGGGACCGACATGGAAATAGACCTTTTTTTGTGCCTCTTTATCACGTAGAAAGATTCCAAGAGCAAAGAGAAAAACACTTCCTCCAATCCAAACAGTAGCAGCCAATAGATGAAGATATAAGATGAAATCGAACATTATGATTTTGGATATCTCCAAGATCTTGGTTTTCCACTATCGATGTGGATAAAACCTGATTTTGGATAGTATCCCACACCCCCTTTATGTAGTGATAAAGCAGTATTTCGAACGTGATGAAGCGAAATTCCAGGTATTCGAAAATCGATCGCTTTTCCAAAAAGATGATAACTTTGTTTTGCGACACCTCCACCATGATGGCGTAGGTACTCATTTGTAGATGGAGATCGATATGCTGAGAGGACATGTATCTCACGATCATGAGAACATTTTTTCGATACATCATAAAGATATTCGATAACTTTTATATCGATTGGATGTATTTCATCATTTCTAAAATCTCGAAGAAAATATTGTAAACTCTCGATCTCTTCTGGAATATACTCTCCGTCAAGCCAAAATGTTACCTTCCGTCTTTCACCGGTATGGACATGGTACAGTTGGAGCACTTTTTCATATTGGGCAGCTTTCGCAAATGAAGGGATAAGTATCGAGACACTAAATAGTGAACTTTTTTTCAAAAAATCTCTTCTATCCATCGACCCTCCTCTTAGTGCAAAATTGTAACATAATCTTTTATTTTTCTATCCAATTGATAGATGTCCGGATAGAAATAGATGTTGCCATCATCTTCTTTCATGACAGTTATATACATCAAATAAACAGGAAATTTTGGATGGATCCGTACTTTTTTTGTTTGATGGTCCCACAATCTATCAAAGATTTCTCGGTAACTTAAAGTTCCTTCAACAAGATGGAACAGTTCGATAGGTTTTTCTACTCGAACACATCCAGAACTCAGTGCGCGATATGAGTATCTAAACAGATCTCTTGCATTGGTATCATGCAAGTATACATCATACTTATTTGGAAACATCAGTTTCACGAAACCAAGAAAGTTTTTCGGTCCAGGTTTTTGCAGAAAAACAATGGGGAAAGTGGACAAATCTATAGCATCCCAATAAATCAAATCAAAAGGAATTGTCTCATTTGCATATCGATCCAAGGAAGCGATGATCCCCTCTTTTTCAAGCTCTTCAAATTTTCCGGCTTTCAGTTTTGGCAAAATATCCTGAGCAATAATCGTTTTTGGAGCCCTCCAGTATGGATTGAGAACTGCATAAGAGATCTCATGTCTCATTAATGGAGTTGGTCTCTCCTTTCTACCAACAATCACTTTCGAATCAAAAACCATATCCCCGTCATGCCATAAAAAAAGCCTAAATTGTGGAATATTGACGAATACATAACTCTTATCCTCTTGCAAATACCATCGCAATCGTTCGATATTGATCAAAATTTTTTCAATAATACTCTCTACACTCTCATTCAATACTTTCAATGTAGTTGGTCCAACTATGCCATCAGGTTTTAAAAAATGTCTTCTTTGAAACTCTTCTACGGCCAATTTAAGATTCTCATCATAAACTGTATCCGTCATATTTTGATCTTTAAGATATCCCTCCTGCATAAGTCGCCATCTCAGCTGGACAACTTCGTCATATTTTTTGCCAGGAAGCAAGTACGCATAATCGTTACTCAGGGTTATCACACCCCAGCCTCCACGTTTTTTGATATTTTCATACTTGTTTAAAATTTCATATAACATATCAAGATAGGGGTTTTGCAAAATATGATCGTACGATTTTTTCGTTGGAGGCAGATAATGATCTTGCAAGATCATTTCTGGCCGGTAACAGCCATTGTTCCGTATATTAAAATATTGCAACTGAAGGGCATATGCCAATTTTTCAATATCATTTTTTAAATCATCATTCGCATCAACTCTATATTCTCGCAATAACCTTTCAAGCTTTAGCAAAGGTTTTGTCAGCCTATTTTTGCATAAAAGCGTGTTATCCTTTTTGATCTGCCCAATGAGGGTATAGAGTTCCTCTTTTTCTGCTCCATTTTCGTAAAACCAGACGGATTGGAAGAGAGGGTTTGGATCAGGAGTTTTTGTTTGATTGAATTCATCGCTATTGCTCAACAACATAAGAGGAATCAGGAAAAGAAACAGGATTCTCATAAAGTTTTATATTCCTTTAAGGCAAAATTGATTAATATTTCGGAACCACAAATCGTGGCCCCATCGTCTAGCGGTTAGGACACCGCCCTTTCACGGCGGTGACGGGGGTTCGAGTCCCCCTGGGGTCGCCACTTCAACTTCAACTTTCTGGCTTTTCCTGCTCTTCAAGATCATCAAGATATTCTACCATTGGATCGTTTGGATCTTTGATTGCCTTATCCATTGTTTTATCTACATATTTTGCATCTTCGTCTCTAGGATCACTACTTGCATCTTTGAACATATGTACATCGATATGATTATGGCGTCGTATCTCTTCAAGAATCTCTTCTTGTATAGCGGCTTCCTCATCGTCAATAGCACATATCTTTGTCGCCTTCTCTTCATCTAGGAGCTTTTGTTCCAGTTCCAACTCTTTTTTCACTATCTCTTCATTTTGGATATATTTATGAAGAAGTTTCAAAACCTCAAGTTGTGCTTCTGTACTCAATTTTCCAAAATTATCCGCTACATACGCCTTCAATTCGGCGATATTGCCTGGTATTTTCATCGTTATCCTTTTTTTGTTATTCTCAAGATAGTATACACAAATTTCTTTCTAATTCCTCTTTATATTTACGAAAATCCATATGACGAACGATTTGTCCATGCTCCATGAAAAATATTTCATCAGCTTCTTGGATGGTGCTCGGCCTATGGGCAATCAAAAGCGTCGTTCGTCGACTAAAAAAATCTTTCAATGCACAAAAAAGAAGTTTTTCCGTCTCCATATCGATTGCAGAAGTTGCCTCGTCCAAAATCACGACTGCTGGATCTTGCAATATCATCCGTGCGATAGCTATTCGCTGCCTCTCTCCCCCACTTAAACGAACACCACCTTTGCCAACAACCGTCTCCAAACCATCTGGTAGCTTGGAAACCACATCATATATCTGGGCTAGTTTTAAAGCTTCCACAATTTTCAATTCATCATAGGTTTTTCCCAATGTTATATTGAATCGGATCGTATCATTAAACAGTATGGGAGTTTGAAGAATAAGTGATACGTTTTCCCGTATAGCGTCAAGACCGATCTTTGTATAACTCGTACCATTATAAAAGATATCTCCGCTATTTGGAGCATAAAAGCCAACTAACAGTCTACTCAATGTGGTTTTTCCACTCCCACTCGCTCCCACAATGGCACTTATTTTTCCAGCAGGAATGATACATGTAAGATTTTTGAGTACTGGAACATTTTCATGATAGCCAAAATATACATTTTTTAGATCGATTTGGACAGGCCTTTTAGTAAAAGGATTACTTATATGAGGATAGTTCGGCTCTTTTTTCAAAGAGAGGAGTTCATTGATTCTTTTCAGTGCCATATCGGCATTTCTTTTTGCATAGATGATATTGATAAGTTCTTGAATAGGTGTCATCATAAACCAAAGATAGCCAAATATTGCCATCATCAGGCCAATAGAAAGGTCGCTATAGGCTACCGTAACTATTCCCGCAGCCCTGAAAAGTTCAAACCCCGCTACAAAAACCAGAAAACTGATTCGAGAAGCCGCTTCACTCTTGTAGGAAAATCTTACAGATTTCTCTTTTACCTCTTTGGCATACTGAAAAAGTTTTGCAAAAAAGTGTCGTTCTTTGTTTGCAGCTCTTATCTGTTCGAATAATTCCAGAGTCTCTGTCAATGCGTTTTGAAAAATCTCTATGGAGAGATTCTCCTCTTTTTTCAGTTTTGCTACGCGTCTAGCAAGTTTACTTGAAAAAATGACCACTAATGGATTGAGTAGAATTATAAAAAGTGCCAGTTGCCAATGGATCCACAGTAGAACTATACAGACGCCTATCAGAGATAAAACACTGATCAACAGTTTACTAATACCAGAACTTAAAAAAGTGTCTATCGTTTCTATATCTGTAATAAGTCTTGAAACGATCTTCCCACTTCCCATGAGCTCAAACTCTTGCATAGCGACTTTTTGCAAGTGGGCTAAGACACGTTTTCGAATATCGTAGCTAATCGTTTTCGAAATAGATTGAAACACTTTGATTTGCCATACTTGAAGGAAAACATACACACCTCGAAGAAATAGTGTAAGAGCCAAAACGACGAGGGTATAGTATAAAGCCGAACCACTTCCAAACGTTTGATCGATAAAATGTAAAAGTTTCCCTGGTTTATTGAGCAACACCTCATCCACTAGCAAAGGCATCAACAGTGGAGTGGGAACACTGGCGAGAGTTGCCATGAGAGCTAGTATCTGACCAAAAATAAAAAGTTTTTTGTATTGAAATAGTTTTACATAAAGATCTTTTGTCCTAATCATGCGTTCAATAACTCTTCTATGGTGATTTGTGCACTCTTTGCAAGGCTTTGTATGTTGTACCCCCCTTCAAGTACGAAGGCTACAGGTTTGTCACCGCTAAAAGCCAAAATTTTTCGAACAAGTTTTCGCAAGCCATCGAAAGTGATTTGTGCAGTCGAGATGGTTTCATCTTGCATAAGGTCATAACCTGCACTGACAAGCATGATGTCAAAATCGAACCACTCCGGAAGATCATCATACAGTTTCAGCAACGTTGCATCATCACAATAATCTTCATAGGGCCTATTGCAGTTGTACCCTTTTCCTCTGCCCTCACCTATCTCCTCTTCGCTTCCTGTAAAATAGGGATAATTATTTCTTTCATGAGTACTGAAGTAAAAAACCGTGTCATCTTCATAAAAGATATCTTGCGTTCCATTGCCATGATGCACATCAAAATCGATGATCAACACCTTTTCAAAACCTCTTTTTTGTGCATATCGTGCCATAAACGCAACGTTGTTGAAAATACAAAAGCCCTGTCCGGTTCTACGCTCTGCATGGTGAGCAGGTGGACGAAGATTTAAAAAAGCTCTTTGGATTTTTCCTTCTGCAAACCCATCTACTATGGATTTAGTTGATCCAGCTGCGAAGCTGGCCACTTCATAACTTCTTGGTGTAAGCAAGGTATCTTCATTCAAGATAAACCGATATCCGTTTTCATAGGCATGTTCCACCCAATCTACATAATGGGCTTCGTGAATCTGATACAACTCTTCTTTGCTTGCCATATGGACGGGAAAAGGGATCATCGGAAAATCGTTTAAAGCGTCATCAATACTCAGCACTCGAAATCTATTTTCTATATGCTCGTCACTGCCATGCTCGCAAAAAATCGGATCAAACAGATATCCTACTTTTTTCACTCCTCACATCCTTTGATAGATATCAACCAATGCATCAACAAACCGATCACTCTCATTTGGACACCGTGCAACTTTGTACTTCTTTACCCCTATTTTTTGTGCAATCTGTGCATATTCGATATGGAGCTCAAATTCAGTTTCACTATTATCGAGAGTAAAGGAGATCGGGTACACAAGAATTTTTTTGCCTTTTAGTTCTTCAAGTTTTTCATCTAAGCCCGGCTCGAGCCACTTCACAGGTCCAAGTTTCGACTGAAATGCTAAATGGTATCCTGAAAATTTCTCTTCCAATATGGAAGTTAGTATCTTTACATGCTCTTGTACCTCTTGCAAATAGGGATCACCCTTTTCGATAATCTTTTGTGGAAGTGAATGGGCACTGAAAACCAGTTCATACTCTTTTGTATCCTCGCCATCCAACGCTTCCTCAATTCTTTCAATGATGGCTTGATTGTACAGTCTATTTTCATAAAAATTTGCTATATCATGAAATCTCGCATGATACCCCACTCCTTTTGCCATATTGTAAAAATCTTCCAGACTCGACTTTGTGGTCGTAGTTGAATAGTGGGGATAAAGTGGTATTAAAAAAACCTCACGTACATTGTGATACATAAGCTCTTTTATCGCTTCTTTGGCAAAAGGGGGCGTATAACGCATCGCTTTGGTTACGTACACATCAGGCAAGCGTTTTTGAAGTTTTGCTATCAATCTGTCTGTATAAAAATTGAGAGGGCTTTTGCCTCCGAGCTTTTCATAATTGCTTCTTGCCTCTTTTTTCCTGCCTTGGGTGATCATGTAAGCAACAAATTTTCTAAGAAGATCGTTTCGAATAGGCAGGATATTTTTATCATTGAACATGTTTCTTAAAAAAAGCTCCACCTCTTCAAGATTGTTTGGACCACCCATGTTGAGTAAAACTATCGCTTTCATCTCTTTCCTTTTTTCAAGTAACGAACAAAATATCGATCCACATCGAGCTCCCAAGGAATGGGTTCATTTTTGATCAAATGATCACTCAGTATTTTAGCCACAAAGGGACCAAAAACAAAACCTCTGCCTCCTAGGCCATTGATAATATAGACACCTTTTCGCGGTAATTGGGAAAGATCCAGCCTTTTAAAATTGGTTATACGGGGTACTTCTTTGGTATCGATCAGCTCTCCAATAATTGGGAGATGATCGTTGACGCTACTACGTATACCGCAATACATCTGTTCAATTTCGTAGGAAAACTCTCCAACCATCCTTTTCGCTTCATCAAACAAAAAGGATAGAGGTTGAGGCTTGGATGGATATTCCAGCCTTTGATGGGTTGCCCCAATAGCTACTATACCATCGATATTTGCAGAGACTGAAACCTTTTGATGGATTGAATACGGCAAAGCAAGATTTGTTCGTACATCGAATCGTACGCCGCTTGTTTTTCCAATTGTTATATAGGGTTCATCGATAAGCTGATCCCATGCCCCGGTAGCCAAGATAACCTTTTTTGCTTGCACAGGACCGACTTGAAAACAATCACCCCTTCTCTCAATAGTCGCTTCGAAAAAAAATGTATCGATATTATGTAAAAGGTATTCTAGGTATGGTTTTGCTTTGAGGACACCGGCCTTGGCAAAGAAAAAACCATTCTCTTTTTTCTCGTATTCGATATCAAGATAGTGTTCTAACCTTTCAAAAGAGTCACCCTCTTTAGGAAGTCTCAAAAGACCCGTTTGGTAAAAGTGGCGAGATTGTTCATATCGTTTGATAGTAAACCGAAATGCTTCGTTCGTCCATCGCTGAATGGGGCCGCCTTTGCCGATTCGAGGCGTAATAAACGCCCCTGCAGCACCACTGCCACCAGCGCCAATGCCACTTTGCTCTACAACTGCAACTTTTGCCCCCGCTTCTTTCAAAAAACAAGCGGTATGTGCGCCGGCACTTCCCGCCCCTATGATAAGAAAATCGTACATTACACGCTGATCTCTTTAATATCAGCTATCTCTTTAAAAGCTTTATAGATCGAAGCAATCAGATTTTTTCTGTTTTGGCGCAAACGCTCATCTTCGGCATTGACCAAGACATTATCGAAGAAAAGATCGATATCGTGTTTGAGGCCAAAAAGTGCATCTAAACGAGATTCATAATCTGGATATTCCTTTGTATAGACTTCGTTAAACCGATCCCACAGTCTTTTTTCATACTCGCTTTCAAAAAGATTTTCATCCACTGGAGTCTCTTTTGACACATCAACATCTTTGACAATGTTTGCAACTCTCTTGAAAGTGGTAAAAATATCTTTAAAATCGCTACTTTCCACAATTGTAGCCAATGCTTTAATCTTTTTGTCTATCTGAACAAGATCTCTTTCACCACTCTCAATTACGGCTTTGATAACAGATGGGTTGACATCATAAAACTGGTTGATTCTTTCGATAAAAAAGTTTTCTAGCTTGTTCGTATCAAAATCTTTATACTCACCCCTGATTTCATCAAATATCTTTGAAATATCAAAGTCAAGGTTATAGGCCAACACAATTCGTATCACGCCATTTGCTGCACGTCGTAAGCCAAAAGGATCTTTCGATCCTGTAGGAATCTTCCCTACACTAAAAAGAGCCATCAATGTATCAAGTTTTTTCGATAACGCTACGAGGGCGCTAAAAAGTGTCGAAGGGAGGTCACTCTCTTCTCCACTTGGCAAGTACTGCTCCTTGATGGCAAGAGCCACCGCCTCGTCCTCTCCTTGAGCCAAAGCGTAGTAGTAGCCCATAATTCCTTGCAATTCGGTAAATTCATATACCATTTCTGTGAGCAAATCGGCGTAACTGAGCATGATGGCCCGCTCTAACATCGCCTTTGTAACGCCAGATTCGCTAAAAAGCGCACGATAATCTTCCAAAAGATGATTGGCAATTTTGAGTTCACGCACCTCTTTATCAAAAAGTGTTCCAAGGCCGTCCATAAACACTACATTTTCGAGACCTTCAAAATCGAGTCCCTTTTTGAGATCGTTTTCCCAAAAAAAGAGGGCATCGGAAAGTCTGGCTTTTAGTACCCGCTCGTTTCCTTTGACAATAAGCGAAAAATCATCTGTATAAGCGTTGCTTACAAAAACAAATCCGTTTTGCAGTTTCCCCTCTTTATACACAGGAAAATAGCGTTGATGCTCTTTCATGCTTGTTACGATAACTTCTGGAGGAAGTTGTAAAAACTTCTCTTCAAAACTTCCTTTCAAAGCTGTTGGAAATTCCGTGATGGCTACCACCTCAGCTAGAAGCTCTTCATCTTTTTCTATGACGATTCCCTCTTTCTCTATTCCAGCAAACTCTACATCAATCTTTTCATAACGCGCTTCGGGGTAAAGAAGGACACCGCCATTTTTTAACACCTCAAAATACTCTTTTGCATTTGCTACCTGAACAGGCTCGGTAGTTACACTTCGATGCAAATAGGTATAGTTGGCAGTGGTAATACCAAAAAGCTCTGCTTTGATAAAACGTTCACCCAGATTGATGATCCCCCATCGAATTGGTCTTATGAAAGATTCTTTCAAATTTCCCCATCGCATGGATTTGCCAAAATCAAGGGATTTGAGCCACTCATATACCATCTCAGGGAGTATTTCGACAGATGGCTTGCCTGAAATCTCTTTTTTGTAATATAAAATCTCTGTTGAACCACGCTTCGTTGTAGAGAGCTCTTCCACACTTACACCGCATTTCTTCGCAAAGCCGGTTGCAGCAGGGGTTGGCTGGCCATCTTTAAATGCAATATGAAGAGGAGCTCCAAAATACTCCTGATAGGTGGTATCCTGTTTCGTTTTAAAATTTCGATGCCACAAAACCAATCTTCTTGGAGTATAGAAAAATTCGAATTCACATAAAAGACCATTGGCTTCGAGGATCTTTTCCCATTTTTTTTCAATATTTGGAAGCTCTTTTAAAAAAGGAATTGCGGGAAGCTCTTCAACGCCTATTTCTATCAGTAAAGGCTCTGTCATCATCACCCTTTTTTAGTTGCTATTGTATACTAATTTAGTTTTCATCTCGCTTATGATGCCCCTTTTGATGATGGTAGCCCACAATGAGCCAAATCATAAAAAGAACGAACGCAACCGTCATAACACCATCTACAATCTCTTTCATATTAACCCTTTGCTATAATTTTCCTATGACTTACAAAACGCATATAGCTTTTGCCGAATCTATAGCTTTGCCACCTGCGCTTTTATTGTATGCTCATGATCTCATCACTTATATTGATCTACAAAATTTTGTCATGGCCGTCGCTTTAGCGGCACTTTTGCCCGATCTAGATCACATGAATTCCTATATTTCTAAAAAAATTCCTCTGTTTTCATTCATTGTGACACTTTTTGCAAAACATAGGGGATTTACCCACTCCATGAGAGGAGTTTTCGCCGTTTATTTTGGAATGACAACTGCAATTGCAACGCATATCATACCTCTTCCTATTGCCATAGGCATCATGACAGGGTATCCTTTACATATTTTGGGAGATGCCATGACCATACGGGGCATCAGCAATTTTTGTTGTGGCAAAAAACTCGTAATTTTCCCAAAGACTCTTCGTTTTCCTACAGGATCTTTCAAAGAGCAGCTCTATTTTCTTCTTTTTTCTGGACTTATAGGTTTAGAAATATGGTTTATTAGGCCATCGCTTCTGTAAAGGTTTTAAAATTTTGCCTTATCCCTTCATACACAATGACACCAACACTGACAGCCAGATTCAGACTTCGCCCCTCTTTTGTCATGGGGATAGTCACTGCATGTTCCCAATGTTTTTCCATAAGTTCCATCGGTAATCCCTTCGTTTCACTGCCAAAAAAAAGAAAATCTCCCGGTTGGTATTGGACTTGGAAATAGGGCTTACTGCTTTTTGTAGTTGCAAAAAAGGCTCTTGAAAGATTACAATTATGCAATAACTCATCAAGAGAATCCCACACCTTCAGATCAAGCTTCTCCCAGTAATCAAGTCCGGCCCTTTTTACTGCCTTTTGGCTAATATCAAACCCTAAAGGCTTGACAAGATGCAGCGTCGAGCCGGTATTGACGCACAATCTCCCGATATTGCCAGTATTTGGCGGGATCTGCGGATGAACTAACACAATATTGAACATTAAAAAATAACCGTTTTATTGGCATAAACAAAGATTCTATCTTCCACAGCCAACTTCAATGCCCTTGCCAAAACAATCTTTTCGATATCACGACCAGCTTTTCGCATCTCCTGCCAACTAAAGGTGTGATCCACTGGCAAAACATCTTGAGCGATAATCGGTCCTTCATCCAAATTGTCATTGACAAAATGAGCAGTTGCCCCAATAATCTTCACCCCCCTGTCATAGGCTTGTTTGTATGGATTGGCTCCGATAAATGCGGGAAGAAAAGAGTGATGAATGTTGATGATTCTGTTCTCGTATTTTTTGACAAAATCTGGCGTCAATATTCGCATATATTTGGCCAAGACGATATAGTCGATCTGTTCGAACATCTCTAAAAGAGACAAAATTTTCTCTTCATGTTCACTTCGTGAAAGATCTCCATGTGGGACATGAAAGTAATCAATACCAAACTTTTCCACGAGTGGACGCAAAAGATCGTAATTGCTGATGACGGCTATGATATCGATAGGAAGCTCTCCATCGAAGTGTCGGATCAAAATGTCCCCCAAGACATGGCTCTCTTTCGTTGCCATCAAAACCACTTTCTTTTTTCTCGGCGTGATCACTTTTATGTTTGCATCTTTTGGTAAAGCTTCTAGCAAAAGCTGTAACAACTCTTCTCTTTCGATATGGCCTTTTACAACGCTTCTCATAAAAAATTTATTGTTTTCGACATCCACAAATTCATCGTTTTTTTCGATATTAAGGTTATTGTCAAAAAAGATTTTTGAAATATGAAACACTAGTCCCTTCTGGTCTTTACAGTCGATGAGTACCCGATATGTTTTCATTTGGCAAACCTTTGTCTGATTATTTGCAACGTTCGTTTCCGAAGTTCCTGGCCCAATGCAGGCCCATCGAATCCTTCTTGCATCAACTCTTTCGCATGCACCGGTTGAAACTTTTCTTCCCAAACACCGAAGTTTTTTGCCCGTATTGTAACATCTTGTTTGTAGTTTCCAAGCCAGTTTTTGATGGGATAATTTGTAGCTAGTCCTACAACGAATCGGTCGCTACGATATCTCGGAATGGCTTTTTGTTTTTTAAAGGCTTTAAAATACTCTTTTGGCGTTTGTAAAATCTCTAAAAAAAAAGTAGCTTTTTTGTGTAGCTTCATAGCCAATATATATAAAAATTCGAACTTGTACAGATGCTTTTGAAAACTTGCTCTATTTCTCATCAATTCTAGGGCTATTTCAAAAAATTTCATTCTAGAAATGTGTACATTAAATAGTTTTCGATCAATATGCAAAGTAATCAATGCATAGAGTCCAAAATGTAAAAAGTGGGCTTGAAACATCTTCTCAAATTCCCAAAATATGCGTTCATGACTCAAATCGTCCAAAGCGATACCTTGCATCACTTTGCAGCTTCTTTTTTCAATCCTATATCCAAATCGTGCACTAAACTGCATTGCCCGAAGCACCCGCAAACTATCCTCTTTGAATTTCTCCGCATCGATAATAGAGATACGCTTATGCTTAATATCTTCCACTCCTCCCCAAAAATCGAGTAGTTCTCCAGTGAAGATATTGAGCATCAGCGCATTCATCTTAAAATCTCTTCGAATACTGGCACTCTTTTCATCTTTTGCCAAATCCACAACGAATGCTTTGTGGCCTCTCCCAACTTTTGACTCAATTCGAGGCAAAGATATATCGATATGCTCTTTGTATTTATAGACAAAAAAGCTTTTTCCAACCCCTTTTGCACCAAGCTGTAGCATCAATGCATCAAACTCTTTTGGCTTGATACCATACACCTCGATATCAAGATCGACGATAGCAATGGGTTGCTTTTCTAAAACAATTCGAATCAAATCTCGAACAGCGCCCCCGACCATATAAACGCGATCTGATTTATCAAGGAAGAACTTTTTTAAGATGTCGAGTTCTTTTTGTAGATGTTTTGGAAGAAGTTCAATGAGTTCGGGGTATCGACCCCGATGTTCAAAATTCACTTGCATATTGAGCGATGAGTGAACCCATTTCGCTAGTCGTTATCACCTCTTTTGCATCAAATGAGGCAATATCTTTCGTTCTATACCCCTCTTTCAATACTTTTTTTATGGCATTTTCTATGCGATCGGCAGCATCTGTTTCCCCAAACTGATAGCGTAACATCATCGCTGCACTGGCAATCGTAGCAATCGGATTTGCAATCCCTTGCCCTGCTATATCCGGTGCGCTTCCGTGAATCGGCTCATAGAGTCCATACTGTTCGCCAATGCTCGCGCTTGGAAGTAAACCAATGGAACCGCTAAGCATACTCGCTTCATCACTCAAAATATCGCCAAAAATATTCCCTGTTAAAATCACATCGAACTGTTTTGGATCTCGTACAAGTTGCATTGCAGCATTATCCACATACATATGTTCTACAACAACATCCGGATACTCTTTTGCAACCTCATTGACCGTCTCTCTCCAAAGCTGACTCACTTCCAGCACATTGGCTTTGTCAACCGAGGTTACTTTTTTCCTTCTTTTCAGTGCGATTTCAAAAGCTTTCTTGGCTATTCTTTTCACCTCTGCCTTTGTATAGACCATTGTGTTGTATGCCCTATCTTCTTCAAGGGCTCTTGGTTGACCAAAATAGATCCCACCAATCAGCTCCCGAACCACCATAAGATCAGTCCCCTGGATCACTTCGGGTTTTAATGTAGATGCGTTTACCAATTCATCATACACAGTTACCGGGCGAAGATTTGCAAATACTTCCAATGCTTTTCGAAGCTTCAACAGACCGGTTTCTGGACGCTTTTCCCGTGGCAGTTCATCCCATTTTGGTCCGCCTATCGCACCAAAAAGTACGGCATCGCACTCTTTTGCTATTTCAATAGTTTCTTGCGGGATCGGATCTCCAACTACATCGATCGCAGCTCCTCCAAGGAGAGCCTCTTTGTACGTAATCTCAAACCCCTCCTTGACACTGACCGCATCTAAGACTTTGACCGCTTCATCGATGATTTCAGGACCAATTCCATCCCCTTTGATAAGGGCTACTTTATATTTTTTCATTTTTGTTCCTCCAAAATCTGTGCCTTGGCATAGTTCATCAATCCACCACAAGCCAAAAGCTCTTGCATAAATGGAGGAATCGGTGCAATTTATATTCAATGTGTTTATTGAGATCTTTCACCACACCCTTTTCCATATCGATTGAGATGAGATCTCCTTCATTGATCTTATCCGTCTCACTTAGCTCAAATATCGGCAACCCCATATTAAATGCGTTGCGATAGAAAATGCGTGCAAAACTTTTTGCAACAACCGCCGCGACACCTGCAGCTTTAAGGGCTATAGGAGCGTGTTCTCGACTACTTCCGCATCCGAAATTCTCGCCTGCGACAATAATATCACCCGGTTGTAGTTTTTTTACAAAATCCGGATCCGCATCCTCCATCACATGTTTTGCCAGCTCATGAGGATCCGATGTATTTAGGTAGCGTGCTGCAATTATAAGGTCAGTATCAATATTGTCTCCAAATTTCCAGACCTTTCCAGTAATCATATTCATCAAAGCTCCTCAATAAATTTTTGCTGATTTTATCAAAAATGGTCATAAAAGACAAAAACTGTAGCAATTTTTCATACATCCTGCATAAGTTCATTCAGATCTGGCACTCTCCAAAGAGGAGAGAGGAGTGCAAATCAGATACACATTTCCAGGGCTCAAAGGGTATAAAAGATTAAAGCAAATCTATTACAATAGCCTCATGATAAGTGAAGAGGCAAAAAGAAGAAAAAAGATACTGGAGTTTTGGCAAAAATATGGATTGGAAGCTACAATAGAGGCTTTTGGAGTAAGCAGAAGAACGCTTTATCGCTGGAAAAAGAGTTTCAATGATGCAAATGGAGATATCAAAGCCTTAAACCCAAAATCACGTAAACCAAAAAAAGTAAGAGAGTCAAAAGTACCACTAGAAGTTATAAAAGAGATAAAACGATTAAGAGAAAAATATCCCAACATCGGTAAAGCAAAACTCTACCATCTACTGAAACCCTTTTGTGAAGCAAAAGGAGTGAAAACTCCTTCAGAATCAACAATAGGAAGAATTATCGCAAAAGCACCAGATACAATGAGACTCGTTCCCTATCGCATCGATACAAAAGGAAAAGTTCAACCAAAAAAGAGAGTTCAAAAAAGTCGCAAACCCAAAAACCTTAAAACTAAACCATTTGAACTCTGGGCAGTAGATACCATCCAAATAGTCTCAAACGGTATAAAACGATATATCCTTACCATGATAGACCCACTCACACGTATTGCATTCGCAGTGGCAATTCCATCCAAAAGAGCAAAACATACTGCATACGCCTTGGAAGCTCTCATCGATGGAATAACATCTATCAAACATAAACGTAAACTCGCAATTCTTTCTGATAATGGCAGTGAGTTCAAAAAAGAGTTTGACGCTCTGCTTGAACAAAAAGGTCTCACACATTATTGGACATATCCTAAAAGTCCTAAAATGAATGCACACAATGAGAGATTTAACAGAACCATCCAAGAACAGTTTATTCAATACTATGAAGATGTACTCTTTACAGACTTACAAGAATTCAATAAAAAATTAGCAAAATGGCTTATCGATTACAATACCAAAATACCACACCATTCACTTAATCTCAAATCTCCGGTACAATTCCTCCCTGAAAATCATTATGAGTGCCATATGTATTGGACTTATACAATAACTTGACAATTATTAAGTAGCATATTATAATTTCGCCTGAATATTGGGGTGTCGCCAAGCGGTAAGGCAGCGGGTTTTGGTCCCGCCATTCGGGGGTTCGAATCCTCCCACCCCAGCCACTTCTGACGCGGAGTAGAGCAGTCTGGTAGCTCGTCGGGCTCATAACCCGAAGGTCGCAGGTTCAAATCCTGCCTCCGCAACCAATTTCTTCGATCCTATCATCTCCCATGAAGGACTTGACAAATCGCAACTTTATGATATAATCGGCGCAAACTCATTACATCACACCTCCCAAAACTTCAATCAAGGAGCTGCACTGAATGGCTGCAAAAGATTTGACCAAAAAACTTGAAGAGTTTTTCAAAGAGCATGAAAAAGGGTATGTCACTTACGAACAACTTGTCGATTTTTTCGATCGACAGCCTACGCTTGCCCAAGCCAAAAAAATCCTGGTACTACAAAAAAAATATAAAGTAGACATCATCACAAGTGGTGAAGCCGCAAAAAGACTCAATATAGAAGAAAAAGAGAAAAAAGAGGAAGAACGTAAGAAACTCTCTGAAGAGGAGCTAGCCGAGGAGTTTGATCTTACAAAAGACAAAGAGCTTTTGGAATGGAGCAGAAGCGACAGTCCCGTTCGAATGTACCTAAGAGAGATGGGGCAGATCCCTCTTTTGACAAAAGAGGAAGAGATTGAACTTTCCAAAAAGATCGAGCTTGGAGAAAATATCATTCTCGATGCGATCTGCTCTGTCCCCTATTTGATAGATTTCATTCTTGATTACAAAGAACCTCTTATCAATAGAGAAAGAAGAGTAAAAGAGCTTTTCAAAAGTTTCGAGGATGAAGAAGAAGTAGAAGAGGATGAACATCTCGATAAAGAAGCGAAAAAGAAAGCAAAATACTCCAAACGCGAAAAGAAAATAATCGAACTGTTCAAAGCTTTGGAAAAAGCGAAAAAAGAGTGGCTCAAAGCAAGAGACAAAGAGCTTCCAGAAGATGCTACACCTGAGCAGAAATTTCATCACGAGCTTGTAGTGGCTTTCAAGAAAAAGCAGATGAAAGAGAGACTCCTTGAACTTGGTCCTACAAGTAAACTGATCAACGAGTTGGTCAAATCGATGGAGACTGCTCTCAAAAGCGACGAAGGCTTTGAAAAAGAGCTCAAAAAATTGGAATATAAACTTCCTCTATTCAATGAACAGCTTCGAGAGAACCATAGAAAGCTCCTGAGTGAAATCACACATCTTTCCAAAGAGGAGATCGCCGCACGCGTTCCAGAAGCGACAATGGTCAGTACCTATATGGATATCAAAAAACTTTTTCAGGCTAAAGAGGCGAGCAAAAAGGGATTCAACCTTGATCCAGAACAGCTTGCAGAGATTTTGGAACAGATCAAACGGGGTAAAAAAATCAGTGAAGAGGCCAAAACTCGAATGGCCAAAAGCAACCTCAGACTTGTTGTCTCTATCGCCAAACGATACACCAATAGAGGTTTGCCATTTTTGGACCTTATCCAAGAGGGTAATATCGGGCTTATGAAGGCTGTAGACAAATTTGAGTATAAAAAGGGGTATAAATTTTCCACATACGCTACCTGGTGGATCAGACAGGCTATCAGTCGGGCCATAGCGGATCAGGCACGAACGATTCGTATACCTATTCATATGATTGAAACAATCAACAGAATCAACAAAATCGTTCGAAAGCACCTCCAAGAAACAGGCAAAGAGCCCGATGTAGAAACAATTGCCGAAGAAGTCGGTATGCCAGTTGAAAAAGTTAAAAATGTCATCAAAATAACGAAAGAACCTGTTAGCTTAGAAGCTCCTATCGGGAATGAGGAAGATGGCAAATTTGGCGACTTTATCGAAGACAAAAATGCGCCGAATCCTTTGGAAGTTATCATGAAAGAGGATATGAAAAGTAAAATCGAAGAGATTTTAGAAAACCTCAATGAACGTGAGAAAGCAGTAGTACGTATGCGATTTGGACTCATGCCAGATGAGAGTGACCGAACACTCGAAGAGATAGGAAAAGAGCTCAATGTCACAAGAGAACGTGTACGTCAGATCGAAAGCAGCGCTATCAAAAAACTCAAACACCCGAAAGTCGGAAGAAAAATCAAAAACTACATCGAAGAGTAACCTACCGGCTCTTTGCCGGTACTAAAGCCATAATCAAAGCGCTTACAGGAACCACTCCAAGCCCCATTAAAAAACTCCATGCATCGAACATCGAATGCTTAATCAGCACTAAAATCGCTATTACCATAAAAAGATATCCAAAAAGTCTATAGGGAGAAAAAAAGCCGTTTGCCGTTTTCAAAAAATTCGTAAGCCCTTTTTTTGCTCCTTTTATCTTGGCTTTTTCCTCTTCAAACAAAGCTTTGGCATCCTGGATGGATTCTTGCTCTTCATCGTACAAATCAAACCTATCTTCAATATCATCGATAATATCTTTCGTAACCGTACCGACTCTTTTTTCAATCATCTTTTTATACCCATAAAAGGATCCGAGCACTACAAGTAAAGATGAAATAAAAGCAAGCTGAGAATTGAGTAAAAAGTATCGGTTACCGATAAAAAAGGATGCTATGATCACTGTAAGATCAACGATAAATGCGATACGAAAAAACTGTTTCACTCTTCAAACTCTTTAAGATCCTCATCGTCGGTCTTGTCGTAATAGTTTTTGTATCGTGGGTCCTTGGCAAGTTCATCCAGCTCTCTTTTCTGCTTTTGGTAGGCTTTATAGATATTTAAAATTGCAGCAGCCACGCCCCAAAAGACTCCCAGCCAAAAAAGCCAGGTATAACCAAACGTCTTTTTGAGCCAGTACCCTATTGCGACACCTATCAAAATAGCAACGACTACGGACACTCCCAACGAGAGGGCTTCAGCGCCCTCTATGATTTTTCTATATTTTGGTTGTTTCATACGATCTTTTTAAGTCCTTCTTCAATCTTTTCGAGTGTTTCATCGATCAGTTTTTCATCCAGTGGCGTACAGATGAATCCAGCTTCAAACTGACTGCATGCAAAGTAGATACCCCGTTTGATCATCTCTTGATGAAATTTGGCAAAAAATTCAAGATCACTTTGCTTTGCATCATCAAAATTCTTCACTGGTTTTTCGTTGAAGAAAAACCCAAACATACTGCCTCGCACATCCACTTGCAAAGGTACTCCGAAGCTATCAGCTATTTTTTTAAATCCACCGACAAGCCCTTTTGCCCTTGCCTCAAGTACTTCATAGATGGATGGATCATTTTTCAGTCTTCGTATAACACTAAGTCCAGCTACCATGGCCACAGGATTGCCACTTAAAGTTCCCGCTTGGTACACTGGACCCTCAGGACTTAAGTGCGCCATGATTTCGGCACGTGCCCCAAAGGCACCAACTGGCATCCCTCCGCCTATTACTTTACCAAAGGTCACCATGTCTGGAACGACAGAAGTGAATCCTTGTGCACCTTTGAGACTTGCACGAAACCCACTCATCACTTCATCGAATATCAAAAGAGCGCCATGTTCGTCACACAGTTTTCTCAGATCTTGTAAAAACTCCTCTTCAGCAGGTACCAATCCCATATTTCCTGCAATCGGTTCGATAATCACACATGCTATATTGTCACTCGCTTGAAAGCATCTCTTTACACTTTCAATGTCATTGTACCTAGCAAGAAGCGTATGCTTCGTAAAATCTGCAGGTACCCCTGGACTGCTGGGATTGCCAAAAGTGGCTGCACCGCTACCGGCACTTACCAAAAGTGAATCACTATGACCATGGTAACACCCTTCAAATTTGACGATATCGTCTCTTCCGGTATATCCTCTGGCCAGTCTGATGGCACTCATGACCGCTTCGGTACCACTGCTGACAAATCGTATTTTGTCGATATTGTCGAAAAGTTCTACGATCTCCCTTGCCAGTTCTGTTTCCAGGAGTGTGGGAGTACCGAAACTGAGCCCTTTTTGTGCCTGTTCACAAACCGCTTCAAGAGTCTCCTTGTCCGCATGACCAAAAATGAGGGGTCCCCAGCTTTGGACATAGTCAATGTACCTATTGCCATCAATATCGTATAAAAAAGCGCCCTCGCCTCTATCGATAAAAGGAGGAACACCACCTACACTTTTAAATGCTCTAACCGGGGAATCGACACCTCCTGGGATGTAACGAAGGGCCTCTTTATATGCAGCTTCACTTTTTGATAACATCGTTATCCTTTTTTTGATACGATTTTACACTAAAGTTTATAAAATAAAGAAAAAAGCAAATGAATAGAGTTCTGTTATCCTTTTTTATCACGCTTTTACTTTATATAGCACTCTTTCTTATTTTCCAAATCGACTTGCGTCCCAAACTGCATACACTTCCTAAAAAAGTGAGTCGGTTCAATATTTCCGATATTCGTTTTATCCGACCAAAAAAAATGCCCCCAAAAGTGCAATCTAAAAATTTCAAAAAACCTCCACTTCACCCCAAGAAAAAAGAACCAAAAATCGAAAAACTGCAAGAAAAACTCAAAAAACTCAATACATCTAAAAACGTTCCTATCAAAAAGAAAAAAAAGATAGAAAAAGTTGTAAAACGTAAAATCATAAAAAAAAGAACAAACCTTGTAAAAAGGAACATACCCAAAAAAGTACACCACACCCTTGTGTCGAAAAAAGAAACAAAAGAGACCAACCAATCCAAAGTCCCCTCTTTGATGCAGCTTTTTGCCAAAAAAAGTCAGCCAAAACCGAAACTATCCAACCTTCCACCCCAGATCAAAAAACTGTACAAAAACGACTTTTCCACTTTTACCAAAAACCAAAAAAAATTCATCAAAGATAATCTCAGTAAAATCGGCATGATTACGCAAAAGTATCTCTACTTACGCGGATATCCTTATATCGCTGTCAAAACAAGACAGGAGGGGGTCAATTTGGTTGAATTTTATCTTCATCCCAATGGAGACATTACCGGATTGAAAATCCTCTCTTCCAGCGGATATGAGGTTTTAGATAAAAATACACTGGAAACGATAAAAACGGCGTATAAAGACTACCCCCTTCCTAAAGAGACAACACTCATTCGAATATATGTCCGATACTCCATTATTTATTAATATATTCAGTCGTATATATTTTTTATTTTTTAATAAGCTACATAAATATATAATTCGAAATCGATAAATTTTACTTATTTTAAGCCGTTTTTCTCTCACTATAATAAGAATTTGAAATAGTAAAACCTTCGTGGAGCATATATATGTTTAGTTTCGATACACTTTCCATTCTTTTTCTACTTTTTCTTTTTTTAGGAATAGTTCCAAATATTTTCTACTCTTTTGGATATCTTAGCCACATTGAACAAAAAAGACACTACCTCTTGCACTATTTCGCATTCATACTCTCCATGGTGGGTGTCGTTATCGCCAATACCCCTTTGCTTTTTCTCTTTTTTTGGGAAATAATGAGTCTTACAAGCTGGCAACTTATCTTAACAGATGCAAAAGATGAAAAAACAACAACTGCAGCAAGATTTTACTTTTTTATGACACATTTTGGATTTGTTTTTATACTTCTATTCTTTCTCATTGTGAGTAACGGTGATGTTTCACTATCTTTTGATCAATTACAGCCTATAGCAAAACAGTTTGCTTACCCTACACTTCTGTTTTTCATGCTTATCTTTGGGTTTTTGAGTAAAGCTGGAGTTGTGCCCTTGCATGTATGGCTTCCCTATGCCCATCCTGCAGCCCCGAGTGCCGTGAGTGCGATGATGAGTGGCGTAATGCTCAAAATCGCTTTATACGGATTTTTACGCATGATACTGGAAATTCTCTATCCTTGGAGTTTGGAATGGGGAGTCACTATCCTAATATTAGGCGCCCTCTCTAGTGTAATTGGGGTACTCTACGCACTGGCTGAACACGATATAAAAGCGTTATTAGCCAATCACTCTATTGAAAACATAGGGATCATTCTCATCGGCATCGGTATGGGAATGATCTTCGATACGTTGCAATTAAAACTACTCTCAGCATTTGCTTTTATCGCAGCTATTTATCATATTTTCAATCACATGAGCTTTAAATCGCTTCTATTTATGTCGGCTGGATCCGTTTTGCATCAAACAGGTACGAAAAATATCGAAAAATATGGAGGCCTTATCAAAAAGATGCCCATTACAGCTTTTAGTTTTTTGCTTGCAGCCATATCTATCTCGGCTCTTCCCCCGACAAATGGATTTTTGAGTGAATGGATGATTTTTCAATCTCTTCTTGGTTCGAGTTCAATCCACGATATTTCGCTTAAAATTTCTATTCCTTTTGCCATTTTTGCTTTGGCCCTTACAGGTGGACTTGCCATAGCCTGCTTCGTCAAAGCTTTCGGTATCACCTTTTTGGGTCTTCATAGAAGCACAAATGCAAAACATGCCAAAGAAGTCAATACTCTTATGCGTTTGGGCATGATCCTTATGGGCCTCGTTACAATATCTTTAATGCTTTTCGCGCCTTTTTATATTCATCTTTTCAACGATGCCATCACTGCGTTTGGGTGGAGTAATGTAGCACAAAGAATAGTTCCCAATTTTTGGAACATACACTCCATTGCCGATAACGGAGGGGTCGTATCACCTCACATTTTACTTGTGGCACTTCTTCTCATAACAGTGCTATTCGTTATCGGTGTAAAAAAAGTTGGCATAAAAAAACGAATCTCTCATACCTGGTCATGCGGATACAATACCAATGCAAAAACCCAATATTCAGCTACGGGTTTTGCAGGTCCCATTCGCCGATTCTTTGCATGGCTCTACAAACCACAAGTCCATTTTCACAAAACAACCATCGCAGGCCACACTACGAAATTCACGACGGCACTCTATGATGTTCATATCAAACCGCTCTTTGAAACTACGCTTTATGACGGAACAAAAAAGGTGCTCAATATCATAAGCTACTACCTCTATCGATTGGCACATTTTGAACAGGTTCGTTATGGCGCCATCATATTCAACCTCGTGCTCTCTGTCCTTTTTGGATATCGAATAGTTGCCCATCAATTTAACTGGTCAACGTTTCTTGTAGAACTCTTCATTTTACTTGTCAGTATTAAAATTTTGGTTCTAGGAGACAAGCAGTGATCCAATATCTCATCTTTGTAGCAACACTCATCGTGACAGCCCCTCTGTTTTTAACTTTTATGAAAGCAGTAAAAATGTGGCTACTCTATAAAAAACCGGTATCCCTCTTGCAAGGCTATAAAGATTTTTCGAAACTTATAGCAAAAGAGGTGATTATTAGCAAAGAAGCAAGTTCCATAACATCTATTGCACCTTATATGGTATTAGCACCGCTCGTCCTTGTTCTTTTTTTTCTTCCTGTCCCTTCTTCAAACTCTTACTATGTTGGATTCGTAGACGCTTTTACTATCACCGGGCTCATAACCCTTTCCACTTTTTTTCTCATGCTTTTAGGTCTCGATAGTGCCAGCAGTTTCGGAGGTATTGGAAGTAGCAGGGAAGCGTTTATTTCCGCTTTGGTGGAACCAGCCATGGTACTCGTCATTTTCAGCCTATCGCTTATAGCAAAAGATCTGGGTGTGGCAAAAGCGGCCCTTAATCTCAACAATCACTTCCCCATCAAACATCTAGCGAGCTTTACCTTCGCAGCTATCGCATTTTTTATCCTGTTGTTGGCAGAAAATGGCCGCATTCCTGTGGACAACCCTGAAACCCATCTGGAACTGACCATGGTCCATGAAGCGATGATCCTGGATATTTCGGGATTCTATCTGGCACTCATCGAAAGTGCATCAAGTTTGAAGTTTATGATATTTGCAACACTATTTGTCAGTTTTTTTCTCCCTTTCGGTGCGAATCTGCCCTTTTTATTTGCACTGGGACTCTTTTTGATCAAAATCGCATTCGTGAGTGTTGCCGTTGCGTTCATTGAAGTCAATACTGCCAAACTAAGACTTTTTAAAGTACCAAATCTTTTAGGTATCGCCATTATTTTTGCATTTTTATCACTGATTAGTTATTACATTTTAGGAGCTTAGAATGGGCAATTTTTTCATAGGACTCTTTCTCTCGACACTCATCACCGCTATTTTGACCACGAGACTCTATAGACTTTTTGTATGGTATGCACTCAACTCTATTTTCTTAGGCGCTGCCGCTATCATTATAGGCTCAAACATTGCAGATACCGCTATGATTGTCTCTGGTTCGATAACTATTGCATTAAAAGGATTTTTCATCCCCTACATTTTGAAATATTTTTCCAAAAAATTTGATACCCAAAGGGACATCCAGCCATCCATCAAGATCCAATACTCCATTTTGCTCATTCCGGCTATACTGGTTTTTACTTTCTACCTTGTCGATCCCGTATTGCACTCATTCAACAAAAACTACATCTCTCTTTCCATTGCTTCACTCTTTTTGGCACTGTTATTGATGATAGAGCATAAAGCGATTTTCCCAAAAATAATCGGATTTTTAATCCTTGAAAATGCTCTTTTTCTTTTGGCCATGAGTGCAACACAGGGGATGCCTATGTTGATTGAACTTGGTATCTTTTTTGATCTTTTGATGGCTGTTGTCATTATCAACCTACTGCTTACCAAAGAGGTACGACATGTTTGAACTGCTATTTTTACCACCAGTACTGATGATACTTTTTAGTTTTTTCGATACGAAAAAAACGAAAAAAGTTCTTCCACTTGTCAGTGCATTGATCCTGATCCCTACATTCATACTGCTTTTTCAACCACAAACGTTCTATTGGAATGGACTCATCCATATTGATGCCCTTGCGAAATATATCTTGATTTTGAGCTCCATTGTGGGAATTGGTGTAACACTGGCACTTGAGAGTCTTCAAAAGCATGTGGCTATCGATGCTCAAGAGTATAAACGTTTCTATAGGTTTTTCGCCACTTTTTGGATCGGTGTAATCCTAAGTATTACTGCAAACAGCATGGGACTTTTTTGGGTGGGTTTGGAGCTTGCCACACTCAGTAGCGTCTATATGATTAAAACAAATCAGACACAATTTGCCTCGAAAGAGGCTTGGAACTACATGATCGTCGGTACGATCGCTATTTCACTGATCCTCTTTGGCATCATACTCATTTACGCAGCAGCCAAGCCTGTACTTGGCGAAGAGGCTATGCTTTTTACAAAATTACAAAGTGCTATACACACAATGAATGCACCGTACCTTTTTGAAATAGGCTTTGCTTTTATAGCAGTGGGGAGTTTTATTAAAATGGGCTTTTTCCCCATGAATCTTTGGCTTGCCAATATAGAACGGGCTTCACACTATCCTGTCGCAGCCCTTTTTAGCGGGATTTTGGAAAGTGCTATCATGACAGGTTTTTTCCGATTCAGTTTGCTGGCAAAATCTATCAATGAATCTCATCTAGTCGGTTTTACTTATTTTTATGCACTTTTGACGCTTTTCATCGTTGCTTTTTTGATTTATAGAGTCAAAGATTTTATGAGACTTTTTAGCCTCAGCGGGATTGAACATATGGTTTTGATTGCAATTTTTTGGGTAAGTGGCGGATATTTCGCGGCACTTCTTCATTTTGGTGCGCATGCTCTGTTGAAACCGGCACTTTTTATTTCCACCGGAGTTTTGGAAACACAAGGGAAATACCACATTGCGGGGGCACTAAAAGGATTTAAAGGAGTCAAGGGTAGAGTTTTTGCTCTTTTAGTGGCTCTTTTTATGTTGGCAATTATCGCCCTTCCCCCAAGTCCCCTATTTTTTAGCGAAATTTTTGGCTTTTCGGCAATGGTGGAAATGGCGAAAAAGAGCCACCATCTTCTGTTGATGTTTACAGCTATCACTTTCATGCTCTTTTTACTTGCAATCATATTTTATAAATTCATCGATATCTATCAACAGATGAAATATAACGGAAACGAAGAAGTGAAATCGGTCTATACATCGGATATATCGGCCCTATTTCTTTTTGCCATTGCCGTGGTGATTCTTTTAGCCAACTTCAAAGTTATACAAACTATATTGTAAAGGGATTGGATGCGTTTTATTGCTAGATTTGCCCAAGAACTTCAGGATCATTTCGAAATCATTGATGTTTTTGATTCAAAAATTGAAAAAACTCCTATCGACAAGGACAATCCTGAAATCGAAAGCATTGCTCAAGCCTATCCGGCCGCAGTTTGGTTCGAACGAAAGATGCATGATGATTTTGGTATTAAAATCCTTAACACCTTCGACAACAGGCCTCTCATTCATCATGAAAGATTTCCCAACATCCATCCTATGCGAAAAGAATTTACACACAAACATATCGACCCAGTTCCTTTCAAACCTTATCATTACGAAGTTATAGAAGGGGATGGCATCTTTCAAGTCGGCGTAGGTCCCATCCATGCCGGCATCATAGAACCTGGCCATTTTCATTTTTCCCAAGAGGGAGAATCGATACTCCATCTTGAAGTTCGCCATTTTTATAAATATCGCGGCATTGAAAAAATAGTGGAAAGAAAAGATCCTAAAGATGCATGGCATATCGTAGAGAGAATCAGTGGAAACGAAAGTATCGCTTATCAACTAGCCTATCTCGATCTTTTACGGCAAGCTTCCAAGCAAGGAGAAAATGAAAACATCCAAAAGTATGGATCGATTCTTTTAGAACTGGAACGAATCGCCCACCATTTGGTTGATCTCGGATTTATTCCAAACGATGCGGGCTTCGGTGCGGCTCTAGCCTACTCTTCAATGTTGGCTGAAGATACGAGAAGAGTGCTCAAAACTTTGACAAACCATCGATTCGGTTTTGGTGCCATTAGAGGAGTGGCAAGAAAATTTGATCAAAATGCTTTACACTCATTTTTGAACGATTTAGAAAAGAAAATGGACTTTTTTGAAAAATGGATTATCGAGATTCCATCTTTATGGGACAGACTCGATACCACTGGAAAACTCTCACAAAAAAAAGCTTTAAAATACTCTACCCTCGGCGTTGTGGCACGGGCAAGCGGCATCCATATAGATAGAAGAGAAGTCCCATTTTACAAAGAACACGGCTTTTCTATCCAAACTCAAGAAAGTGGTGATGTGGCGGCACGTTTTAAAGTGAGGTTACAGGAAGTGAAGAATAGTATACAAATCATACGAAACCTACTCGATTTTCAAGAGGATGAAGTTGTCTTGAATGCATTCGAAGATGGTGAATATTTTGCATTCACGGAAAGTTCACTGGGAGAAGTGATGCTCTATCTTAAAATCAAAGATCAAAAAATTGATCGGTTTTTCGCAAGGGATCCAAGTTTCATCAATTGGCAGGCACTCCACTTGATGATGCCAAAAAACATTATCGCCGATTTTCCACTTATCAACAAAAGTTGTGATTTAAGTTATGCAGGGAGCGATTTATGATAGATTTTTGGGTACAGCGTTTTCGAAAAGGGATACAGACACAAAACAGTTGGGCTGATGAAGAACTGGAAACAATAAAAAAATCACTCAAAAGTGAAATTGGCAAAAAATTCTCCGGCTCTCTTGCCATTCGCATGGTTGATAGCGGCAGCTGCAATGCATGCGAAGCAGAGTGCAATGCCCTGTCCAATCCCTATTATGATCTTGAACGTCTTGGTATCCGTTTTGTTGCGAGTCCGAGACATGCAGACATTTTGCTAGTAAGCGGGGTTGTAACCTTCAACATGTTGCCACATCTGCTCGATGCCTATGAACAGCTCCCCTCACCCAAATGGGTGATTACTCTTGGTGACTGCACACAGGGTACTCTTTTTAAAGATAGCTTCGCTATCAAAGGACCCGTCAAAGAACATCTGCCCGTTGCATATCATATTCCGGGGTGCCCTCCAACTCCAGATGAAATTGTGAGAGGATTCTTAGGTTTTTTGCGTTCGCTTTAAAAGATTCAAGGCATCTTTATAGATAGGCTCATCGATAAAACCGTACTTCTCATCACGAAAACCGGTTATACCCTGTTTTGCCATCTCTTCGAAACGCTTTTTGATATACCGGGCTCGCTCCACATCAAAAGAAGCGAAAATCCTATTCGCAATTTCCACCTGTTTTGGAGAGATACAGGCTTTCGCGTCAAATCCCATCGCCTTTTCATGTCTACACCATGCTTCAAACTCTTCTACGTTTTGATACTCTTGATAGACGAAACTCACTGGGACCACTTCTGCCATTTTTGATTCAAATAAAAATCTCGCAAGAATATAATCGATTGTCGGATTATTCAGTTTCAAAACACTTTGTTCGATGTTTAGATCTGCCAAAAGATCCAAAATTCCGAGATAGTAGGCTTGCACTCTCTCTTCCACACGTAACTGCGTCAACAGTGCAAATGCCTCTTTCGTTTCAATGGAAAGATGAATATCGATTGCATCGTCTGCCAGCCAAAGCGCATTTTTCACATCGCTCAATTGGCGTACTTTTGGAATCCGAAATGCATCAGGAAAAAAGGGATTGAGAAACTCGATCTCCTCTTCTCCCCCTTCTTGCAAAGGATTTGTTCGTACAACCAACAAAGGAACATTCTCGGGCACATGCTGCAAAAAATAGGCCAAGGCATACCGTGCCACTTCTTTATATTGTGGAGCCACACCATCTTCAAGGTTGAGTATAACGGTATCCGCTTTGATTTCGTCTAGTTTGTTGAGATGCTTTGCTCTATGAGCCGACACCATGAGTGCAGTGCGAATGGCCATTCTGCTTCTTTCTCTTTCTCTTGGGTGCAGTTTTTGTTCAAAAAAATCGATATCTTTTGCATCTATGGCTGCTTGAATTCTCTCAATCGTTTCTGCATCAAAAATCATTTTTTCTTCTTTTTGCTTTTTTGTAGGTAATAGTATAGAGTTTTAATCTCTTTATCTGTCAAAAAGTAGTGGGGCATCAAATGGTGTTTTTGTGTCGTAAGCGCTTTATGGAAACTGTGATAGTCTATATTGGTAATTTCAGGTCCTTTTATAACCTTCGTTACATTTCCATCTCTGTACTTTCCTATAACTCTTCCTTCACCCTTTTTTCCGTGACACTTGTCACAACCAATACCTCTTGGATTTTTATAAAGCATTTTGGCGTATTCATCTTTTGTGATAAAAGAGTCATCAAGCGCAAAAGTATAGATACTGAAAAGAAGAACAAAAAAGAGTCTCACCATTTTCCTTAAACCAACTTACAATATAGTTTTGATATCATATCAAAAATTTTTAAACCCATAAAAAGAGGCGTTTTATGCAGATTTTAGATGGAAAGAAGCTCTCCCAAAAGATCAAAGAATCGATCAAAAAAGAGGTTGAAGAGCTAAAAAAAGAGCAAGATATCATTCCGGGTCTCGCTGTGATACTTGTCGGGGACGATCCAGCCAGTCATACCTATGTCAAAATGAAAGCAAGGGCCTGCAAAGATGTAGGAATCTACTCCATCGTCCATGAGATGCCCGAATCCATCAGCCAAAAAGAGATCGAAGAGACAATCTCGATGATGAATAAAAATCCAAACATCGATGGCATATTGGTCCAATTACCGCTTCCAAAACATATCGATACAACCAAGATTTTGGAGCTCATCGATCCGGCAAAAGATGTGGATGGATTTCACCCGTACAATTTTGGCCGACTTATGCAGGGTCTCGATACATTCGCACCTTGTACGCCACTAGGTGTCATGGAGCTTTTGGATGAGTACGGTATCGATGTCAAGGGAATGAATGCATGTGTAGTAGGAGCGAGCAATATCGTGGGAAAACCGATGGCTGCGCTTCTTCTCAATCGTTTTGCCACAGTGGATATCTGTCATATATATACCAAAGATTTGGCCGAACACACGAAAAAGGCGGACATTATCGCAGTAGGTGTCGGAAAGCCCAATCTCATCACTGCTGATATGGTAAAAGAGAGAGCCATCGTCATCGATATTGGTATCAATAAAGTCGGTAATAAGATTGTCGGAGATGTGGATTTCGAAAATGTCAGCAAAAAAGCTTCCTACATCACTCCCGTTCCAGGTGGTGTCGGCCCCATGACTATCGCCATGCTTTTGAAAAATACCATAAAAGCCGCCAAACAAAGGAAACGCTCTTGAAAGAGAAACTTAAAAAGTTCTACCACTGGTCCAATACCTGGACCGGAACGATCGTTATCGTTCTTCTTGTCATTTTTTTTATAGCACAGGCATTTGTCATCCCGAGTGGAAGTATGAAAAACACGCTCCTCATCGGTGATCATCTTTTTGTCAAAAAATTTACCTATGGCATTCCAACACCCCACATTCCATGGCTCGAAATCCCGGTACTTCCTGATCTTGATGGTGATGGACATCTTATCGAAGGTCCAAAACCAAAACGAGGAGACATCGTCATTTTCCGCTACCCAGTCAATCCAAAAATCCACTACGTGAAGCGCTGCGTCGCCCTGGGAGGGGATGAAATTCTTTTTCAAAACGAACGCCTTTTAATCCATTTCCATGAAGGAGATGATTGGATACGAAAGCACTATCCAAAAAACAAAATTGTCACTATTTCCGGGAAGCTTTGGGTTGTCAATCCTTATATGGACGCGCACCCGGGCATCCACTATGATCCGCAAGTAGACACCTTTAGAAACATGCTTTTATACTATATGAACAAATCTTTGGCGATGGAGCCGGTAATCGTCGAAGGCTTGCCACCCTACGATCCACAAATTGACGTGAATGCCTTTTACTTTAAAGTACCAAAAGGTCAGTTTTTCATGATGGGAGACAATCGTGACCACTCCAATGATAGCCGATTTTGGGGACCGGTTCCTTATAAACTTATTGTAGGAAAACCTTGGTTCATCTACTGGAGCTGGGATGAGAATTATGTTCCAAGATGGGAAAGAGTAGGAAAAACAGTTTCACAGATTGAAGAAGCAATGAGGGAAATAGAGAGTGGAAACCATTAAAATCCTCAATATTGCCGCCATGATCTTGGCTTTGATGGTTTCTGTCATAGGGCATGAGATTATGCATGGACTTGTAGCATACAGATATGGAGACCCTACGGCAAAACTTGCCGGCAGGCTGAGCATCAATCCTATTGTCCATATCGATCCTGTAGGAACAATAATAGTTCCTGCACTTTTATACATTGCAAATGCTGGATTTATTTTTGGATGGGCAAAACCGGTGCCGGTGAACATGCAGATTGTCTTAAGAAACGGAAAAGAGTTTGGTGCCATTGCAGTGAGCCTGGCCGGAGTGACATACAACTTCATCCTCGCTATCATCAGTGCCATACTCCTTGCTTGGCTTGGAAAACCGGATGGTTTATTTGAGACGTTTCTGTTTCTATTTTTGGCTCAAAGCGTTTTGATCAATATCGTTCTAGGTGTCTTCAATCTTTGGCCTATTCCACCACTGGATGGAGCGAATGCAGTGATGTATCTGGCACGATGGCTTAGATTAGATGCAGTCGTCAAATTCTATCAATATCTTTTCCCTTACGGGATGATTCTTTTGATTGTCATTTTGGCAACGCCCTTAAGCCAATTTTTCTTTTTACCTGTGTACTATCTTTTAGTTTTGTTTAGCCAATTAACAGGAATCGATTTTATCCATCTACTCAGTTTACTTGAAAGGATTTAAAATGAAAAAAGTATATATCGGATGTGACCATGCAGGGTTCGCTATCAAAGGTTTGGTGATCAAGCTTTTGCAAAAAAGAGGATACGAAGTGGAAGACCTTGGAACCTATAGCAGTGAACGAGTCGATTATCCAGACTATGCCGAAAAAGTAGCAAGAGCAGTGGCTGCCGACAAAGAGAGCTTTGGCGTACTCATTTGCGGTACTGGGATCGGTATGAGTATTGCAGCAAACAAAATAAAAGGGATACGAGCAGCCGAAGTGCACGACTACTACACAGCACAAATGGCACGAGCACACAATGATGCAAATATCGTATGCTTTGGAGAGCGAGTCGTTGGACCGGGCGTTGTGGAATCTATTATTGATGCATGGTGCAATACAGAGTTTGAAGGTGGACGACACGAAAACAGAGTCAAAAAAATCATGGCTTTGGAAGAATAATGAGCATAGAGATCGCGGGATACTTCTTTTTTGCACTGTTAATGGTGATTCTAATCGGGATCAAAGTGATACTCTTTGGAGGAAAAAATGAAAAATCTGACAAATGAACAAAAAGAGTTTCTACTCTCAACCATCCGAGATGTCCCAGATTTCCCAAAACCTGGTATCGTTTTTAAAGATATAACTACGCTACTTAACAACGCATCAGCATTTACGATGCTCATGGAACATTTGGAAGAGAGATATAAAGAAAAAAATATCGACTTTGTCGCTGGAATTGAAAGTCGAGGATTTATTTTTGGTGCAGCCCTCGCCACAAGGCTAGGCATTGGATTTGTCCCTGTTCGTAAGAAAGGAAAGCTCCCCTATACGACGATAAGCGAAAAGTATGCCCTTGAATATGGCGTAGATGAGATCGAGATCCATATTGACGCTTTTCGTGGTGAAGGCAAAAGAGTACTGCTCATCGATGATTTGATAGCTACTGGCGGCACGGCTCAAGCCGCTGCGAAACTCATTCAAAAAACGGGACAAGAACTTGTTGAGGCCTGTTTCATCATCAATTTGAAATTTCTCAATGGTGAAGAGAAACTGAAAAAACTGACAAATATCTATAGTGTATTGGAGATCGCATAATGTACATTCCAAAACCAAGCAAATTTGACCCGGACGAATTTGGACATTTTGGTATTCATGGAGGGCGTTATGTCCCGGAAACCTTGATGCCTATTCTTTTGGAACTGGAAGAAGAGTATAAGAAACTACGCTTTGACGAAGAGTTTTGGAAAGAAGCGAGATACTATCTTGAAAACTATGTGGGACGCCCCAGTCCACTCTACTATGCACAAAATATCTCAAAAGAGCTTGGAGCCACTGTCTATCTCAAGAGAGAGGACCTCAACCATACGGGTGCCCATAAGATCAACAACACAATATTGCAAGGGCTTGTCGCCAAAAAACTTGGCAAGAAAAAGGTGATTGCAGAAACAGGTGCAGGACAGCATGGTGTGGCTACTGCTACAATGGCGGCCCTTTTTGGACTCGAATGTGAAATCTTTATGGGCGAAAAAGATGTAAAGAGACAAGAACTCAACGTTTTTCGGATGAAACTGCTTGGTGCGAAGGTACACTCAGTCAAGAACGGCTCTCGAACATTGAAAGACGCAATGAATGAAGCGATTCGTCACTGGGTCAGCAATGCCAGAGACACCTTCTACGTCATCGGTACAGTCGCTGGACCTCATCCGTATCCTATGATTGTTCGAGATTTCCAAGGAATCATCGGTTACGAAGCAAAAGCACAAATATTAACGGCTGAAAAAAGGCTTCCAGATTACGTAATCGCTTGTATAGGAGGTGGAAGCAACGCAATGGGCATATTCAACGCCTTTTTGGATGAAGAAGAAACCCAGTGCATCGGTATCGAAGCTGGAGGTCTTGGACTTGACACCGACAAACATGGAGCAAGCCTTGCCAAAGGGAGTCCTGGAGTGCTCCATGGCCAGATGAGCTATGTGCTCCAAGATGAAGAGGGTCAGATTTTAGAGGCGCACTCCATAAGTGCGGGTCTTGATTATCCAGGGATTGGGCCTGAACACTCCTTTTTGAAAGATGAAGGGGTTGTGCAGTATGATGCCATAACCGATCAAGAGGCTTTGGATGCTTTTGTGTGGCTCAGCCAGAAAGAGGGAATCATTCCGGCTTTTGAAAGTTCCCATGCGGTAGCCTATCTTAAAAAAATGAACGATATCCAAAATAGCCTCGTTATCGTCAACCTCTCTGGTCGAGGGGATAAAGATATGATTCAGGCAAAATCTCTACTCCATTTCGATTAGGAAACAGATGAAAAAGTTTTTTGAAAAAAATAAAGATTGGCTGATACAAGCCTTTTTGGGCTTTGTCTTTTTGTTCATAGCCTATCTTGGATATCAGCTCTATCTTGCTCCGGGAAACAATCTTGAAGAGAAATTTGTCTATCTACTAAAAACGTATGGGTATGTCATTTTATTTGTATGGTCCATTATGGAAGGGGAAACCGGCCTAGTTATGGCCGGAGTTCTCAGCCATACAGGCGATATGAATCTTTGGCTTTCCATAATTGTAGCGGGTCTTGGTGGATTCGTAGGAGATCAGATCTATTTTTACATTGGTCGTTTCAATAAACATTACATACACAATCTCATGCACAAACAGCGACGCAAATTTGCTCTTGCACACCTGCTTTTGAAAAAATATGGCTGGCCAGTCATTTTTATTCAGCGCTATCTTTATGGCATGAGGACAATTATTCCTATGGCTATTGGACTGACGCGTTACAGTGCAAAAAAGTTTGCCCTCATCAATTTCATCAGTGCTCAAATTTGGGCTGCCATGACTATCATTCCGGCCTATATTTTTGGTGAAGAGATTTTACAGATTGTCAAGTGGGCAAAAGAGCACTGGTACTATGCATTGCCGCTGGCACTGATTATTGGAGGCAGTATCTATTACTATTTCCATAGAGTAACGGAAAAAAACTGAAGGAGAAGAAAGCATGAAATGCGAAATTGTTGATAAAAAACTGTCTCAAATAGATGCTGATATCGAGATCATACTTGTAATAGACAAGAACCTTGATCATAAATGGGTCAAAGACAAAAGTGAACTTGAACTTTTGGGTTTCAAAGGAGGAAGCGAAGAGGTAGCTTTTTTACCGGAAAAAAGAAGAATCTATGTAGGAAGCAAACTCGATCACGATGAGATACGCATTGCTGCTGCCAAAGCGGTCAAAGCCCTTAAAGGCAAAGGATTTAAAACGGCAAAAGCCGGCGTCTATATCCAAAACTGCCCTATTACGAACATCAAAGCTTTTGTAGAAGGCGCCATTTTAGGCGATTATGAATTCAAAAAGTACAAAAGCAAAAAAGATTCCAAAGGTTTGGAAAAAATCATCTTTGCGAACGAAGAGTACAGTGACAAGAACTTTACACTCGAAAAGGCTCAAGAGAGCATTCATGAGGCAAAAATCGTGGCAAAAGCGACCAATCTGGTTCGCGATATCGTCAATACGCCACCGAATGAGATCTATCCAGAAACCTTTGCCGAACTTGCAAAAGAGATTGCCCACAGTAATGACCTCGAAATCAAGATTTTGGATGAAAAAGATTTGAAAAAAGAGGGAATGAACGCCTTTTTGGCTGTGGCAAAAGCGAGTGCCAATCCTCCAAGACTTGTGCATCTCACCTACAAACCTGACAATGCAAAAGCAAAAGTAGCCATCGTTGGGAAAGGTCTCACATACGACAGCGGCGGTTTGAGCTTGAAGCCAAGTGATTACATGGTAACGATGAAAGCAGATAAAAGTGGAGCGAGCGCTGCTCTTGGAATCATCAAAGCGGCCAAAAAATTAGGACTTCCTGTAGAAGTGCATGCCATTTTGGGACTTGCAGAAAATATGGTTGGAGGAAACGCCTATAAACCGGATGATGTGCTTGTTGCCAAAAACGGGAAAACGATTGAAGTAAGAAACACTGATGCCGAAGGACGTCTCGTTTTGGCAGATTGCCTATGCTATGCCCAAGAAAAGATTGAACCGGACTACATCATCGATATGGCTACGCTCACGGGAGCATGTGTTGTAGCTCTTGGCGAATATACCACAGGTGTCATGGGACACAATGAGGAGTTGAAGGAGGCGATGGTCGGTGCTGCAAAAAGTAGCGGTGAACTCGCTGGTATCTTACCATTCAATCGATACTTGCCAAAACTCCTTGAATCCAAGATTGCCGATATTTGCAATATCAGCTCTTCCCGATATGGTGGTGCCATTACAGCAGCACTCTTTTTAAGTGAATTTATCGAAGAGAAAAACAAAGACAAATGGCTTCATCTCGATATAGCTGGTCCAGCCTATGTAGAAAAAGAGTGGGGGTACAACCCTTACGGCGCAAGCGGTGCAGGCGTTCGAATGGTCGTAAAATGGCTGCAAAAAGAGTTTGTATACAAATATGTAAAAAATCACCCTTCAAAATGATCTCATGGGCCTTTGGCCCAATTGTGCTATAATTCCACAAATTTTAAACTTCTCTTAAGGAAAATCATGGGACTAAGTGTCGGTATCGTAGGACTTCCTAATGTCGGAAAATCAACAACATTCAATGCACTGACAAAAGCGCAAAATGCGGAAGCACAAAACTATCCATTTTGTACGATTGAGCCAAACAAAGCGGTTGTTCCCGTTCCTGATCCAAGGTTACAAGAGCTTGCAAAGATAGTCAACCCCCAAAGAGTTCAGCACTCTACTATCGATTTTGTCGATATTGCAGGACTTGTCAAGGGTGCCAGCAAAGGTGAAGGTTTAGGAAACCAGTTTTTGAGCAATATCCGTGAAACGGATATGATTTTGCATATGGTGAGGTGTTTTGATGACGGGAACATTACCCATGTCGAAGGCAGCGTCGATCCGATCCGAGATATAGAGATCATCGAGACTGAACTGATATTTGCCGATTTGCAACAGCTTGAAAAGAAGATAGAGAGACTCAAAAAACAGGCAAAAGCAGACAAAAAAATCGCCCCACTTTTGGAAGTTGCCGAAGAGCTCAAAAAGCACCTTGAAGAGCTCAAACCGGTACGAACATTTGAAAATAAAAATGAAGCATTTGAAACCCTCAACAAAGAGCTTCGATTTTTGAGCGCGAAACCTGTAATCTTTGGAGCAAACGTGGATGAAGAGGGAATGCTGGAAGACAACGAATATGTACAAACGGTCAAAAAGTATGCAAGTGATGTGGGTGCCGATGTGATTAAACTCTGTGCAAAACTGGAAGAGGAACTCGTTGGTCTCAGCGATGAAGAGGCAAAAGAGCTTTTGAATGAAATGGGAGTAGAAGAGTCAGGACTCGATAAAATCATCCGAACGGCTTTTGACAGACTGGGACTTATCAGCTATTTCACGGCTGGTGTCAAAGAGGTGCGAAGCTGGACGATCCACAAAGGATGGACAGCTCCTCAAGCAGCCGGTGTAATTCATGGTGATTTTGAAAAAGGATTTATCCGAGCCGAAGTGATCAGCTACGAAGATTTTATCAAATATGGGGGCGAGCAAGGAGCCAAAGAGGCCGGAAAAATGCGCCTGGAGGGAAAAGAGTACATCGTCCAGGATGGCGATGTGATGCATTTTCGATTTAACGTGTAAGGTATACTCCGCTCTCTAGATGCGGGGTATATGGAAATTGATCAAAAACAGCCACTTTTTGGACCGTATGCGTTTTTGAAAGCTCCTCCAAATCTCTATGAAGCGTTTGTGGATTGCAAGAGATGTATACGATATTATCAAACTCCCGCACGAGTTCTCTCGTATCATCGTCAAGCCCGCAGCGGGGCGGATCGACAAATACCGTTTGGAAATTGTACGAGTGTAAATCGATATTTTCAAGCCTTCGAAAATCTCGTACACCTCGTAACGCCTGTGTCACCTCCTGACTGCTGAGCCGTACGAATTCCACATTTTCTATGCCATTGAGTGCTACATTCTCTTTTGCAGCCTTGATCGAAGATTTGTTCACTTCGGTTGCAAGTACTTTTTCGAAATAGCGTGACAACGGCAACGTAAAATTGCCCGCTCCACAATATAGCTCCAGCAAATCACCCTGCAAATCCTTTGCGATACGCCCGGCCCACTCGATCATTTTTATGTTCACATACGGATTTGGCTGTGTAAAACTCCCTTCATAATGACGAAATAGAAACTCTTTTTCAAAAACAGGAAGCTTTTCGGTGATATACTCTTTACCTATAACGATTTTTTTTCCCCTGCTTCTGCCAACGATATCTATATGCAACGCTTTGGCAATCTCGTTGGCTGCCTTTTCCCACGCTTCATCGATTGGTCTGTGATACACCATGGTCACCAAAGATTCACCACTCAAACCACTTAAAAAATCGACCCTATACAATCTGTTGGACAAAATTTCATGCTTATTGATGAGCAGACGTAACTTTGACATCAGTTCATAGATAGATTCGAGCACCATTTCACAAGCATCTATGGTCACCAAGCCCTTCTCATGGAGTCTATGCATGGCATATTCTCCATCGATATATCGAAACTCTGCACGAGCTCTGTAGCGACTCTGTTTTGATGGAAAAATTTCTGGCTCCAATCCAAATAGTTTTTCAAATTCATGAACTTTTTTTTGTAACTGCTCTTCATATCCGCCTTCATACAAAGAACAGCTTCCACATTTGCCAAAGTATTTGCACTCCATACCGTTCCTTTCGAAAAATAGCGCTTTATTGTATAATAAATTCCAAAAAATCGGGAGTATAATGGACTACGAAAGTATCAAAAAAATCCTTTTTCACTTCGATCCGGAAACAGCTCATCATATTGCAGAGAGTGCTTTTGAACTGGCTTCTTTTTTCCCGTTTATCTTAAACAGATTGCAAGAAAAGTTTTTGGTCAAAGACCCGATGCTTTCGCAAGAACTCTTTGGAAAAACTTTTTGCAACCCTTTGGGAATCGCTGCGGGTTTTGACAAAAACGCAACGATGACAAAAACGCTCCATGCTCTTGGTTTTGGATATGTAGAAATCGGTACCGTTACCCCTAAACCCCAAAGTGGCAACCCTAAACCGAGACTTTTTCGCTACATCAAACAAGAAGCCATCCAAAACGCCATGGGATTCAACAACGATGGAGCCGAAGTGATCAAGGCAAGACTGCAAAGAATCACGCCAGCCTCTTTTCCGATAGGTGTCAATATCGGTAAAAACAAAACGACTCCCGATGAACAAGCATTGCAAGATTATCGATTTTTGATCAAAACCTTCCATTCATTGAGCGATTATCTTGTCATCAATATCTCAAGTCCAAATACACCGGGTCTACGTGATTTACAAAACGAATCCTTCATCAAAGAGCTTTTTTCCATGGCTAAAGAGCTGACCAATACGCCAGTTTTACTTAAAATTGCACCCGATATGAGTGAAGATCAGGCAGTATCTTTGTGTAGTACGGCAGTAGATGCAGGAGCGGCAGGAGTAATCGCGACGAATACCTCCATCGACTACTCTCTTTTACGAGGTGCGAAAGATTTTGGGGGTGTCAGCGGAAAAGTGATCAAGGAAAAAAGTTTTGCTATTTTTAAAGCGGTTGCAAAGGAGCTTTTCGGTAAAACTGTTCTTATCAGTGTAGGTGGAATCGATAGTGCAGAGGAAGCCTACCGAAGAATACGACATGGAGCCACGCTTTTACAAATCTATACTTCCTTTATCTACGGAGGACCGGGATTGGTAAAAAGTATCAATGAGGGGCTCATTGAATATCTGAAAAAGGATGGTTTTACTCACATATCTGAAGCGATAGGAATCGATATACGATGAAAAAACTTATCCTACTATTTTTGATCATTGGAGGATTGATGGCAAGCAGTTTACCAAAATATCATGAAACGACACTCAAAAACGGCCTAAAAGTCATAGCTATTCCTATGAAAAAAGGTAGCGGTGTCATCACTACCGATATCTTCTATAAAGTTGGCAGCAGAAACGAAGTGATGGGTAAAAGCGGAATCGCCCATATGCTGGAGCACTTAAACTTCAAATCCACCAAACACCTCAAAGCCGGTGAGTTTGACGAGATCGTCAAAAGCTTTGGTGGCGTGGACAACGCTTCGACCGGATTTGACTATACTCACTACTTCATCAAAAGCGCAAAAGAGCACTTGGACAAATCCCTGTGGCTTTTTAGCGAGCTTATGGAAAATCTGAAACTTGATGAAAAAGAGTTTTTGACTGAGCGTGAAGTCGTGGCAGAAGAGCGACGATGGCGGACAGATAACAATCCGACGGGCTATCTCTATTTCAGACTTTTCAACAACACATACATTTACCATCCCTACCACTGGACGCCGATTGGATTTATGAAAGATATCCAAAGCTGGACGATAGAAGATATTAGAAAATTTCACAAAACCTACTATCAGCCAAAAAACGCCATTATCATCGTCGCAGGTGACGTGGATAAAGATGAAGTATTTGCTTTGGCGAAAAAACATTTTGAACATATCAAAAACTGCTGCGATATCCCAGAGGTCCATCAGGTGGAACCACCTCAAGATGGACCCAAAAGGGTCTATATCCAGCGCGACGTACAAACCCAGATGATTGCCATCGCGTTTCATATTCCAAATTTTGAAGATAAGGACCAGGTAGCGTTAAGCGCTTTGAGCGAGCTTCTTAGTAGCGGTAAAAGCAGTAGGCTTTACAAAAAATTGGTGGATGAAAAAAAGATGGTCAATCAGATATATGGCTACAATATGGAAAACAAGGATCCAGGTGTTTTTCTCTTTTTGGCCGTGGCAAATCCAGGAATCACTGCTGAACAGATCGAAAAAGAGATTTGGCGTGAAATCGAGAGAATAAAAAAAGGCAAAATCACAAAAAGTGAACTTGATAAAATCAAAATCAATACAAAAGCCGACTTTATCTTTTCACTGGAAAACTCAAGTAATGTGGCTGATCTTTTCGGTGCCTATTTTGCAAGAGGCAATATCGAACCGTTACTGCATTATGAAGAAAACATCGACAAACTGAAAACCCAAGACTTGAGCGAAGTGGCAAAAAAATATTTTACAAAGAAAAATTCGACTACCGTGATTATGAGAAAGGAAGATTGATGGAAAAAGTAAAAGGAGCAATGACCGCACTTATCACCCCGTTTCGCAATGGGAAACTGGATGAAGAGGCCTATGCCAGGCTCATCCAAAGACAGATCGACAATGCTATCGATGCAGTGGTACCGGTAGGAACCACTGGAGAAAGCGCGACTCTCAGCCATGCAGAGCATAAACGGTGTATCGAAATAGCTGTGGAAGTATGCAAAGGAACATCCACAAAAGTGATGGCAGGTGCTGGAAGCAATGCGACCCATGAAGCGATCGATCTGGCCCAATTTGCCCAAAAAGCGGGAGCAGATGCAATATTGAGCGTGAGCCCATATTACAACAAACCTACCCAGGAAGGTCTATATCAACACTATAAGGCTTTGGCAGAATCTGTGGATATCCCGGTACTTTTATACAACGTTCCGGGAAGAACTGGCGTCGATATCAAACCAGAAACTGTCTGTCGTCTTTTTGATGATGTGAATAACATTTATGGGATCAAAGAAGCAACCGGATCGATTGAGCGATGTGTCGAACTCCTTGCAAAACGACCAGAACTCTATGTGATCAGTGGCGATGATGCGATCAACTACCCTATCATAGCAAACGGCGGAATGGGTGTAATTTCTGTAACGGCGAACCTCTTGCCTGACAAAATCTCGATGCTCGTACATGCTGGACTTGCGGGTCAATTCGATACGGCAAAGATGATCAACGACGAACTTTTCGATATAAATAAAGCGCTCTTTTGCGAATCAAATCCTATTCCTATTAAAGCGGCGATGTACATAGCCGGTCTTATCGATACCCTGGAGTATCGCCTGCCACTCTTAGAACCAAGCAAAGAGCATATGCAGCTCATCGAAAAAACATTAGCAAAATATGAGGTAGTATAATGAGCAAAACACTTGTCATCAGCGGAGGGACTCGAGGAATAGGACGAGCGATCGTAGAGAGATTTGCCAAAGAAGGGATCAATGTCGCATTTACTTACAATTCAAATGAAGAGCTTGCCAACGCATTGGCTCAAGAGATGAGTGAACAATATGGCATCAAGGCCAAAGCCTACCCCCTCAATATTTTGGAACCAAACGAATATAAAGAGTTATTCAAAAAAATAGATGAAGATTTTGAAAGAGTCGATTTTTTCATCTCCAATGCAATCATATCTGGTCGACCCGTGGTCGGTGGATTTGGACCCTTTATGCGCCTCAAACCAAAAGGACTCAATAACATCTATACTGCCACTGTCCTAGCCTTTGTCGTCGGTGCACAGGAAGCCGCGAAAAGAATGGAAAAAGTAGGTGGTGGTGTCATCATTTCCATGAGTTCAACCGGAAACCTCGTCTATACTCCAAACTACGCCGGTCATGGCAGCAGTAAAGCGGCCGTTGAAACTATGGTCAAATATGCAGCCCATGAGCTTGGAGAAAAAAATATCCGGGTCAATGCAGTTAGTGGCGGTCCCATTGACACAGACGCTTTACGAGCCTTTCCAAACTATGAAGAGGTCAAAGCCGAAACCGTCGCAAGAAGTCCATTGGGCCGCATGGGAAAACCGGAGGATCTTGCAGGTGCTTGCTGGTTTTTGTGTACAGAAGATGCCAGTTGGATTACGGGACAGACTATTGTAGTTGATGGAGGAACAAGTTTCAGCTGATGAATATTCCAAATATTTTGGCTTTTACTCGACTGCTCATTGCACCACTCATGTTTATGCTCCTCGTCAATAGAGATCTATCAGTTTTTGAGCATATACATCCCTCTTGGCTCGATTTTTCGGCCGCTTTTCTGTTCGTATTAGCAAGTATTACCGACTTTTTTGATGGGTACATCGCTCGAAGTTTCAACCAGATCACAGAACTTGGGAAGATTCTCGATCCATTAGCCGATAAAATGCTCACTCTTGCTGGCTTTTTAGGATTGATGGTACTTGGCAGAGCTGATCCATGGGCGGTCTATCTCATATTAACAAGAGAGTTTTTTATAACCGGTCTTCGGGTCTCGGCTGCAGGAAGCGGTAAAGAGATAGCTGCCTCTTTTTTAGGAAAAATAAAAACGATTATGCAGATGATCGCTATCGGGTTTTTGATTATGAATTGGCCGGGAGGTGCTCTGCTGCTTTGGTTTGCAGTCATTATCACACTCTATAGCGGATATGAATATATTAAGGAGTATTTACGATAATGGGATTTTTAGTCAGTTTACTCGTTTTATCTTTTTTGATCTTTTTTCATGAACTTGGTCACTTTTTGGCTGCGCGGTTTTTTGGAGTTACAGTTGAGCGTTTTAGTATCGGTTTTGGACCGATTTTAACGAAAAAACGGTGTTGTGGGACTGAGTGGGCTATCAGTGCCATTCCTTTGGGTGGCTATGTGAAGATGAAAGGACAGGACGATACCGATCCTACCGCAAAAAGCTTCGATCCGGACAGCTATACGACCAAAAAACCGTGGCAGAGAATCATCATCCTTTTTGCAGGTCCGTTTGCAAACTTTTTTCTCGCTTTTTTACTTTACCTCTATATCGCACTCAGTGGATATGATGTGCTAGCACCAAAAGTGGGTCAAGTTCTTCCAGACTCTCCGGCAGCCAAAGCACATCTGCAAAAAGGTGATACGATCTTGGCAATCAATGGACAAAAGATTAAAACATGGGAAGATTTAAGTCGCATCATCGCTCATTCTCATGCACCGCTCAAACTTCTTATTGATCGCAATGGAAAAAAAGAGATTGTCACCTTACAACCCAAAATCATGAAAACAAAAAATATTTTTGGCGAAGAGGTGCAACGCCCTATGATCGGAATCGCACCGGCAAATGCCTACATAAAAGTGCACTACTCCCCTTTAGAAGCTATTCAAGTGGCCTATGATAAAACGATCGAAGCAAGTAAATTCATTCTGTTGGGTATAGAGAAGATGATCGAAGGTGTCGTCTCGCCAAAAGAGATCGGTGGTGTACTCACCATTATGGATGTAACTGCAAAAGCTAGTCAAGCAGGTCTTGTGGCGCTTCTGAGTTTCACTGCATTGATCTCGGTAAACCTTGGGATTTTAAATCTACTCCCTATTCCGGCTCTTGATGGTGGGCATATTATGATCAATCTGTATGAAATGATCACGAAACATGCACCCAGTGAAGAGACTCTTTATAAAATCACACTTGCTGGATGGATCTTTCTCATAGGCCTTATGGGACTTGGTCTTTACAACGATATCAACAGGTTATTAGGAGTGTATAGTGGATAAGTATAGACTAAGAGACAATTTCGATGAAATCGTACAACGAGTCGAAAAAGCGAGAATGGAGCGAAGCGAACACCATATTGTTCAGATAGTTGCTGTGACAAAATATGTAGGAGCTGAGGAGATAGAAGCGCTCTATGAACTTGGACAAAGAGCCTTTGGAGAAAGCAGGGTCCAAGATCTCAAAACCAAATCCGAGGCTCTAGGCGATCTTCCGATCGAGTGGCACTTTATCGGAAGACTTCAAAAAAACAAGATCAACCACCTCATCGATCTCGATCCTTGGCTCATGCAATCCCTCGACAGTCTGGAACTAGCAATCGAAATAGATAAACGGTTAGAAAGAAAAGGCAAAAAGATGGATTGCCTCTTGCAGATCAATAGTGCGAAAGAGGAGAGCAAAGCCGGTGTTTTGCCAGAAGTTGCGTATGACGAATATTTAAAGATCATCGAGGAGACAAAACATATCAATCTTTGTGGTGTCATGACCATAGGAGCCCACACTGATGATACCACATTGATCCAAAAAAGTTTTGAGACGACCTATAAAATTTTCGAGTCTTTACAACCCCATGGAGCTAAAATCTGTTCTATGGGGATGAGCAACGATTTTGAGCTGGCCATTCGCTGCGGCTCCAATATGGTACGAATCGGTTCGCTCTTTTTTAAATAACTTCAACTCGGTTTCTCCCCTTCTCTTTGGCACGATAAAGGGCCTCATCCGCCCTTTTGATACACTCATCGATATGGCTTGCATCTTCGCATACAGTCACTCCGAAACTACAAGTTACTGGTATATCTTTGGATATATTTTCGATTGCTTGCCGCATTTTCTCGGCTCTGTTTTTCAAATCTTCCAAACTTATATTTGGCAGAACAATCAAAAACTCCTCTCCACCCCATCTTGCCAAAAAGTCATCTTTACGGACAAATTTTGAGAGGGTTTTTGCTACTTCTTGAAGAACTTCATCCCCCTTGTCATGTCCATACCTGTCATTAAAATTCTTAAAGTGGTCAATATCGCAAAAAATGATGCCAAACCTGCTATTTGGTTTGAGTGTTTTTAAAAATGATTTCAGTGCTCTTCTATTAAAAAGGTGTGTGAGCGAGTCCTTGAGAGCTGCATCCTTTAATGTATCAATATAGATATGTGACTGTTTCAGATATAAGAAAAATACAAAAAAGAGAGCAATTAAGAGAACAAAACCGAGTAGATAATATTTGATAAAGAGATAATACAGTCTCGTCAAAAATCTATTATGTTGCAGGATAATAAAATCGCCAACATACTCCCCTTGACAATTTCGGATTGGCAGTGTCAGGAGTGCATGATAATGGTCTACATCGACAATTTGTTCTTTTGTCAAATCGATTTTTGCCAATTCACGCTCCAAAATTTTTCTATCTTTTGGTGCTATTTTTATCTTGTTTAAAAAATTTTTATCCCAGTAATACCCGGTATGAGGAATAGCGATATAATTTCTCTTCTCGTGTGTAAACACCTTTTTGTCTACAATCTCTTTTTTTAAAATGAGTGCAAAAATCGTTTTTGGAAAATATTTTTTCAAGATTTTTGCAACAGCATAGGGAGAAAAGGAGATTTCTACGCTACCAATGTAGCGGGAGTGATAAAAAACCGGATAGACGTTGCGAAATCCACTGAAAATTCTTCCCTCTTCGAAACAGTGCAATTCTTGTTTTCTTTTCTTGACTTCTTCTATTGAATATCGTACCCCTGCAAGGGAATCGCCATAGATATTTGGTCTATGGAAGCGAAGAAAACTAGTAAGATCAGGCAAATGGAAATGGAGCTGTCGTAAACCAAGCTTTTTCAAATAGATATAATCGTCGTTTAATAATGTGTACAACTGCTTTCTATCTCTTGTTGCAAATGCCCTTTTCACATCTTTATCATCTATCAATTCTTTAAAAATGAGATCGGCTAACGCATGAAGATTCTCTTTTGATATAAGATAGAATTTTTCTTGATCATGAAGGATCGTCTGTAGATAGATATCTTTTTTATTTTTGTAATCGGCATAAATAATCATTCCAAAAATGATTGTTCCTATAACAAAAAGCACAAAAGAGATGAAAAACTCTCTTTTATATCGCATGGAATGGCCTATTTTGGACAACTTGGCGGTTCGGTATCGCACGCCCCTCCACAATATTTCGCTTCCATCTCATCGAGGGCTTTTCGCATCTCCGTCAAGATTAGTTTTGCTGCAATATCCTCATCCAGTTCCGGAATATCCCATCCATACCGTTTCATCCATTTTTCAAACACCTCTTTCGTATCTTCATGAATATCCTCGGCATACTTGCACTCTTCTTTAAATTCCGCTCGCATCTATTCTCCTTTTATTTTTCTATGAGCAATCTCTTCTAGCAATACTGTAGCATAACTCCCTTTGGGTAAAAAGAAGCTTAGTTCGTACCATGCGTTTTTTTCCTTGTAAATTCCATGCAGCTCTTGTGGAAATATCCAGGCATATCTTCTGTCACCGAATTCACTGATTCTCTCATCGTCATAATCTTTTTCTATATCACGAGCCAGCCCATCACACCGTTTCGTTTTTACACCAGGAAGCAGTCCCGTTGGAGCAATCGCTTTTGCGAAAAAGCGTTCACTCTCCCCTTTTACATCTTCCACACCAAATATCTTTCCATTTGGATAGTGCATGGCAATGTCGCCTGGAAAAAGTTTGAAAAAGGGTTTTTGGCACTGCAACTCTTTAATGATAGATCGTGGCAAATCGAGTGTCTGGCTAAGCTCGTTTTGCGTAAAGCAGTTCAAAAGTTTACTGAGTTCTATTCGTTTGCTCAACCAAAGATTGAAAAGATGGCTCTGATAGGCATTGATCAAAAGTTTTTTGAGTGTTTTGTTTCTCTCTTTTCGTTTTCCTTCTACGATCTCTTTTCCAAGTTGCCAATTGTCGCCGTCGATGCCAAATCTTTGATACCCGAAAAAATTGGGCATTCCCTCTTCTTCCAAAATTTTCAATACTTCATCAATCTTTTTTGCATCAACCGGTTTTACTTTCTTAAGTCGAATAAAAAAACGATTGCCTTTGAGATGTCCTCTTCGTATCTTATTCTTATGGTACGTCAACTCTATGGTTTTGATCAAAGGATGGGAAAACTTTTTTAAAGCCTCTTCGTACTTTTTATGCAAGGAGATGTACTGGTATGTCAAAGCGTTTTTATCTTTGAGTCCTGCGTATCCGATATCTCGTATTTTTACTCCCACTTGTTCGCTAATAGATTGAAGCATCTGCCAAGTGGTCATATTTTTCTTACGAACTTTTACAATAAGATGCTCTCCTGCACCACTGAAGGGATAGAGGGGCACCTCTTCTACCACGAAGGTCTCTGGTGATTGTTTAAAATAAAAGTCTATTGGAGAGTGATCCAGAAAAAATAGTCTATCCATCAGTTTCCTTAAAAATGTTTTGGTTTACACATGTTTCTATATGGCTTCCGCAGAGCCTTTGCAAAAACGGTTACTGGTGTTCTTGTAATTTTTGAAATTTGCAATACCTTTTTTAGATCTCTTCTATCAAAAGCGAACAAAAGCTCATACTCTTCACCGCTGCACCCGACACTTCTAGAAATCTTTTTGAAAAAACGGACACCTTTCTTATTTAATCTACACATCTTGGATAGATCATCAAAAAGCCCATCGCTGATATCCATGGCCGCTTTGATATGTCGTGATGCTCTTTTCATAAACCCTCTACGCAGTCTTGGCCGGATAAATTTTGACCTTTTAGAAACTTTTCCGCCTCGCAGGAGTTTTTTTAGATCTTTTCCAACATTTCCAAGCTCACCGGTATATGCAAGCAGATAGCCCTCTTTGAGTGGTTTTCGAAATATGGGACGTTTCGTCTCTGAAACGAGTGAAAGGTGAAAATCGAGCCGATCAGAAGCGATGGTGTCTCCACCAATGATTTCTATTTCATACTCATCTGCTGCCTTTTTGAGTCCACTTGCTATCGACTCCATTTCACTTTGGGCAATATCTTTAGGCAAAGCAATGGAAACCATCATCTGTTTTGGATCGGCATTCATGGCAATTGCATCAGAAATATTGACAAGCATCGCTTTGTAAGCGATCTGTTCAAATCCCATCCACTCTCTTTTAAAATGGACATTTTCGCAAAAAGCATCGGCGCTGTAGACTTTACCATCAATATAGGCTCCGTCGTCACCGATATGCTTATTATTAAATAAACTTATATAAAAAAGCTCCTTGTTCACCCTGTTTCCCCTCTTCTTATGATAACAATTGTAACAAAAAAGGCCTTAACGGATGGGTTGTGAAAAGATTTATCCCTTTTTATTTCGTGAAATGCTATAATCTGAAAAATTTTGACTCCAAATAAAGGACACGCTGATATGGAAATACCTATTGTCACTACCGACGTTGTAATCGTAGGCTCGGGACTTGCTGGATGTGCGGCAGCCAGAGAGATCAAAAAGAGCGGGAAAGATGTCATAGTACTCACAAAACTTCACCCATTGCGAAGTCACTCTGGTGCAGCGCAAGGTGGAGTCAACGCAGCACTCAGTGATGACGACGATGTAGAACTGCATATGTTCGATACCGTCAAAGGAAGCGACTATTTGGCTGATCAAGATGCGGTGGAACTGATGTGTTCAAAAGCACCTGAAACGATTCGATGGATCGAACATATGGGAGCAGCTTTCAGTAGACGAGAAGATGGGCGAATCGCACAACGTCCATTTGGTGGGCAGAGCAAACCAAGGGCGTGTTTTGCGAAAGACAGAACAGGTCTGACACTTTTGCAAACGATATATGAACAAGCCCATAGAGAGGGTGTAGCGTTCTGGGATGAGTGGTATGTAGCAGACATTCTGTATAAAAACGGAAAAGCGTACGGTGTTGTCGCTTTCAATCTACGAGATCTAAAACCTACCATCTTCAACGCAAAAGCCGTTATGTTTGCTACTGGTGGATACGCAAGAGCTTTTAAAATCAATTCCAACGCCCACGCCAACACGGGAGATGGTCTGAGCATTTTCGCACGACACGGACTTCCTCTGGAAGATATGGAATTCGTTCAGTTTCACCCGTCAGGACTTGCTGGTAGCGGAATTTTGATCTCTGAAGCAGCCCGAGGTGAAGGTGGGAGACTCTATAACTCTTTGGGTGAACGCTTTATGGAAAAGTACGCACCTGAGAAGATGGAACTTGCACCTCGTGACGTAGTCGCGCGAGCCATTATGAACGAGATCCGAGAAGGTCGTGGCGTGGGCCCGGACAAGATGGCAGTCTATCTTGATCTTACCCATCTTGGCGAAGCCAAAATCATGGAAAGACTTCCGGAACTTCGGGATCTAGCCATTACATTTCTCGGTCAAGACATGGTAAAAGAACCTATCATGATCACCGTTACGGCGCACTACTCAATGGGTGGAATTCCGGTAGATATCAACGGTCATGTCAAACAAGCGCCTAATAAACTCACAGAAGGTCTCTATGCTGCTGGAGAGTGTGCTTGTGTCAGTGTGCATGGTGCAAATCGACTTGGAGCAAACTCGCTTCTAGAAGCCCTCTTCTTTGGAAGACACGTAGGACAAAACATCGTTGAAGATCTTGAAAAAGGGATCGAGTTTCAACCTGCGGCCGGCTCCGAAGCAAACACCATGCTTGAAGAGATCGAGTTTATCATGACAAATAATGGAACGGAGAAGACTGCCAAGCTTCGCCAAGAGCTTCAAGATACGATGTTTGAAAACTGTGGCGTTTTTAGAACGGAAGAATCACTCAAAAAACAGAAAGAGATCTTAAAAGAGCTTAGAAACAGATTTAGAAATATTCGAATCGATGATAAGTCAAAAACATTCAACACGGACTTGCAAGAAGCGATTGAACTGGGACATATGCTTGATTATGCAAGTTTTATCGTTGAAGGCGCAATTGCCAGAAAAGAGTCCAGGGGAGCACACTATCGAGAAGATTATCCAAATAGAGACGATGAGAATTTCTTAAAACACACATACGCCTACATGGATGAAGAGGGAAATATCTCATTGGAATATGGTGATGTTGTACTTGGTAAGTTTGAACCGCAAGAAAGAAAATATTGATAGGGGCTAGAGATGAAAGTGACATTTAAAGTATTTCGATTCAATGCCGAAACTGACTATCTGCCTCATTATGACACCATTGAGATGGATGTAAAAGAGGATGAAGTCGTTTTAGATATCCTCAATAGAATCAAATGGGAACATGACGGAAGTTTCAGTTACCGCAGAAGCTGTCGACATGGTATCTGTGGAAGCTGTGCTGTGAAAGTGAATGGCAGAAGCACCCTCGCCTGTAAAGAGCGAATGGTCGATATGATCGAGCTTTTCGGAAATGAACTGACCATTGAGCCGGTAAGCAAAAAACGAGCCGTCAAAGATATGGTCGTCGACAAAGCCGACTTTTGGAAAAAGTATGAAACCGTCAAGCCTTGGCTCGAAGCGGAAATCGACGAGCATCCGGCTATGGAGAACATCATTCCGCCAAAAGAAGCGGAAAAGCTAGAAGAAGCGGATTACTGTATCCAGTGCGGATGCTGCTACTACGCTTGTCCTGTCGTTGAAGTGAATGAAGATTACCTTGGGCCGGCTGCCTTTGAAAAGGCGTATCGATTTACTGCTGATGTACGTGACAATGCAAAAAAAGAGAGACTCGAAATCGTCGATATCCTTGGACAAGGAGTCTGGGACTGTGTGAAATGCTATGAGTGTGCCGAGGCGTGTCCAAAAGAGATCGATCCAATCGGAAAAATCACGAAACTCCATAATCAGATTTTTGAAGAGGGTGTGGCAAAAAGCAATGTTGCTACAAGACATGCAGTCGGATTTAAACGATCCATTAAAAAACACGGTATTTTGGATGAAGGAGACCTCGTACTTTACAGTGAAGGCTTTGGCGTAGTCAAACATATGCATGAAGCATTTGAGATGTTCAAAAAAGGAAAGATCGTTCTTCCTTGGAATATGCCAAAATCGAAAAACCTTGATGAAATCCAGAAACTCATCAAAAGTTCCTCAACGGTAAAATTTTAAAGGATGGTCCATGAGTAAACTACGATATGCACTCTATACAGGCTGTACAGCGAGAGAAAGTACACCAGAACTGCTCAAATCAACATTGGCGGTTGCAAAAAAACTCGATATTGAACTGGTTTTATTAGATGAGGCAAGCTGCTGTGGTGCAAGCCATTTACAGGATTTCGACGATTTTTTGAGTCTTGTTCTCAATGCTCGAAATATCTGTTATGCAGAAAAACACGGTCTTGACATGGTCACCATCTGTAACACGTGTCAACTTAATACTTCAATGACAAAGCATAGACTCGACTCTGATCCTGAACTCAAAGCGAAAGTAAACGAAAAGCTTGAAGAAGTGGGCCTTGTTTATAAAGGGACTAGCAATGTACGACATTTTCTCTATGCCCTCATAGAAGATTACGGTCTCGATAACTTGAGAGACAAAGTGGTAAAACCATTGAGCGAACTTAACATTGCGCCATTTTACGGATGCCACAACATACGACCAAGTGAACTGCACCACCATTTCAACAGAACCAAAGAAAACCCGTACAACCCCACTTCACTAGAAGATCTCATCGACGCACTTGAAGGAAACTCCGTAGATTACTGGCACAAAAACAAGTGCTGCGGTTTCCATGTTGACTTGCAAGCGCCCAAAACATCCAATGTCCTGACAGGCAATGCCCTAGCAGATGCGTATGATAACAATGCTGATGTAATGGTCACACCTTGTCCGCTTTGCCATCTCAACTTGGATGTAAAGCAAAAAGCGGCTGTAAAGTCTATAGGAAGAGAACTCAAACTTCCAGTGCTTCACCTTCCTCAACTTATAGGACTCGCTCTTGGATGCACGCCAGAAGAGCTGGGCCTCAAACACCATGTTACAGAAGTTCCAGCCTAAGCTGGACTTCTTTCTTAAAACTTTTGCTTCGTTGGAAAAATCGTACATTTAAAAGCTCTGGCTACCAGTTCCAAAACGGTTATGATAATAACCGATCCCGGTAACAGCGAGAGTGGAAATAAAAAGAGTATTTTTAAGATATCCACAAACTGTTTGTTTGCTTCCTTTCTCAATTTTTCATCGTGTCGTTGAGTCAGGTAAATCTCGGCCATCCGTTTTGTTTCGCGATACTCCCGTATGAAAAGAAGGACAAACTTTCGCCATTTTCTTGTAATATATCTGAGTGCTTTTTTCATAACTATATTTTATCCAATTCTTGATATCAAATAAATAAGAGATAATTTATCCTATTTTAATCTTTTTCATGTACAATATATGGTGAAAAAATCAGAAAAAGGAGGCAACCATGCCAACAATCAATAGATATGTAGACATCAGCGAAATCGATAGAGAAGCGAAAAAAGATTATATCGATCGACACTCTCCATTTGTCATTTGTGACAGCACTGCGAAAAAAGGTGAAAAGTTTCAAGTAAAGGTACGAGTAGGGAATGAATATTCTCATCCGGATGATTTCGACCACTACATCGCATACGTTCAACTTTGGGATGGAGAAAGACTTCTTGGTCAAGCAACTTTCACACCTGGAACACTTGCAAATGAAAAAAGTCAGGTAGAAGTGGATTTCTACATTATCCCAACAAAAAAACTCAAACTCACTGCGATGAGCTACTGTACAAAACATGGCCTTTGGGAATCAACTCCTGTAGAAGTAGAAGTTACTGAATAATCTCTGGGGCTTTTGCCCCTTTAACCTAATTTTAACTCCCTCGCTTGTATAATCTTGTATGCAATATCGACAACTTAAAATTCTTTATACACTATATCAAAATCAATGGTTAGGCAGTGAATATATGGATCCTATCGATTTGGAAACGAATATACCTCTTTCTTTACCCAATGACCTGGAAGCTCTTCGTGCCATAGTTTTGGAATGCCACTTGTGTGATTTAAGCAAGACACGAAAAAATGTTGTTTTTGGAGAAGGCAATCCTCATGCAAAACTGATGTTTATCGGTGAAGGTCCAGGAGCCACAGAAGATGAGACGGGAAGACCCTTCGTAGGAAGAGCGGGACAGCTTTTAACGAAAATGATTGAAAATGTTCTGGAAATCCCAAGAAGCGAAGTGTATATTGCGAACATCGTAAAATGCAGACCTCCAAACAACAGAGTCCCCACCCCACAAGAAGCCCAAACTTGTATCCCATACCTTTTTAAACAGATAGAGATCATCAATCCAGAAATTCTCGTTGCTCTTGGCGCTACCAGCTATCGCTGGCTCACAGGAGATAACACGCCTATATCCAAGGTACGGGGACAAGTCATATCCTTTCGTGGGAAAAAACTGATTCCCACATTTCATCCAAGTTATCTATTGCGTAACCCATCCAAGAAAAAAGAGGCTTATGAGGATCTATTGAAAATCAAAGAGATGTTATGAAAAAACTCATTGCGTTATTGCTCATTTCACTATCTCTCTTTGCATCCGGAAAGTTTCTCTCTCCTCTTCCATTGCCTAAAACATATTTCATCGATCTGGATATCAATAGATGTGACGATTACTGCCTGCAAGGGCTTCTCAATGATGGAGAGATATTCTCATTTTTGGCAAAAGCCAAAGAGAGCAGCGACCCCGATATCCAAAAAGAGTACAAAAAATACGCTCTGCTTTTCCACCTGTCACAAACGAGAAGTATAAGCTCTTTTCATATCCTAGTTGCCCTGCAAAAATCTTTGACACCTTTTGGAAACAGCATCAACAAATCACTCTTGGCTTATTTTTTGAAACAGGGTTTCGATTTCGATATTGAAACGATGTCTTTTCCCAGTAGTGATGCAATGATCACCTACCTCAATGAAACGAACTCCACATTCGATCTTGTTATACTGCCTTTACCGTATGCACAAAAAGATATCATAACAAGACTACATACCGACACACCGATTTTCATTCCCACTTTGAATCAAGCCATGGTGCAATCAGAAAATGAACATATCTTTTTTGGCGGTCCAGACTATTATGCCCAGTTGGAAACTCTTCTATCCTACATTGATGGCAATCTCTCTATATTTTATCTGGAAAAATCTTCTTTATCCAAAGATCTTACCGATTTTGCGGCCACACATATAGCAACAGATAGCAAGCTTTATCCTATCGATGAAAAGATTCAAAATATGAAACAGATATTATATGAGAATGAAGATTTGAACGAAAGCTCCGTTCTGTTTAACACACCGCTTGTAAAAACCGCTCTTGCACTCTCACAAATGACATACTATGATATCGAACCGGAAATGAAGATATCGACACAGATCAATTACAACCCAAGACTCTTTTCTCTCACACAACCAAAAGATAGAGAAAACTTTTACATTGCGATCTCTTTTCACCCGATTCAGCCCGATTTGGAAGCTTACAATGCCCTCTTCGATAGCAATATCAACTATGACTGGTTAGGCTATGCAAGTTATATGGGAGTAGCAACTCTTCTCAACTCGCAAGAAGAGAAAAATGCCAATATAAAGGTTGTAGATCATCAAATCCTCTATCCTATCCGTATACTAAAAACGACAAAGTATCGCTTTATCGATCAAACACTTCCAGAAAATAGTGCGGAATTTTAGCAGGTTTGAGGCCTTTCATACAGACAAGCTCTATCTCTATTTTAAAAATCGGATCTTCATCTTTACAAACTGTTTGGAGTAGTTGTATCCTTGCACCTTTTGTCTGTTGAAGTTGTGTCTTTACTTCCAAAAGATCACCAAAAAAAGCGGGTTTGAGATAAGAAGCTTTCAGTTCTTTGACAACAAAATGGTACTCTTTGTACACAGGACTCTTTCTGTTTTCAAAAAAGAGTTCACTCCTCGCCCTCTCACAAAAATTGAGATACTTCGAATGATAGACGACACCACCTATATCCACATCTTCATAATAGACTCGTATTTTCATTTCTTTACTTTTTTAATAGTTTTTCTATCTCTTCTTCTGGCAAAGGTTTGAAAAAGTAATATCCTTGTATATAATCGACACCCATTTTTTTAAGCATTTCATACTGCTCTTTCGTCTCCACACCTTCAGCCACCGTCTTCATACCAAGAGCTTGCGCCAATGTGATAATGGCACTGACGATAGCTTGGGATTTTGTATCTTCCAACATGGCTCGTACAAAGGAGATATCGATTTTTAAAATGTCTGCATGCATATCTTTAAGATACGATAGGGATGAGTACCCTGTACCAAAATCATCGATGGAAATCTGTATATTTTTACACTCTTTGAGTCTCTCTATCATCTCTTTAGAGCGCTGTGGATCTTTCATATAGAGCCGTTCCGTTATCTCTATAGTCAAAGGTGCTGGCAGGCCCTTTGTATGAGACAAAACTTCCTCAGTCAATTCTCTATTTTTAAAAGATCTGGCCGAAATATTGATACTAACAGGTTTTTCCCACTTCTTTATTTTTTGTATCACCTCATCCACTGCCCAATGCCTAAAGCTGTCCAAAAAGTGTGAATTTTCCAATAGATCGATAAATTCGTTTGGATAGTGGATCGTACCATCTTCCTCTTTGATTCTAACAAGTGCTTCGAATCCAATTATCTCTTGTGTAATAGCATCGACATATGGTTGATAATGAAATATAAAAAGATTCTTCTGAATAGCTCTATTTAGTAGATTCTCTGCATTTATATAATTTTTTACTTTGTTTTCTATCAGGTTGTTGTAAAATTTTATAACATTTTCATTCTCTTTTTTTGCGGACTTTAAAGCTACACTTGCGTTTTCTAAAAGTTTTTGAACGGTTATGCCATCATTTGGATAAATAGCTACGCCTCCATGGATGAAAATTGATAAGCTATATCCACTAATCGAAAATTGAATTTTTTTATCAAAAATACTTTTTATTTTCTCCACAACCGAATACAAATGCTCTTGTGTATCTATATTTTTGAAACAAATACCAAACTCATCTCCTCCTATTCGACCTATAACAACTTCATTTTTTCCAAATTGTTTTTTTAATTTTTTTCCTATTTCTTTTAAAATTTGATCACCTACCTCGACACTATAACTTTTATTAATGTAAGAAAAATTAACTAGATCAATAAGTAAAAATGCACAAGTTGTATCAGGATTTTCATGGAGGAAAGCTTCTACTTGACGAACAAAACCATTATAATTGTATAATTCAGTTAATGGATCAAAATCTTTTAATTGTTCGTTCTCATAAAAAAGTTTTTTTTCATAAGTTATATCTCTACCTAATGATACAAGTTTTAATTCACCATTTGGGAGTGTTATAGGTATAATTTCAAAATCTATATATATCAATGTACCTCTTTTATCTACATTAACGAAAATTGCATTAAATTCCTTACCGGAACGAATCATTTACCAAAATTTATTATTATTTTTCACATCATCTTGCTGAAACAAAAGAAACATATTTTTCCCTATCAAATCTTCTTTAGAATAACCAGAAGTTTCAGTGACATAATCATTTATATATTCTATTCTCCCTTTTTCATCAGCAATTATTACCCATTCTGAACCTTTTTCAACAGCTTTTTCTAGTATAATCGATTGTCTAATAAATTCAATCTTTTCAATTGCAAAGCTTAAATCATGTTGCAGTTCTTCCAGAAGAATTTTATTTATTTCATCAAAATAACGTGGTAATGTTGCATAAATATTTAAGATTGCATGAACTTTATTATCTTTCATAATGGGTATAGCAGCTGAAGAAAGGAAACCTCTTTTCAACATCTCTTTTTTTACTACATTTTTATCGGGATTATTTTTTGTAGAAGAATTAATCACTATTTTTCTTTTCCGATAAGCATTCCTCGTCAGTCCCTTAGCTTTGAGAACTTCCTTTCCTATCCTAATATTTATTTTATCTAAATACCCATTTCCCTCCCCACATTTGTATATGGATTTGATAGTACCTGTTTTTTCATTGACCACACCAAGCCATACGAAACTTATATCCAGTTCTTTAACAAGTGTACGACATACTGTCCTAGCTAGTTCCTCTTCTGTTAATACTGTAGTTATTGCTCTATTTACATCTCTTAACGCCTTATAAAGTTTTTGAAAAAGCACTTCTTTTGTGATATCAACAAAAAAAATCAATCCGGCATAGGTGTTTTTATTTTTATAAAGAATGGTATTCGAAAAAGCATGTGTATAGATTATTTTACCCTCATTCGTTCTTAACTTTAATTCTTCATATCCTCGGGGAAAAAACTTTCCTTTCATTCTTTCTTTCAAAACTTCCTCAAAAATCTCTTTTTGTTCATCAACAATTATATCCATTGGGCTCATACTTTCTAGTTCTTTAAATGAGTATCCAATCATTTGTTGCAATGCCTCGTTAGTATATAAAATCTTATCTGTATATACGACTGCTCCAATATAAGGATTGTTATAAAGAGCCTTAGAGATATCTAGCAACTCTTTTGTTTTTAAAAATGCGAAAATTGGAAGTTTTTCTGTTATACCATCAAAAAAAATTTTTTCATCTATCAGTTTAAACTCTTCACATGTTTGCAATACTTCTTTTATTTTTTCATAATTTGCTGGTTTAACCATAAGTGTATGGCAAAGACTTGAGGAAATATGGTCAATAACGGAAGGTTTATCTAGATCAGATATAGCTTGCACATTATAGCTATCTTCATACATAATCCCATATTCAGCTTTTCTTGTTTTTACATACTCATATATATCTTTTTGAGTTGGAACAAATAATACTTTTGTTGATATAAAATCAAAATCTTTTTCTAAAAGTAATGGGAGCATATGTGTCTCAACAAATGTCGTAGTCACTGTAGTATGATGATTATGAATTTTCCTATATCCTATCACAACAAAAGTATCTTTTTTTCCTTTAAGACGTGCAACAGGTTTATACCCTTTTTTATACAAGTAATATGAAGTTACCGGATTTGCATAGTATAAATCGTAGTCTACCTCAGCAAGTTTTATCTTCTCTTCTATATAGTTTTCAAACGTTTTCAGCTCTATAGGTATATGGAGTTTTTTAGAAATTTTGTCTGCTAATGTTTTCCATCTTATTAACTCCTCTTCATCCTCACTATCGTGAGGACACAGAGCTAATGTATACATGAATATCCTTTATAATGGAATCGATAAGTTATATCTTAACATAGTTCCATTAACATATCTTAAAATTTAGGAATTTTAAGCGATTTCTATCTCCTCTACAATATCCAGACCAAATCCACTCAGTCCCACAAACTCTTTTCCTTTATGGGAAGTTAGAAGTTTTATCTCCTTGACGTCAAGCTCTTTGAGAATCTGCGCGCCTATACCATACTCTTTCGTCTGGTCTCCCACTTTTTCGTTTTCCAAAAAGATAAGGACCCCGCTGTTTTTTTTCAGATACTCTATAGCTTTTATCAGCGTCTGATACTTCTTTTGATCTAGAAGCAGATCCTTGTCTTTTGCGACATTGTGGAATCGCACGTTGGTTCTTCCTTTGGCAGAATAGAAAATAACGGCTGTATGGACGTTTCCAAGATGATCCTCAAAATCGATCCTGTTGGCTTTGACACCAAAAAATTCTATCTCCTCTTCGTTGATCTTCTTAATCAACCGTTCGTTTTGGAGTCTATACTCCACGATATCGGAGATATACAAAATTTTTAGATCGTGCTTTTTAGCAAAGGCTTCCAGGCTGTCCCGTCTGGCCATGGTTCCATCTGGATTCATAATCTCACATAACACTGCGGCCGGCTGAAGACCCGCCAGTTTACAAAGATCCACCGATCCTTCCGTATGACCAGTCCGTACCAGTACGCCCCCCTCTTTTGCGATGAGCGGGAAGATATGCCCAGGCTTTACGAAATCACCAGGAACTGAAGTTGGATTTGCAAGAAGTCTGATGGTGAGATCTCTTTCATATGCCGAAATCCCCGTCGTTGCCGCTTTTGCATCCACACTTACCGTAAAAGCGGTCTCGTGGGCCGAATCGTTTCTTTGTACCATTGGCGAAAGCTCTAACCTATTTGCGATATCTTTGGTCACTGCTACACAGATAAGTCCCCTTGCCTCACTTGCCAAAAAATTGACTTTTTCAGGAGTGCTAAAAGTGGCAGCATAAACGAGATCTCCCTCGTTTTCCCTGTCTTCATCATCTATCAAAACAACCATATTTCCTTTTTTGATCTCTTCAAGAGCCTCTTCTACTCTTTTTATTGGCATTGCCTCTCCAATTTTTTTCGATATTATATCTTATCTGTGCATATCGCTTTTTTTGCCTGTTCTTCACATCTGGGGCAAAAATGGTATCCTTTTGTGTCCGTATCGGCTAATGTGTTGGAAAAATGCATCACACAGTGGGGATTTTCACAATGGGATAATCCCAAAACATGGCCGATCTCATGAATCGCCTCCGTTGCAACTCTTCGCATATAGAGCCGTTTATCCTCACTTAGACCGTAAAAACGGTTATGAAGCCTCTTTGTCGCTATAACTGCAACGCCATAGAGTGATGTGGCAACACCAAAAACAAAATTGAGATTTGGCTCATACAGATCTTCTCCCATGATGCCAAGTACAATATCAGAGGGATTTTCTTTGAAAAACAGGAGTTGTTCTAAAAAAGCGGATGCCAGGTATTGCCGTCGCATAGCGTGATAAGCGTTTCTTGGCAAAGGAGCTTCAGATATAAACTTCGTCTCAATGTTTAAAACTTCTTTGATGACATTTTGTAAAAAAGCAACTATTTCTGGTTCAAACCATGAAAAACCGACAAGCAATACTCTGCTATCGCACATTAGCGTAAAAACTCGTTTCCACACTCTTTACAGTGCCAGTTTGGTGCATCCACACTCCTTGCAACGCCACCAATTTTAACTTCTCCTAAGTTCTCTTTTTCAAGCAGTGTTTCATCAATATTTTTTCCGTAAATGATAGGAATCACATGTTTATTGGTCCTGCAGTATCTGCATCTGGGCCGAAAAGGTTTCTTTTTATTTACTCTTGCCATGAAGCATATTCTCTCAGCTTCTCTTTGAGTACCTGTACATATGTATTGGTTACGTGACATTTTCCCTGGATGATCTGGTATATCTTGTACGGATCACAGTGATAAAAATGCGCATTCGCTTCATAATCTACTTCAAGTCTGGATCCGGCAAGCGCCAATCCGGCAAAAGCCCCCATACTTCGTGAATACGAAAGAATCTGGGCACGAAATCCGAGATCGGTCGCTTTTTGTCCAGCCCTTCCTACCGGCCCTAAAGCAATAGAAAGATCCCCTCCTAATGTCAAAGAGTTACTTAAAAGACGAAGAGCGTTTTGCCTGTTTTTAAATATCAAAATCACATCAATATTTTCTAAACCTATCTGCCACCCAAGACTTCCTCCATATAGTTTTATAAATACCGGATCGCTCCATCCATTCCTATTTTTAACAAGCAACACTCCTTTTCCGAAACGAGCCCCCACAACAAATCCGCCGCGAATAAGATTTGGTACGATGGCAATAGCTGCAGCTCTTCTCAAAAGCTTTGGCGGAATTCTCTCTTCCGGAAGCGCCATAAACCGATCAAGCGCATTGACAGCTGCAATAAGCGTACCGTTTTCGTTGGCAATTATATATATACCCAAAAGAAAAAGTAACGCAAATTTCCTCATCGATTCCCTTTTTAGTATAATAGATTATAGCAAAAAGGAAGGAGGAAAAATTAAAAAACGTTTTATACAACTCTATAAAAATTTCAAACGTGGTGAAATTGAAAAAGCGATTATCTCTTTCGCGCTTTTCGATGGAGTAGAACAATATTTTACACTCGATTTTGATAAGAGTATTGAAGAAAATATTCTAACTGTTTTACGCAATTTCGAATGTTTTATCAAACCATTCTCCCAACAAAACAATTTCTTTCTTTCCGCTTTGGCAACGGGAGATAGAAAAATAGAGTCTGCTATCAAAAAAAGCTTTTCCAAAGAGCAAGAGGGATATGAAAGCTTGCAACGCTTCATTGATCAAAATATTATCGAAAAGGAGTTTAGCAGAGAGACTCTTCCCAAAAAAGAGCCAAAAAAGCGACTCAAAAAAGAGCTTAGACGCTATCGCATCCAGCATAAAGCCAAGTTCTCCAGAGCTTTTTACAGATTTTGGTATCGATATATCTATCCTTCATTAGAACAACTTCATAACCAAGAGTTTGAGCAGGTACAAGCCTTTATATTATCGGATCTAGACAATTTTGTAAGTTTCACTTTTGAAGAACTTTCCAACGAACTGTTGAAAGAGCGTTTTCCTGAACATATTCGCAGTGGAAGCTACTGGGATAGGAAAGTAGAGATCGATCTTTTGATGGAGCTGGACAATGGTAATGTGATCATAGGTGAATGCAAATGGAAAAATAGCAAAATCTGTAAAAAGACTCTGTCATCATTACAAAAGAAGAGTCAAATCGCCGGGTTTTCTCCAACATATTACGCTCTTTTTTCAAAAAGTAGCTTCTCCAATGAATTGTTAAAATCAAAAGAGAAAAATATACTTCTTTTCGATCTGGAAGATTTCAAAGAGTGGAGCGAAGAAGCGGTGTATAAAAGAAAAGAGAAAAAACCCTACTCTTTCGAGTTTTAAGCCACCTGAACTCCCAAACTTTGCACCTCTTTGGCAAAGTCGCCATTGACATAGACCTGAGACTCTATCTCCACCTCCTGCAGTTTGGAGACGATTACCAGTTTCAATGGTTTTTTGCCAGGATGCTGCATCGCCAGATGGTAAAGCTCCTCAAGTCGTGCAATTTCATGGGTAAGATCAAGTCGAATAACAAGAGGTTCTTCATATTTTTCCTCTATTTTTGTCGTTATATGCTCATTTTTTGCCTCTTCCAGGCTCATGATCTTGTCACAGCGGATACGGGTAAAGCTGTCATTTTTTGTGACATACACCTTGAATGCGACCGGTTTTTCAAGATCCATTCGCTCCAGTTCTTCCAATTTGTCGCTAAAGAGCATCATCTCTATATTGCCATGCAAATCCATGATGCTGACGATGCCAAATTTGTTGCCTTTGTTGCTGATTTTTGTCTTGATCTCTTCCACTTTCCCAACAAAAAGTGCTTCTGAAGAATCGGCTATATTTTCTAGATCACTTGAGAGGGTGTAGTGAATCTTTTCAAGTTCACTTCTAAATGGATCGAGTGGATGCCCTGATACATAAAATCCCAGGGTCTCTTTCTCAAACTCCAAAATCTGTTTCATATCGTATTCGCCTAGATCTTCCAGCTCCACCTTGATATCGATAAGCTCCTGGGCATCCCCAAAGAGCGAGTTTTCAGCCATCTTTTTGGCTCGCGCTATCTCGTGGCTGGCAGTGACTATCTTTTCGATTCCAAGAAGCATCGTTCTTCTGCTGTATCCAAAAGAATCCATCGCACCGGATTTGATCAAAGCTTCTAGAACCTTTTTGTTCACTTTGTTTGGATCGATCCGTTGCAAGAAATCATTTAGATCTTTAAATACCCCCTCATTTCTTGCTTCCAAAATGCTTAAAACAGCACTTTTCCCAACCCCTTTGATCGCTCCAAGCCCAAAAAGGATGACATCCTCACCATCGATTGTCGTAGCGTTGAACTCAAGAGATGAAAGATTGACATCCGGTGGCAAAAGTTTGATGCCAAGCCGTTTCACCTCATCCACATATTTGACGATCTTGTCCGTGTTATCCTGTTCGCTTGTAAGAAGAGCAGCCATAAACTCTTGCGGATAGTAGGCTTTGAGATAGGCAGTTTGAAACGTGATCATCGCATAGGCTGCAGAGTGGGATTTGTTAAATCCGTATCCTGCAAACTTCTCAATAAGCTCGAAAAGGATTTCACTCTTTTTCGCATCAAATCCGCGTTCGCTTGCACGCTTGACGAATTCCCTTTTGTACTCTTCCATGAGATCTCGTTTCTTTTTCCCCATGGCCCGCCTGATGATATCGGCTTCGCCAAGACTGAATCCACCAATAGTTTGTACGATCTGCATAACCTGCTCTTGGTAGACGATCATCCCATAGGTAGGTTCCAAAGTCTCTTTGAGTTCGTCGAAACTTACCTCTTCAAAAGGATAGTAGACCTGCTTTCGCCCATGTTTTCTTTCTATAAAATCATCGAGCATGCCCGATTCCATAGGACCTGGGCGATAAAGGGCAAGTACTGCGATGATATCTTCAAAGGTTGTAGGTTTGAGCCTTGCATTGAGACGCTGCATCCCATCAGATTCTATCTGAAACAGGCCCAGTGTATGCCCGCTTTGGATAAGATCATACACTTTTTTATCATTGAGATCGATTCTGTTCCAGTCGATCTTCGTGTTGTACCGTTTTTCCACAAGTTTCACAGCATTGTCGATTACGGTCAATGTTTTAAGTCCCAAGAAGTCAAACTTGATCAAATCTACATCTTCCAAAAAGTTCAAAGAGTATTGCGTAACAATCGTCTCTTCCCCGCTCGGTTTATACAGCGGAGTTTTGTGCCAGAGCTCTTCGTTGCTTATGACAACGCCTGCGGCGTGCATACCGGCATTTCTTTTGAGCCCTTCCAGCGCCAATGCAAATCGCCACACCCGCTCAAATTTCGGATCACTTTCAATGAGCTCTTTGATTTTTGACTCTTGCTCATAGGCCTCTTTGAGTGTGATACCAAGCTTGTCTGGAATCAGTTTTGCCATGCGATCTCCATCGTTGTAGCTTAACCCCAAGACCCTTGCGACATCGCGGATCACCCCTTTTGCCAAAAGCGTACCAAAAGTGATAACCTGCGCAACGTTGTATCGTCCATACTTTTGCACCACATAGTCGATGATTTCCCCTCGGCGCTCCTGGCAAAAATCTATATCGATATCGGGCATACTCACCCGCTCTGGATTTAAAAACCGCTCGAAAAGAAGATTGTACTTGAGTGGATCGATATCGGTAATCCCCATGGCATATGCTACGAGACTTCCCGCAGCGCTCCCTCGTCCAGGCCCCACCGGGATACCTCTTTTTTTCGCTTCTCGTACAAAGTCCCAAACGATAATCATATATCCCGGAAACTTCATCTTTTTGATGATATCGATCTCATGTTGCAGCCTATCCCAATACTTTTGATGCTGCTCTTTAGGAACATACTCAAGCCTCTTTTGCAAACCCTCCTTACAGATATACTCAAACAGCACCTCATCGTTTTCAAAACTGTATCGCTCACTTGTCGGTACTTCCAAACCATACTCTTTGGCATACTCCACAGTAAATTTAAAATTTGGCGGAGTCGGGTTTCCAAGATTGAGCTCAAGATTACACTTATCCACGATCTCTTGCGTATTTTCAAGAGCTTCAGGAATATCGGCATAAAGCTTTGCTATCTCTTCAGGAGACTTCAGATAAAACTCATGCACACTGTGCCTGAGTCTGTTTGGATCGTCATAGAGTTTGTTCATAGCGATACACATAAAGGCTTCGTGCGGTTCCGCATCCTTTTTTTCCAAGTAGTGGGTATCGTTTGTAGCCACTATTTTGATCCCAGTCTCAAGGCTCAGCTTTATAATTTGCTCATCGATCGCCAACTGATCGTGGATGCCGTGGCGCATGAGTTCCAGATAAAAATCATCTCCAAAAACTTCTTTGTACCACAAAGCCACCTTTTTGGCTTCTTCATACCCTTTTGCGCCAAATTTCGTGTTTCTCTCATTGGTGTTGAGATGCCAGTTCACCTCACCTTGCAAACAGGCACTTGTACAGATAAGCCCCTCGCTGTGTTCGGCTAAAAGCTTTTTATTGATTCTTGGGTAGTAGTAAAAACCCTTGATATAGCTCATGGAGCTTAAAAACATCAGATTTTTATACCCTATCTCATTTTTGGCAAAAAGACAGAGATGAAACCGCTGTCTTGTGGATTTATCACCGAGATCATCGGAGTTGTGCAAATAGGCTTCCATTCCAATAATTGGTTTGAGGCCTTCAGCCTTCATCGTTTTGTAAAAATCAATAGCTCCAAACATATTGCCGTGATCTGTCATGGCAACAGCGCTCATACCGAGTTCTTTCGCTTTTTTTGCAAGGGCTTTTATCTTATTGGCACCATCCAAAAGGGAATACTCTGTATGTAGATGCAGATGGGTGAAGTTTGGCTTCATGGATACTCCGCTCATGAGTTTTGATAAAATTATATAGAAATGTTACTAAAGAGGTGCTATGAAGAATATTTTACTTATCGGTTTCATGGGTGTCGGAAAAGGAACGCTCGCACGAGCGATGGCCGGAAAAACGGATATTTACGCCATTGATACGGATGATTTGATCGAAAGCCTTACCAACACGAAAATCAAAAAAATATTCAAAAAAAAGGGTGAAAGTTATTTTCGGCAACTTGAGCAAAAAACGGCCGACTGGCTAGCTGGCAGCGTGAAAAACTCCATCATATCGACGGGCGGAGGATTTTACAAAGTCAAAAACATCAAAGATATCGGTACTGTGGTATATCTTCAAGCAGACTTTGACTGGATATATGATCGCATCACAAAAAGCAAAAACGCCAAAAAAAAGATCAAAAAAAGACCTCTGTTTAAATCGTATGAGGATGCGAAAAAACTCTATGAACAAAGAGTCGGTGAATATGAAAAAGTTGCTGACATCGTTATCAATGTCCAAAACAAGACTACGGATGAGCTCATTGAAGAGATCTTAAATAAGATCAAAGATCTACCAGATATTGCTTTATAAGTTTTTCATAATTTTTGCCATAAAAAAACCACTGTACGCCCCTTTGGGTAAAATTCGCACAGTTTTTGCAACATCTGGATGAAACTCTTTTTCTTCCCACTCGCTCAAACCCCTCATCCAGTTGGAGAATGGAACTTCTACTTCCATAACTTGAGCTTCAGGATATTTTTTGATCAAAAAATCGACTACTGCTTCATTCTCCTCTGGGGCAAATGTACATGTAGAATAGATCATCTGCCCGCCAGGTTTGAGGCTCTCATAGGCACTTACAATGAGTTCCTTTTGCAGTTTGGCAAATTTTCGAACTCTTCTTACATTCCACCATGTCACCTCCCCATCGATATGGGCTTCACTGCTGCAGGGTGCATCCAAAAAGACTTTGTCAAACCACCCGGGACAGCTTTTGTAGATAAATCTGCCATCTTTGTTGTAGGTCTGTATATTTTTCGCCATATGCTCTTTAAAATTCCGTTTCATTCTAAAAAAACGCCCTTTATCTGGTTCAACGGCACTCACTTTTTTCGCTCGTTCACTAAAGATGAGGCTCTTTCCACCTGGGGCCGCCGCCAAATCCAACACCCAGTCCTCAGGATCTATATCAATGGAGTAAGCTGAAAAAATAGAAGAGAGATTTTGGATATAGATCATATTCTGTGTATAGGCACTACTTTTGACTATCGATTTTCTATGCTCAATCGGCAATTCGAAAACATCATTCGCCCATTCGACTTTTCTTGGATGATACCCTTCCTGTTCCAATAATTCAATCGCTTCTTGCGTCGATGCCCTGTGATGATTGATACGAAAACTAAAACTTTTTTTGGTATGAAGCAGTTCCAAAATGGAAGGTTCTATTTTTCGAATACGCTCTTCAAAAATTTTTTGATTCACACAGTACCTTTTTTGCTAAAATTGTAACAAAAAAAGGAATTTGGTGGAGTTTTTTGTCACAGATCTCGATAAGACATTTTTGCGAAGCGATCTGACACTTTCAGATTTTAGCAAAGAAGTTTGGAACAACTTTAAAAAACCACTTACCATTGCAACAGCAAGGAGCTATACAGGTGCTTCCAAACTACTCAAGGACTTGAAACTTCAATATCCCATGATTTTGCTTGATGGAGCGATGATCTGTGCTCCTGATGGCACTCCGATAAAAATCAATGCTTTAGAAAAAAACATTGTGGACGATTTCATAGACCTCGTTGAAAAAGAGTTTGATGAACGGCCTTTGATTGTCGGAATCGATGAAAAGATGCAAGAAAGATTTCTCTATCCCAAAAAACTCAATATCCATCAAAAAGAGCTTTTGCAAAACTATAAAAATGACAACCGTGTACTCAATATTGAAAAGCTTAGAGCGTTGCCGAAAAATCTCAAAGTGGTCTATCTTGGTGATGAAAAACTTCTTCAATCGATTGAGTCCTGTGTCAAATCTTTATACAATGTGGAGTCGAAGCTATCGAAAGACCCCTATCAAGACTGCCATTTTTTAACATTTTTACATCCTTTGGGTGATAAAGCTCACGCGTTAAAAGAATTGGAAGCGTTCCAAGGAGTGGATGCAAAAGAGGTAAGCGTTTTTGGTGATAGTCACAACGACATTGGAATGTTTCGGTGGGCTGGAAAATCTATAGCAGTCAAAAACGCATTGCCACAAGTCAAAGAAGTCGCAAACGAAGTATTGCCGTGGAGCAATGACGAAGATGCAGTTGCAAAATATCTCTCCTCTCTTTAGTGTCATTATCCCGGTTTACAATAGAGCTAACTTCATTGCAAGAGCTATTGAATCGGTTCTTCATCAAACTTTTAGAGATTTTGAGCTTATCGTTGTCGATGATGGCTCGACAGATGAGACTCCAAAGGTTTTAGAACGATATCCCATACAAGTAATTAGACAAGAAAATAAAGGAGTCAGCGCGGCAAGAAACAGAGGCATCAAAGCGGCAAAAGGAAAAATTATCGCTTTGCTCGACAGCGATGATGAGTGGAAAAAGAACCATTTGCGGACACATGCCGATTTTTTTCAATCGCATCCAGAATATACAATTCACCAAACAGATGAAATATGGATACGTAACGGGAAATTTTTGAATAAAAAAAAGATTCATCAAAAAAAGAGCGGTTATATCTTTTACGATTCTTTACGCCTTTGTCTCATCTCTCCTTCAGCCGTTGCTATCAAAAAGGAGCTTTTTAATGAAGTTGGCCTTTTTCGAGAAGATTTCGAGGTATGTGAGGATTATGAGCTGTGGCTGCGTATCACAAAAAAATATCCCGTTGGCTTTACTCCCATACAAACAGTCATAAAATATGGAGGACATGAAGATCAGCTTTCCCAAAAATATTTTGGAATGGATCGGTGGAGAATCAAAGCAATGCTACCCTTTTGCGAGGATCCTAAGGTGAGAGAAATAGCGCTACAAAAATGTACCATTTTGATCAATGGTGCAAAAAAACACGGTAATCAACAAATATTGCAAGAATTTGAGCCGATTTTAGAGCAATTGAAGGAAAAATTTTGAAACTCTCCCCTCAAACCATTATTAGAATTTTTCTGTGGCTTCTCTTTTTATTTGGCGGAGCCATTGTTTCAATCTACTTCGATACACTCTATTTCAGAAATTTTCTTTTCTCTCCGCTTTTTCATTTCATTACATTTTCTCTTGGTCTCATACTTTTGAAAATTTCCTTTTGTGCAGCATCCAAAGGAGGGAAAGAGCTCAAGCAAAAAGGAAGACAAGGCAATCTTCCAAGGCTCGAGACAAATAGACTCGTCACAGATGGCATCTATGGATGCACAAGACACCCTATGCTTTTTGGACTTATGCTATTACCGCTTGCCATTGCTCTTACATTGGGTTTACCAACTTTTATATTTTTCATTGCTCCAACCGAGGTAATTCTTATTTTTTTACTGATGATAACATTCGATGAGATGGATGCCAAAAGAAAATATGGGCAAAAATATGAAGCGTATAGGCAAAAGGTGCCTATACTACCTAAAAAATGCTGGAGAGAGCTCTTTTTTTGTTAGCAGTAGTCTGCCAAAAGTCCGGCTTTAAGCTGTTTATACGTCTCTTCACCATTTAGAAGTCGTACAAGCTCCAATCCAAAGCAGATCGCAGTCCCCGGACCTCTGGATGTAACGACATTACCATCAATGACAACTTTTTGATCGGCCACATAACCCTCTTCGCCTGTTTTTTCTTCAAATCCAGGGTAGTTGGTATGTTTTTTGCCCTCTAGCACTCCAGCCTCTTTCAAAGCCCATGGTGCGGCACAGATCGCACCTACATACTTTCCTTTCTCATTCATTTTTCGAATCATCTCTTGGACAAGTTCACTCTTTGCCAAGTGCTCTGCCCCGGGAAGCCCTCCAGGCAATACCATCAAATCATATGTATCGATTTCAACATCTTTCAAAAGCGTATGTACAAGAACCTTTAGACCGGTATTTGCTCCTTCCACTTCATTATCGAAAAGCCCTGCAACAGTCACATTGTTTCCTGCCCGACTCAAAACATCAATAATCGCCATCGCTTCAATTTCTTCAAAACCATCTGCTAGTGGTACTAGTACATTTGCCATAATGCCTCCTTTCTATTTTTCCACATTGTATCAAAAAAATACAATTGTTTTGTCGCCAATAACGTTATAAAGAGTTTTTAATGGCTTTCAATTGACAGAAGTTACGAAGTATACATTTAAACAATATATTTGTCTTCTATTCCACCACAATTTATATTTATCATACGACAAAAATATCTATTACCCTCATTTTTAACGTGATGTATAGAAAAAGGGGGAACTATGATAGTATCACCTTGATAAAGTCGATATATTTTATTTTCTATTTCTATAATAAATTCTCCCTCGATAACCATGTAGATTTCTGTACCTTCTTTATGGTAATGTCTCTCCTGTTTTGCCTGTTCAGTAAAAAAAGACATCTCAACATTATTCATTCGGTATACAGGGCATTTTTCATTTTTCAAAGGCGGTTTCCAAAGAGGAGTTTTGACTTCCTCCTCTTTATTGGAATATGTTTTAGTAACGATAATTTTCCGGGTCCCGCGACCGCCAGGCAAAAAAGCATTATCGCTTTTTACTGCTTCAAACTCAATTTTAAGAGCTTTGTTATTCATATTACTTTACTTTTTCGAGATATTTTCCTTCTACGGTATCGACTTTGATCACATCGCCTGTAAGAATATGAAAAGGAACTTGCACGACTGCACCAGTTTCAAGCGTTGCAGGTTTTCTACCACCAGTTGCTGTATCACCTTTGAAAGCTGGCGCTGTTTCGGTCACCTCCAGTTCGACTACAGGTGGAATCTCTACGGAAATTGCTTTGCCGTTATGAAAAAGGATATCCACAGTCATTCCATCTTTCATGAATTTAATATTCTCTTCGCCAACTTGCTCGTGGGTCAATGTTATTTGGTCATATGTTGTCGTATCCATAAAATGCATATTTTCGCCATCATCATACAGATACTGCATCGTTTTTTGTTCAAGATCAGGTTTTTCTGCTTTATCACCAGCATGGAAGGTCTTTTCCAAAACTCTACCATCAACGAGTGATTTGATTTTCGTCCGGACGTACGCTGCACCTTTTCCAGGTTTTACGTGCTGATATTCCACGATTCTGTATGGTACACCATTCAGTTCTATTCGTAGACCTTTTTTCAGGTCGTTCATACTATATGCCATAACTGCTCCTAAAATGTTTTTGCAATTTTATCGAAAAAATCTTGAAAAGATATATAAAAGGGCTGAAAGTACAATACTAAGAACTATCGAAGTAGTTATAGGAAAATAGAAAGTAAATCCATCTTTCTTGATATAGATATCACCGGGCAAACGCCCGATAAAATGGATAAAAAGACCAACTATGACCAATACGATACCCAGAAAGACGAGTATCTTACCAAAATCCACTACTCGAACTCCTCTTCACTTTTCGTATGTTCATCTGTGAAATCCATCGCTTTGGCGTTATCCATTAATACCGGAATAAAGATGAGTGATACGATGACGGCCGCTACGGTACCACCGATAAGTGCAACTCCGAGTCCACCAAAAATAGGATCACTCGCCAAAAGAGCCGAACCCAAGATAATGGCAATTGCCGTTAGCATAATCGGTCTTGCCCGCGTAGCTGTCGCTATCGCAATCGATCTTCTTTTCGGTATATGCTTTTCAATCATCAACGCTTTAGCAAAATCGATAAGCAGTATGGAGTTTCTCGAACTGATTCCCATAAGGGCAATAAAACCAATCATTGAAGTAGCCGTCAAAAAGAAGGTGTCAGTAGTAACGAGGTCTGCAACCCAGTGTCCTACAATCACACCGATAATGGAGAGGAAGCTTCCTGCCATAACGATATTTGAAAGTGTATAGCTTTTGTAGTAGACAACGATAAGAAGATAGATCAAAATAAGTGCGGCGATAAATGCAAGGCCTAGATCTCTAAAGGTATCAAGCGTTACCTTCATCTCTCCATCCCATTTGAGATCGTATGCAGCACCTGTCTTTTTATTGATCAAGCGAAGATTGAAAAGATAGTCGGTTTTTTCTATTTTATACTCTTTACTGAACTCTTTCATAATTGTTTCTCGTGCATCAAGCAAAGGATAGACTTGAGAGACAAGATCTGTTTCTGCGATAACATTGGTATATCGACGAAGATTTTTGTGCATGATTTTTGGCTCGTTCGTTGCTGGTACAAGATCGACTACTTCCAACAAAGGTACGAGCATTCCCTTTTGATTCATAAGTTGAAAAGATGCTAGTTTCTTTTTCACAGACTCCAACGTTTTATCATCAAATCGTCTCGTCTCATCGGAAAGTCTCAAAAAGAGCTCTATTTGTGAAGGATAGTCTTCACTGTTTTTCACTCCAACACCCATTCCCTCAAATGCGAGATAGAGTATCTTTTGTACCTGCTCGACTGCCAAACCGCTTTTTTGGATTTTATCGATATTTGGTTTCAAAAGATACTTTCTAAATATCTCATCTTCCATGATATCCACATCGACAAGACCTGGAGTTTTTTTGAAAATGGAAGCAACTCTTTTTGCAATTGCCCTTCGCTCTTCGTTATTTTGACCATAAATTTCTGCTACAACAGCCGCCAAAGTAGGAGGCCCTGCAGGCTGCTCGATCATTTTGATTGAAGTTCCTTTTACCAAAGGTTCACACTTCTTTTGGATAATCGGTCGCAACCTATGGACCATATTGTAGCTTCGTTCTTCTCGCTCGTGTTTATCGGTAAGATTGACAACGACCTCAGCCACATTTTCGCTGTTTTTAAATGCACTCCCTTTGACAAGTCCTGCATAATCAAGCGGTGCACCCATACCAAGATAGCTTTCTATGTCAGTAACCTCTTTCTCTTTTTTCAAGATATCCAGTACACATTCATTGACTTTCTTCGTCTCTTCAATGGAGCTTCCTGTCGGTAAATCAAGATAGACACTGAAAGTATTCGCGCTTTTACCAGGAAGCATCTTCACCCATACCACTTTTGTAGGGATCATCATCACTGAAGCAAACAATGATGCAAGAATAAGGGTGATTACTAAAGCTTTTTTCGGTTTGCTATCCAGGATTTTATATATAAATTTTTCAAACTTTTTCACGATTTGCCTCCATCTATATCACATTCACTTGGTAGCTTTTCGTGTTTTTGGAAATGGTGATGGTGATGATGCATATGTGGTTTTTTCAAAAGCTTCTTCGCAAGATACGGTGTAAAAATATAAGCGATCAACAATGATGATAAAAGAGCCACAGGAACATTATATGGAATCGGCTTCATAAATTCACCCATCATACCACCGACAAATGCCATAGGAACCATTGTTAAAATGATAGCGACAGTTGCAACATTGGTAGGCGCACCAATCTCATCGGTAGCCTCGACTAATATGGTATCCATATCTTTATAAACAGCGTCATGTTCGTGAAGGTGTCTATGTATGTTTTCGATCACGATAATTGCTGCATCCACCAAAAGACCCAAAGAAAGCAAAAAGGCAAAAAGTGTAATTCGGTTAATTGTTTGACCAGTAATATAAGCTACGAAAAGGGTCAATGCCAAAATAGCCGGTACTGTAAAAGTAACGATGAGAGCCTCTTTGAATCCCAAGAAAAATACAAGCATCACTGCAATGATAGCGATTGTGATGAGCAGGTGATCAACAAGTTCGTTTACAGCGTCATTTGCTCTTTTTCCGTAGTTTCTTGTCAAGACATATCCTATGCCTTTCTTTTCAAGATAAGGCTTCAACTCATTGATAAGCGCTAATACATCGTTTGCAACAAAGACGGCATTTGTCCCTTTGAGTTTACTCACTTCCAGGGTATATTGAGGTTTGGTGTGAAGCTTTTTCGTCCAAATTTGAGCCTGTTTGAAATCTTGGATGTTGATCCCATCTTCCACTTTTGCAATGTCTTTCACATAGATAGGTGAGCCCATATAGTTTGCCACCATGATGTTTTTGACATCTTCAACACTCTCTATCGCATTTGGCACGCCAAATATGACGATTTTGCTGTTCTTTGTTCTATTTTTTACTTCAGGAACCTCCTTGGCAACCGAACTGATCGCTTGCATGATTTGACCAAGAGAGAGATGATACCCTGAAAGTTTTCCCAAATCCACCAAAATATTGAATTGGCGTTTATGGGCTCCTTTGAGATTTGTTTTGGAGACATCTTTGACCCCGTTCACGCGATATTTGATATCTCGGATAATTTTATAAAACTCTCCATCACTCAAATTTGGGTTTTTCTTGTAAAAAGCAAATGTCAGTATAGGAATATCGATATCAATATCAAAAGGTTTCACAAGAGGGTGCATCGCATTTTTTGGAAGCATATCCATGTTTTGCATCACTTTGTCATACAGTTTCATATTTGAAATTTCTCTATTTTGTCCGATAAAGTATTGCACATTAACGATTCCAACATTTTCCATCGCTATGCCGTAGATATGCTCTACCCCTTTGATCTCTCGAATCTTTTCTTCCAAAGGTTTTACAACGACATTTTCTATCTCTTTAGGTGTAGCTCCTGGCATAGGTACGATGATGGTACCGCCACTGATTGCAATTTGAGGATCCTCTTCTCGAGGCATCACTTCAAGTGAAAGATAACCAATTGCCAAAATAAAAACTGCCAAAAGAGCGGTTAGAGGGTTGTGTAAAAAGGTAAGAGCAAGTTTACCTGCAATATCTTTTGGTTTATATGCACATTTCATCATGCACCTCTATTTCCAAATAAGTTTTGCATACATACCAGGAATGAGCTCCGCACCTTTTTTATCAAAGGAGACTTTTATTTTAAATTTATGCGTCATGGGGTTTGCAGCTGGAATGATTGCACTTACTTTTCCTACTGTTTCAAATCCTACAGATGGTACTTCCACAGTAACTTCTTGCCCAATATGGATGTTTTTTAGATTACTTTCGCTAATTTCGGCTTCAATTTTAAGATTGTCAAGCGTCGTTAACACCATGCCTGGATACCCAGGAACCGTCAACTGACCCTCTTTTACCATTTTTTGTATGATAACACCATCATTTGGTGCTTTGATTTTGAGATACTCATATTGATGCAACACTTCTGCCAATTTCGCTTTTGCTTGAGCAAGTTGCTTTTTTGCGATCTCTACCATATTTTTCGTATTTTTATACATCAATTCCATCTGCTCAAGTTCAAACTTGGAAACCATCCCTTTTTTATAGAGTTTTTGATGTCTCATATAGTTGACTTTCGCAAACTCATACATGTTTTCATTCATAGCAATTGCAAGTCTTGCCTGGGAAATCATCAGTTCTACTTGAGATTTTGCAAGATCGATCTCTTTTGAATCGATCTTATAAAGAATTTGTCCTTTTTTGACCCAGTCCCCTTCACTCACATAGACCTTTTCCACATATCCCATGAAACGGGTTCCAATCATTTTCGTATCATCGCTTTTCACATATCCAGATAGCTCCAAACCTTTTGCCAAGAGTGCAATACTCATCAAACAAAACAGTATTATCTTCTTCATCGAGTCTCCTTATCGAGTAGGCTTTCTAGTTCAAGTACTTTTTCATTTCGAAGTGTTTTTGTTTTTAGTAGCTTCAATAGCGCTTTGATCTCTTGAGAGTGTTTGATCAAAACATCGGTGATATTTGAAAGACCGACTTTATATCGCTCCACATACATCTCATAGATTTTTTTCGAAAGTTCAAACTCTTTGCTTTGCGCTTTTATATCAAAATCTTTACTGACCACTTCCGTTTTGATCTGATTGATTTTCAAAGCAAGTCCTCGTTTGGCTAAAATCTCTTGTTCGTTCATCTTCATATACTGTAGTTTCGCTTTTTGTACTTCATCGGAAGTTTTCCCGCCACTAAAAAGATTCCATTTAAGCTGTGCCCCGATTGTATAGGCATCTTTGTCAAAAAAATCGTTAAATGGCTTGTCATCACTGCTTCCATACTCCCCGAAAGCACCGATCATAGGATAAAAACCACTTTTTTGTAGTTTAATATTCATTTGTGTTATTTTTTTACCCAGTTTCACTCTTTTTATATCGACTGTTTTTTCAACAAGTTTCTGTGTTGGCTCTTTCGGTAATGGCAATACCTCTTGGACATGCTGAATACTTCCTACATCTTCATTCAGTAAAAAAGAGAGATATTGGTATGCCAAATCTCGATTGAGCTTTGCTTGATTGAGATAGCTGAGAACTTCCGCTTTCTTTGCTTCCACCTCCAAAACATCAGTTTCTTTTGCATAACCGACCTGTTTGAAAGTTTTTATAATGTTTTCAAGCTTATCCATATTCGATTTCAACACTTCAAGATTTTTTATATAGTTTTCTACGAGGGTAATGTCGGAAAATGTCTTTTTCGTCTGAAAAATCATCTCATTGATAACTTTTTTCGCTTCTAGTTGCTTCATTTTTTCCATTGATTTAGAAATCTTTTCATACATACTCAGTTTGAAACCGGTAAAGAGAGGAACTTGGTACTGGAGTTTTGTTTGAAAGTGATTGCGTGCTTTGGGATAATTGAGATCGTGCGGCGCAGTACTTAATAGTTGATTTTGCATTTGTGGATTTGTCATATATGCTTTAAACGTATCAAAATCTGGAGAGTTTTGCAGTACATACGAAACACCACCTAAAAAATCTTTAAATCCAAAATCTCGAAAAGTCGCTTCTCTACTTTGGAGTTTAAATCCAAAAACATTCCCTGCATCATTACTTCGAAGGGCGTTAAAGATAAGATTGAGTGAACCATAATTATAACTTTGAGCTATCTTTGTATCAAAAGCGGCCATTCTCTCTTGTAATTTGGCAATTTTGATATTACTGTTATTTTTTTTCAATATTTTTAAAGCCTCATTGAGTGAGAGGTTTTCAATCTTGGCAAACGCCATCACCCATAAGAGCAGCGTCAATAAAACAATACGCATAACACCCTCCATTAATCAGTTAAAGTGATAGATGAGATTATATATGGTTATAACTTAGTAAGAGATTAATGGAGCAGACTTATCTGCTCCATCCTTAAAGAATAGCGTAGGAAACGGAGATACAAGCTTTCAAGTTAGATAGTTCTTTGAGGACCTCTTTGCTTACATCATCATCTACTATAATCACGGCAAGTGCATGTCCATGATTATCTCTACCCAATCTAAAATCTGCGATGTTGATGTTGTGCTTAGCCAAAATCATACCGACTTCGCCAATGACACCTGGAACATCGGTATTTTTGAAAAGAATCATCTTACCTTTCGGCTCTACGTCCAAAGCGAAATTGTTAATATCGACGATACGTTGAACATTCTCTTCAAAAATGGTTCCACTGATCTCGATAATATCTTTATCCGTTGTAAGCTTGACAGTGATTTTATTTTTATATCCACTCGCTTCAGGACTTTTTTTGCTTAAAATATCAATCCCTCGCTCTTTTGCTACAAATTCTGCATTGACATAGTTAATCGACTCGCCAAGTGACTCTTTCAATACACCTACAACTGCAAATGTTATCAATGATTTGAGATAGTCTGCAATTTCACCTTCAGCAATGACTTTGATCGATTTAAATGCGCCTTTATTCACTTGTGCTGCTAAAAAACCCATTTTCTGCGTCAATTCAAGATATGGCTTGACGAATGGAGGCATCTCATCTTCTTTGATAGGAAGATTGAGTGCATTCGGATAGCTGATTCCTCTTGCTGCTTCAAGAGCCTGGGATGCAGCACCTTCGGCAATTTTTTCTTGTGATTCTTCCGTATTTGCTCCAAGGTGCGGGGTGACAGTCACATTGTCGAGTTCCAGTAGCTTGTTGTCCGTTGCCGGCTCTTTGGCAAAAACATCGATGCCAGCAAATTTTATTTTGCCGCTTTTGAGTCCTTCATAGAGGGCATCTTCATTGTATAGGCCCCCTCTGGCACAGTTGATTAAAACAACACCGTCTTTCATCTTCGCGATCTCTTCGCGACCGATCATATTGATAGTCTCTTTTGTTTTTGGCGTATGTATGGTAATAATGTCACATTGTAAGATTTCATCAAAATCAGTTGTATATTTTACACCCAGATTGGTCGCTTTTTCCGGTGAAATGTAGGGGTCGTAGGTAACCACATCCATTTCGAATGCAAGAGCTCTTTTTCCTACTCGGCTTCCAATATTTCCAAAACCGATAATTCCCAGTTTTTTACCCTTAAGCTCATTTCCTATCCAGGCTTCCCTTTTCCATATCCTTTCAAGTTTTAGCTGATTGTGTGCATAGGGAAATGCTCGCATACATGCTAGCATATGTGCAAAAGTCAGCTCAACCGCTGCTATGGTGTTAGCCGTTGGAACATTCATCACAATGATTCCGCGTCGACTACACTCCTCCATGTCCACATTGTCAACACCAACGCCGGCTCGAACAATTGCTTTGAGTTTTTTCGCATGTTCCAGTAGCTCTTTATCTACAGGAGTGGAACTTCTTGTGATGATCACATCAGCATCAGCAATTTCTTTATAAAGCGGTTCTCCTTTTGGGACATCCGCAGCATTGACATAAACAATGTCTTGTTCTTTAGAAAGAATCTCTTCAGCTTTTTTATGAAGATGGTCACAAACGACAATCTTTTTCTTTTCCATTATCACCCTTACTTTTCAAGTTTTTCTTTGATAATTTCACCTAGTGTCGTTTTTTCGTCACTATTGATTTTTTTCAAATCCTCTTTCTCTTTCATTTTCTGAAGCCTTCTGACTGAGAGTCGAAGACGATTATTTTTCGTATCAAGGTGCGAAATGACTGCTTCAATCTCATCACCTGACTGTATCTCCTCTTTCTTCAATGGATAAAGATCTTCATTTCTAATCAATCCGTCAACATTTTCATCCAGTGCGACAAAGACACCAAACTCTTTGATATCTTTGACAGTTCCTTTTACAATATCCCCTACTTTATGCTCTTTTGCAAATTTCTCGAGGGGACTCTCTAGCAAAGATTTTCTATCAAGAGATATTTTTTCATTATCTCGATCAATTTTCGCTATTTTGACTTCTACTTTTTCGCCTACATTGAAAGCATCTTTCGCTTTTTGGCCTTTTTCCCAGCTGATATCTTGATTGTGTAATAGTCCCTCTACACTACCAATCCGTACAAATGCACCAAAATCTGTCAAAGATGTCACTTCACCTTCTACCACATCGCCTTCTTTATAGTTTGATAGGAACTCTTCAAAAGGTTTTGGTAACAAGTTTTTCAAAGAGACTCTAAGTTTTCTGTTTTCTGCATCGATCTCTATAACCTCGACATCCAACTGTTGTCCCTCTTGCACATACTCTTTTGGATGTTTGGGCCGTTTGTCCCAACTCATTTCGGAAATATGAAGGAGTCCTTCGATATCATTACCAAGATCTACGAATGCGCCATACGGTTCAATATTGCTGATGGTCACATTGATCACATCACCAGGTTCAAGCTCACCTTTGATCTCTTCCCATGGATCTGGCTGTGTCGCTTTGATAGAAAGAAGGAGTCTTCGTTTTTCTTTATTGAAGTCAATTGCCTTGACATTGACTTTATCACCCTCTTGAAAATACTTAGCCGGATTCACGGGACCTTTGTAGCTAATCTCGTTATAATGGACCAGGCCCTCTACTTGTGGAGCCACTTCTACAAACATTCCGTAATTGGTAATTTTTTTAATTGTCCCTTCGACAATCGTTCCTTCATTCAAAAGCTGATTTACTATCTCTTCTCTTTTTTTGAAAATATCTTGCAAATAGGCTTTTCGAGAGATAACGATAGAGTCATTTTCTGGATCTATTTTGATAACTTTCGCAGTAATTTTTCTTCCGATTTCCGGCTTGTTTTTAAAAAAACTTTGTGAGTTTGGCAAAAAGAACTGTACACCCTCATCATTTTCAACTATGTATCCGCCTCTGTTTTTCCCTTTGATAACACCTTCGAGAATAAGGCCATCGAAATCATCTTTATGTTGTTCAATAAACGCTTTCACTTTCTCTTTGGCCAACGCTTTTTTATGAGAAATAACCGGTCGCTCATTTCTATGTCCAGAAACCATCACTTTGATCGTGTCACCAGGTTGATATTTAAGATTACCCTCTTCATCGCTAATCTCTTTTATATTGAGAATACCCTCTTGCTTTTCACCCACATCCACCAGTACACGCTCATTATCTTGTATTTCGACAATGACTCCATCGATGATTTTTGATTCGTTCCGTTGATTTTCATGCTCTTCTAGCATCTTTGCAAAATCTTCGTTTGCACTCTCACTGTTTTGCGTATTCATCTGAACCTCTTTTTCCATTTTCACTTTTTCCTTGACTAAATTTTGTGTATTATACTTGAATTTTCTTTATATTTTCTATAACTTCTTCTATTATCCAGTTCGGTGTGGAGGCACCAGCAGTGATACCACATACCTTTTTTCCTTCAAACCACTCTTTCTCCAACTCTTTCGCATTTTCTACCAAGTAACTGTCAGGACAGTTTTCCTTACATATCTTAAAAAGCTGTTTTGTATTGGAAGAGTTTTTGCCACCTATGATAATCATAATATCAGCTTCCCTGCTCAATTCTCTTGCAGCGTCTTGATTTTCAAAGGTTGCATTGCAGATGGTATTAAAAACTCGAACCTCTTTTTTGTGTTCCATGAGATAATTGACTATTTTTTGATACTCTTCAAATTTTCTCGTAGTCTGGGCGACAGTAGCCACTTTCTCTTTGAGTGGTTTCCCTTCAAGCTCTTCTACGCTCAATACTACGATAGGATCTGTGGCGTAACTCATAACACCTTTGATTTCAGGGTGATTAATATCGCCAAATATGACGATGCTGTATCCTTCTTCACTCATTTTTGAGACGATCTCCTGAGGTTTCGTTACAAAAGGACACGTTGCATCGATCACTTCAACATTTTTTTCCTTCAAGAGCGCTAATTTCTCTTTGGGAATACCGTGTGTCCGTATAACGACACGACTGTTTTCTTGTATTTCATCAATCTCTTCTACAAGTTCCACGTTATACTTCTCTTTGAGCCTGTCTATTTCGTTTTTGTTATGGATAAGCGGACCGAAAGTTACACTGTTCGGGCTCTCTTCGGCTATTTTGATTGCCCGTTTCACTCCAAAGCAAAATCCATAGCTTTTTGCTAGTCTAATCTCCACGCTCTACCTTTACAATCTGGGATAAAAGATCCAAGAAGTTAGGAAATGAGGTCTTGATACACTCTATATCGCGTACTTCCATTCCACTCACTAACCCTGCTATCAAAAAACTCATGGCAATTCTATGATCACCACAGCTGTCAATTGCAGCTGAATGAAGTTCTCCTCCTATGATCTCATATCCATCTTCAAACTCTTGTGCTTGGATCCCACATTTTTTGAGATTTTCCACGACACAGGTGATCCGATCGCTCTCTTTGACTCTCAGTTCTTTTGCATTGCGTACAATACTTCTTCCATCAGCTACTGCCATGGCAATTGCAAGAGCTGGCAACTCATCGATAAGCCAGGGAATATTTTCACTTACTTCCACACCATGCAAACTGTTATGAGTTACAATAATGTCACCAATTGGTTCATATTTGTTCTCTTTTTCCAAAAATACAACATCGGCACCCATTTTTTGCAAAACTTTAAAGGCTTCTATACGAGTTGGATTGAGTGTGATATTTTCAAGTACCACTTTACTTCTTGGAGCTATGGCAGCTGCAACTGCAAAGAAAAAGGCACTGGAAGGATCTGCTGGAATGCGAATTTTTAACGGTTCCAAAGGTTTCGTCAGTGGAACAACATCGACTCTGTATCGACCGTGGCTCCAGTGGGTATCGATATTGGCGCCCATTCCTTGTAACATGCGCTCAGTGTGATCACGACTCAGTTCCGGTTCACTTATAGAACACTCTCCCTTGGCACGAAGAGCTGCTAAAATGAGGGCACTTTTGACTTGCGCTGAAGCTATGGGGCTTTCATAGTCAAAAGGCTCCAAATCGGTATTGCCACGCAGTGCCAAAGGAGCTTTATTTCCATTGTCACGACCATCTATTTTGGCCCCTATGGATCGAAGAGGTTTCGCTACTCTTGCCATGGGACGTTCACGAAGATATTTATCTCCTGTTAGAACAAAAAAACCGTTTATCCCTGCAAGCAAACCACAAAAAAGCCGCATTCCGGTACCACTATTTCCACAATCAAGTACATCCTTGGGTTCTTGAATCTGTTTTGGAGGCTTTATTAATATTTTTTCATCACTCTCTTCTACTTGAGCACCAAGGGCTTTGACGATTTCAAGTGTATTGAGTGTATCTTCAGCCCGCAGAAAATTTTCAATTTGGGATGGCTCATCACTTAAGAGCGAAAACATCGCGCTTCTGTGAGATATCGATTTATCGGGAGCAATGTCAGATATCGTTAGCTCGAAAGAGGAGGCTTTTTCAACCTTTACATAGCTCATCGCAGTGTCGCTCCAATCTCTTCTTGTAAAATCTTTAAAATCTTCTCTAAAATTTTAGAAATCTCCTCTTCTGTCAGTGTCTTTTCAAAAGACTGAATGGCAAATCGTATCGTTACACTTTTTTTATCTCCCAAAGATTCATCTTCATAGATATCTACCGGATAAAAATTTCGAACCTCTTTCGGTAAATTTTTTTCCAAAACTGTTTTGATACTTTCATAAGGTAACGTTCTATCAACGACAACACTCAAATCTTTCAACGAGCGCTGATAAACAGAATATTCTTTTGCTTTCGGATAGATTAGAGTAAGTTCTTCAAAATCTATCTGAGCAATATATGTGGTTGGTACATCAAGCTCTTTTTGCATTTCAAGATGCAATTTATATGCCTGCCCAATATATTTCCCATCTTTTATAATTTTTGCAACTTGATATGGATGAACAAGTTTATGAGAGGCTTCGCCTTCGCTCACATCAAAATCACCAATGATTGCTGAGAGTTCGTTGAGAAATGTAGGTAAGTCCACAACAGGAGCTTTTCCATGATTAACAACGCTTTCTGGCTCTTTTTGCCCACTGAAAATCAAAACGAACTCTTCACTTTCCTCTCTTTTTTGATCAAAAATAGTTCCTATTTCAAAAAGTTTCACCCTTTTGTATCCATTTTTGATGTTGTTTTGCAGCTGTTGCAAAAGATTTGGCACAAGTGATGTTCTTAACGTATTCATCTCATTTGTAATAGGATTGATCAGATCGAGATTTTTATGCACGGTTGCAAAACCATATTTTTCCAACTCTTCTTTATTGACAAAAATATAACTAACAGTCTCAACATAACCTTGTGCAACCGCTCTTTCGCGTATACTCTTTTTTGCTTTGTATCGGAGATAGGCTTCAGTAATTCTGTTTTGCTCTACGTACATTAAAGGTCGCGAATCGATTTTTTCTATTCCATAGATTCGAACTACCTCTTCAGCAATATCTTGGATATTTGCAATATCGTGACGGAAAACAGGCGGCTTCACTATCAAAGAGTCTTCTGAAACTGAAACTATTTCAAATCCTAAATTTTTCAATATATCGACAACTCTCGTTTTTTCGATCTCTTGACCAATGATTTGGTTCAATTGTTCAAATGAGATTTTTAAAGCTTCCTTTACAATCTCTTTTTCTACTTCATGTCTCCCTGCATAAAATTGAGGATTTTCATAATGCTCATTGATATATTTCTTTGCATACTCCAAACCTATACTGAGCCTAGGATCACTACCTCTTGAACTTCTGTAGTAGACCCAGTCCGATTTTACTGGATGTTCATACATCTTTTTCGATATAGAACTTGGATCGATATAACTTGTTTCCAATATATAGATTGTATCATTTTGAACAGGTTTCGCCTCATCAAATTGGATCACTCCGATAATGCTACCCTTTTTCGTACCATAAACAGCATCATAACCATTTTCATCTTTGTGGATACGTATCGTATAGCTCTCCTCATCTGTAAAAAAATTCAAACCATAGATTCGCGTAACTACGCCAGTTGCATGTGAAATATAAAATCCAAGAATATCGGCAAAATTCTTGAATTCTTCACCAACCAAAGCGGTACGATATCGTATAAGTAACGGATTTTCTTGTGTTTCAAGCTGAAAGGCTTTATAGGCCACATTTGATTCAATATCGCTCTCTGGCTGGAATTGCACTATGCGACCGATACCTATTTGCATCTGATCCGGTTTTTGATAATTGATCTCTTTAATCGATCTTTCAAGGACGACGCTTAATTCTCTAGCGATTCCGAGTATACTTAAACAATCTCCTCTGTTGGCAGTCAATTCCAATTCAATGATTTCATCATTCAAAAGTGGGTATTCTCGAAGCTCTTTTCCCACTTCCAATGTCCCAATGGAATGATCAAGAATCATAATGCCTTCTTCCAATTTTGGCAAACCAAGCTCTGTAGATGAACAGATCATTCCAAAGCTCTCGACCTCCCGAAGCTTTGCGGGCTTAATATGAAAGTCTCCAGGTAACATCGCACCAATTTTTGCAACGGCGACATATTCGGCATGAACCACATTCTTCGCACCACAGACTATTTGCAGTTTTTCTTCACCCACATCCACTTCGCAAAGGTTGAGCTTGTCAGCATTTGGATGTTTCTGACATGAAACAACTTTTCCTACTACAACATTTTTTGGGATTTCAATTTTTTTATATTCTGCAACCTCTAAACCGATGCTATTGAAAATAGTAATCAATTCTTGAGTAGGAACATCATTAATATCGATCCACTCCTGTAACCACTCTCTTGTAACTATCATCGAAACTGCTCCAATAAACGTAAATCACCTTCAAAAAGGCTTCTGAGGTCACCAATGCGATGTATGAGCATCGCAAATCGCTCGACACCGAGTCCAAATGCATATCCACTTACATTTTCATAGCCTACGGCTTTGAAGACATTTGGATCAACCATACCGCATCCAAGGACTTCCAACCATCCTGTATGCGAGCAGACCCGGCACCCCTCTCCTTCACAAAAAATACAACTTATATCCACTTCTGCACTTGGCTCTGTAAAAGGAAAGAAACTGGGTCGAAATCGAATATTGACTTCTCCAAACATATAGCGTAAAAAATCTTCCAATATATATTTTAAATTGGCAAAACTGACTTTACCCTCTTCATCGACCACTAATCCTTCAACTTGATGAAACATAGGCGTATGGGTCAAGTCAAAATCTCTTCGAAAAACGGATCCTGGACTAATCATACGAATTGGAGGTTTTTGCACCTGCATCGTTCGTATTTGAACGGGAGAGGTATGTGTTCGTAAAAGTTTACCATCGGCAAAATAGAATGTATCTTGCATATCACGTGCCGGATGGTATTTTGGAAGGTTAAGCGCTTCAAAATTGTAAAAGTCTTCCTCTACAAGCGGTCCTGTTTCCACTGCATAGTTCAATGAAACAAAATAGTCTATAATTTTATCGAGCGTATATCGTACAGGATGAAGCGCTCCTTTTTGAGCTCTTGGCGCATACAAAGATACATCAATTTTCTCTTTTTGCAGCTCCTCTTCAATCGCCTTTGCTAAAAGCTCATCTTTTTTTGACTGCAATGTCTGAAAGAGAAGATTTTTCGCTTCATTTAAGGTTTTGGCAACTTTTGGTTTCTCCTCTTTTGAAAGGCTTTTAAGTTTTTCAAACTCTTTGGCAAAATAGCCTTTTTTACCAAAAAGTTCTATCCTTAACTCCTCAAGCTCATCCAGAGAGAGAATCTTTTCGATTTTATCCAACCAATCCTTCAATAATCACCTCGTTCCGATTTTTTCGAGTATAATAATATAATAATATTTATAAAAAGATAAGGGAGGCATCTAGATGTGTATATTTTGTAAAATCGTAGCTGGAGAGATTCCATCAAATAAAGTCTTGGAAAATGAAGAGTTCCTTGCCTTTCACGATATCAATCCCAAAGCTCCTATCCATATTCTCATTATTCCAAAACATCATGTGGAAAATTTTCAATCTGCCACACCTGAGCTTATGGCAAAAATGACTCCTTTTATTCAAGAAGTCGCGAAAGTTTTGGAACTTGATAAAACTGGATATAGACTCATAACCAATAATGGAAAAGATGGGGGTCAAGAAGTTATGCATCTACATTTTCACATGCTAGGTGGAGCTCCTTTAAAATGGCCATATCAAGCAATCGAAGATGTTGCAAAGAAAAATATGTAATTGGAGGGTCATCCCTCCAACTCTTCTAAAAATCTTTCAAAGTATTCTATCTGTTTTTCAACTTGCTCTTTTGCAGTCCCTCCATAAGAGTTTCTCGCATTCATCGAATGTTGGAGATCAAGATATTGTAAAACATCATTTTGGATTCTTGGATCGATACTCTGTAGCTCTGCTAAACTCAGTTCACTAAGATCTTTTTGCTTTTGTTCCGCCAATGCAACGGCTTTGCCAGTGATAAAATGCGCTTCTCTAAACGGGATACCAATCTTTTCCACCAGGTAATCGGCCAAATCCGTAGCTGTCAGATGGCCTATTTTGGTAGCCGCTTCCATTTTTTCTTTGTTGATATTCATCGTTTTAAGTGTTTCATTAAGAATTTCTAGGGAAATTTTCGCATTTTTAACGCTATCAAATACACCCTCTTTATCCTCTTGCATATCCTTATTATAAGCTAATGGCAAACCTTTCATAACGGTTAGCAAAGCCATGAGATTCCCATAAGCCCTTCCTGTTTTACCTCTTAGAAGTTCCGGGACATCTGGATTTTTCTTTTGGGGCATAATGGAGCTTCCGGTAGAATATTCATCACTTAGAGTTACAAATCCAAATTCATAACTACTCCATAGAATTAACTCTTCAGACAGTCGGGATATATGCATGAACATCGTTGCAATGTTAAAAAGTATTTCCAATGCAAAATCTCGATCACTTACAGTATCAAGACAGTTGATTGTGGGGGCATCAAACCCCAATTCCTGAGCTGTCATCTCTCTGTCGATTGGATGGGGAGTCCCAGCAAGTGCAGCACATCCTATAGGAGAGTAGTTGTTTCTTTCAAAACTGCTTTGAAATCTTTCAATGTCTCTTTTAAACATACTTGCATACGCTAAAAGATGGTATGCAAAACTGATAGGCTGTGCATGTTGTAAATGTGTCATGCCAGGAATAAGAGTCTGTGTATGATTTTTTGCAATATTAATTAACGTTTGCATAAGATTGGCTAAAAGTCTAATGAGATCCTTATTAGACTGCTGTACATAGAGCCGGAAATCAAGAGCTACCTGATCATTGCGGCTTCTTGCAGTATGAAGTTTCTTGCCTGCATCGCCTATCAAATTGGTTAGTGCTTTTTCAATGGCCATGTGAATATCTTCATCTTCAATATTCCACTCAAACTGACCGTTTTCAATCTTCTCTTTTACTGTTTTAAGACCATGTATAATGGACTCTGCTTCCTCTTGGCTTAAAATTCCCTGTTTTGCTAACATAGTTGCATGCGCAATGGATCCTTGTATATCTTGAAGATACAACTCTTTATCAAAAGGGAGTGATGCATTGAACTGATCGAGAAGTGTACTTGCATTCGCATTGAAACGACCTGACCACATTTTACTCATATACTGTTCCTTCTTTTTTTAAGCGCAATTATACTATTAATCGCTGCATGCAGGTACGTTTCCACTATCTGATGCGTATTTTTTGAAAAAATGGAGCAGATGTTTCGCTTTTTTCTTAAAGCGTTTGCTATGAAAATATTTAGACGCAGTGGCATTGTTATCATGCTTGAGGATCAACAGAGCACCTTTATTTTCAAAAAGTTTCTCCCACTCGTCAGTAGTGTGTGTTTCGGCAAGTTTTCCACCATTTCCATGACACTTTTTACACTTTTTCATGTACTCTTTTTGCCCTTTGTAAACGGAGGCTTGAGAAAAAGATAGGCAAAGCGATACTGCAATCAATAAGCTCATTCGTTTCATAGAGTTTCCTTACGTTTGAATATCAGTTTATGATAGTGCAGATTCACTTAATTTTGTATTAATATTTATAATGATTACGAATCTATTTCAGATATATTATTTAGAAGCATAATAGTAGAGTTGAAATAGATAAGAAGGAAAATATCTTGCCTGGCGCCGACCTACTTTTCCACACCCGAGGGGTGCAGTATCATCAGCGATGCGGAGCTTAGCTTCCAGGTTCGGAATGGGACTGGGCGTTTCCTCCGCTCCATAGGCACCAGGACAAGAGAAGTAAATCTTTTGTTTGTAAAAGACTTAATTCTCTTGTCGCTTGACAAGTATCGTTTGAAAGAACACTCATTGTTCGCAGCAAAAGAGTGGTAGCTCAGTAAGGCGGCGGTGCATATAAAACGTGTAAGCCAAACGGACTATTAGTACTGGTCAGCTAAACGCATTGCTGCGCTTACACACCCAGCCTATCAAGGTGGTAGTCTTCCACCGTCCTTCAGGGAAGGCTCATCTTGGAGTCGGCTTCCCGCTTAGATGCCTTCAGCGGTTATCCGTTCCGTGCATAGCTACCCAGCGGTGCCCTTGGCAGGACAACTGGTACACCAGTGGCACGTCCAACCCGGTCCTCTCGTACTAGGGTCAGCTCTCCTCAGCCTTCCTACGCCCACGGAAGATAGGGACCGAACTGTCTCACGACGTTCTGAACCCAGCTCGCGTACCGCTTTAAATGGCGAACAGCCATACCCTTGGGACCTGCTCCAGCCCCAGGATGCGATGAGCCGACATCGAGGTGCCAAACCTCCCCGTCGATGTGAGCTCTTGGGGGAGATCAGCCTGTTATCCCCGGGGTACCTTTTATCCTTTGAGCGATGGCCCTTCCACTCAGAACCACCGGATCACTAAGACCGACTTTCGTCTCTGCTCGAGTTGTCTCTCTCGCAGTCAGGCTGGCTTATGCCTTTATACTCTCCAAGCGATTTCCAACCGCTTTGAGCCAACCTTTGTAAGCCTCCGTTACTCTTTAGGAGGCGACCGCCCCAGTCAAACTACCCGCCAGGCATTGTCCTCCGTGTGGATAACACACGCGAGTTAGCCACCAGAATGAGGAAGGGTGGTATCTCAAGGACGGCTCCACCCGAGCTGGCGCCCGGGCTTCTCAGCCTCCCACCTATCCTGCACATCCCCATCCCGATGGCAGTACCAAGCTGTAGTAAAGGTCCACGGGGTCTTTCCGTCTTTCCGCGGGTAGGAGGAATTTTCACCTCCACTACAATTTCACCGGATCCCTGGTCGAGACAGCCCCCATCTCGTTACGCCATTCATGCAGGTCGGTATTTAACCGACAAGGAATTTCGCTACCTTAGGACCGTTATAGTTACGGCCGCCGTTTACCGGGGCTTCGGTTCACGGCTTCGCCCATAAGGGCTAACCGATCCCCTTAACCTTCCGGCACCGGGCAGGCGTCACACCATATACATCCTCTTACGAGTTAGCATAGTGCTGTGTTTTTGATAAACAGTCGGATGGAGCGCTTCGCTGCGACCCGCCTCGGCTCCAGCCGCTAAGGGCCTTCACCTACTACGGGCACACCTTATACCGAAGATACGGTGCCAGTTTGCAGAGTTCCTTGACCAGGGTTCTTCCGCGCGCCTTAGAATACTCATCCCGCCCACCTGTGTCGGTTTACGGTACGGGCTACTTACTACTCGAACGGCTTAGAAGCTTTTCTCGGCTCGACGGCATCACCGGTTCCCCCGCCGCCCCGAAGGGCTTTGGGGGCCTGTCAGGTCTCGGCCTATCGCTGGGCGGATTTGCCTACCCAGCAGCCTACACCCTTCGAGCCACTATTCCATCAGTGACCCCGGCTAGCCCTAAGCGTCCCTCCTTCGCCTTGTAGTAAGTAGGTATCGGAATATTAACCGATTTCCCATCGCCTACCCCTCTCGGACTCGGCTTAGGACCCGACTAACCCTACGTTGACGAGCATCGCGTAGGAAACCTTGGGCTTTCGGCGAAGTGGATTCTCACCACTTTTATCGCTACTCATGCCTGCATGCTCACTTCCAGCCGCTCCACTGCTCCTCACCGGTACAGCTTCATCGCTGACTGGAACGCTCTGCTACCGCGCATACACCAGTATGCACCTGCGACTTCGGTGTGTGACTTAGCCCCGTTATATTTTCCGCGCAGGGCCGCTAGACCAGTGAGCTGTTACGCTTTCTTTAAAGGATGGCTGCTTCTAAGCCAACCTCCTGGTTGTCTAAGCAGCCCCACATCGTTTTCCACTTAGTCACAACTTTGGGACCTTAGTCGGCAGTCTGGGTTGTTCCCCTCTCGACATAGGATTTTATCACCCTACGCCTGACTCCCAGGATTCCACACTAGGTATTCGGAGTTTGACAGGGTTTGGTACCCCTGTGTGGGGCCCTAGCCCTATCAGTGCTCTACCCCCTAGTGCTACGTCCTGAGGCTATACCTAAATATATTTCGCAGAGAACCAGCTATCACCGAGTTTGTTTGGCCTTTCACCCCTATCCACAGCTCATCCAAGGAGTTTTCAACCTCCACTGGTTCGGCCCTCCATGGGGTCTTACCCCCACTTCAGCCTGGCCATGGATAGATCACCCGGCTTCGGGTCTGCAGCCAGTGACTATTGCGCCCTGTTCAGACTCGCTTTCGCTACGGCTTCGCGTGTGCTTAACCTCGCCACTGACCACAACTCGCAGGCTCATTATGCAAAAGGCAGTCCGTCACCCTGTTCCGAAGAACATAGGGCTCCGAATGATTGTAGGCATACGGTTTCAGGTTCTATTTCACTCCCCTCACTGGGGTTCTTTTCACCTTTCCCTCACGGTACTTGTGCACTATCGGTGTGATGGTAGTATTTAGCCTTGGAGGGTGGTCCCCCCGTCTTCAGTCAGGATAACACGTGTCCCGACCTACTCGCAAGGTCTCTGCCTAGTCCCACCTACACTATTTCGCCTACGGGACTGTCACCCTCTATGGTGTGCCTTTCCAGACACTTCAGCTATAATGTAGGCTACACAGAGACGGGCTACTCCCCGTTCGCTCGCCGCTACTAGGAGAATCTCGGTTGATTTCTTTTCCTCTGGGTACTGAGATGTTTCACTTCCCCAGGTTCGCCCCGGCATAAGCCGGTGACCAGTGTCTCCACTGGCCGGGTTGCCCCATTCGGAAATCCCCGGATCAACGCTTCTTGGCAGCTCCCCGAGGCTTTTCGCAGCCTAGCACGTCCTTCATCGCCTCCATCACCCTAGGCATCCACCGTACGCCCTTTGTAGCTTACACCTACTTCTAAAGCGCACCGCCGCCTTACTCAACTACCTCAGTCAAGTAAAACAGCTTGCCTATTGTATTTACCTCTTTTACTACGAACAATGAGTTGTCAAATATCTCTTAGACTTAAAGTCTAAAATAAACCCTAAATACCTTTAGAGCTTATTTTAAACTTCACCCAAATCTGGTGGAGTCTACCGGGATCGAACCGGTGACCTCCTGCGTGCAAGGCAGGCGCTCTCCCAGCTGAGCTAAGACCCCATCTTGTGTTTAGTTGTAAATTGTTTAGATTTTTCAGCGTAGCGTACAACTGAGTACGTGAGCTGGAAAATCTAGGCAAGATTCAACTAAACTGGTGGGCCTGAGAGGACTTGAACCTCTGACCTCACCCTTATCAGGGGTGCGCTCTAACCACCTGAGCTACAGGCCCATTATTAAAGCTCGCCCCTGATAAGGGCTCCTTAGCTCTTCTCTCCACCTTCTCTTTCAAAGAACTCCCGATCTCTCACAACTAGACAGAAATGAAGAGCCCCCTAAGCCAATGAGTGTGAGACTCACTGGCTTCCATCCAAAGAAATGAATCTTTGGATCATCACTCTAGAAAGGAGGTGATCCAACCGCAGGTTCTCCTACGGTTACCTTGTTACGACTTCACCCCAGTCGCTGAGCCCACCGTCGACGAGGGTCCTCCCTTACGGGTCGGTCCCCCGGCTTCGGGTGAGCTCAACTCCCATGGTGTGACGGGCGGTGAGTACAAGACCCGGGAACGTATTCACCGCGGCATGGCTGATCCGCGATTACTAGCGATTCCGACTTCATGCAGTCGAGTTGCAGACTGCAATCCGAACTGGGACGCGCTTTAGAGATTTGCTCCACCTCGCAGTATCGCATCTCTCTGTACGCGCCATTGTAGCACGTGTGTCGCCCTGGGCATAAGGGCCATGATGACTTGACGTCATCCTCACCTTCCTCCCGGTTACCCGGGCAGTCTCCTTAGAGTGCCCACCCTAAGTGCTGGCAACTAAGGACGAGGGTTGCGCTCGTTGCGGGACTTAACCCAACATCTCACGACACGAGCTGACGACAGCCGTGCAGCACCTGTCACCGAGTTCCTCCAAAAGGAGGCACCCCTCTATCTCTAGAGGGTTCTCGGGATGTCAAGCCCAGGTAAGGTTCTTCGCGTATCTTCGAATTAAACCACATGCTCCACCGCTTGTGCGGGTCCCCGTCTATTCCTTTGAGTTTTAGCCTTGCGGCCGTACTCCCCAGGCGGGATGCTTAATGCGTTAGCTGCATCACTGCAGTGACTAGCACCACAACGACTAGCATCCATCGTTTAGGGCGTGGACTACCAGGGTATCTAATCCTGTTTGCTCCCCACGCTTTCGCGCCTCAGCGTCAGTACCGTTCCAGCAGATCGCCTTCGCAATGGGTATTCCTGGTGATCTCTACGGATTTTACCCCTACACCACCAATTCCATCTGCCTCTCCCGGACTCTAGCCTGGCAGTTTTGGACGCAGTTCCACGGTTGAGCCGTGGGCTTTCACATCCAACTTACCAAGCCGCCTACGCGCCCTTTACGCCCAGTGATTCCGAGTAACGCTTGCACCCTCCGTATTACCGCGGCTGCTGGCACGGAGTTAGCCGGTGCTTATTCGCAGGGTACCGTCATTATCTTCCCCTGCAAAAGGAGTTTACACCCCGAAGGGCGTCATCCTCCACGCGGCGTTGCTGCGTCAGGGTTGCCCCCATTGCGCAATATTCCCCACTGCTGCCTCCCGTAGGAGTCTGGACCGTGTCTCAGTTCCAGTGTGGCTGATCATCCTCTCAGACCAGCTACCCGTCATTGCCTTGGTAGGCCGTTACCCCACCAACTAGCTGATAGGCCGCAGCCCCATCCCATAGCGCTACATAACGCTTTCCACAACCTGACTTGTGCCAAGAAGGAGTATAGGGTATTAGCAGCCCTTTCGGGCTGTTATCCCCCGCTATGGGGCAGGTTAGCTACGTGTTACTCACCCGTGCGCCGCTTAGCTGACACTCAAATCTCCCCGAAGGGATCATTGAGCCGTTCTCGCTCGACTTGCATGTGTTAGGCACGCCGCCAGCGTTCACTCTGAGCCAGGATCAAACTCTCCATAAAAATATCTTTATGAAGTTCCAAATCCTTATTTAAAACTCAAAGGACTCTTCATTCTGTCTAGTTGTCAAAGATCAAATTCCCTAAAGAACTCTCTAACCCATCTTCACTCAAGATGAGCTATTTGAACTCTTTCCCTCGCTCCCCGTGTTTCGAGGACTGAAATTATGCCAAAATCTCTCCGGCCTGTCAAGGGGGCTAAAGAACCCTCAACCACTCTCCCGTGAACCACTCGCCCACTCTTCCGTGATTGAGGCCGAAATTATATGAAGTTTCTGCGCTCTTGTCAAGGGGTTGTATAAGTCCAATACATATGGCACTCATAATGATTTTCAGGGAGGAATTGTACCGGAGATTTGAGATTAAGTGAATGGTGTGGTATTTTGGTATTGTAATCGATAAGCCATTTTGCTAATTTTTTATTGAATTCTTGTAAGTCTGTAAAGAGTACATCTTCATAGTATTGAATAAACTGTTCTTGGATGGTTCTGTTAAATCTCTCATTGTGTGCATTCATTTTAGGACTTTTAGGATATGTCCAATAATGTGTGAGACCTTTTTGTTCAAGCAGAGCGTCAAACTCTTTTTTGAACTCACTGCCATTATCAGAAAGAATTGCGAGTTTACGTTTATGTTTGATAGATGTTATTCCATCGATGAGAGCTTCCAAGGCGTATGCAGTATGTTTTGCTCTTTTGGATGGAATTGCCACTGCGAATGCAATACGTGTGAGTGGGTCTATCATGGTAAGGATATATCGTTTTATACCGTTTGAGACTATTTGGATGGTATCTACTGCCCAGAGTTCAAATGGTTTAGTTTTAAGGTTTTTGGGTTTGCGACTTTTTTGAACTCTCTTTTTTGGTTGAACTTTTCCTTTTGTATCGATGCGATAGGGAACGAGTCTCATTGTATCTGGTGCTTTTGCGATAATTCTTCCTATTGTTGATTCTGAAGGAGTTTTCACTCCTTTTGCTTCACAAAAGGGTTTCAGTAGATGGTAGAGTTTTGCTTTACCGATGTTGGGATATTTTTCTCTTAATCGTTTTATCTCTTTTATAACTTCTAGTGGTACTTTTGACTCTCTTACTTTTTTTGGTTTACGTGATTTTGGGTTTAAGGCTTTGATATCTCCATTTGCATCATTGAAACGCTTTTTCCAGCGATAAAGCGTTCTTCTGCTTACTCCAAAAGCCTCTATTGTAGCTTCCAATCCATATTTTTGCCAAAACTCCAGTATCTTTTTTCTTCTTTTTGCCTCTTCACTTATCATGAGGCTATTGTAATAGATTTGCTTTAATCTTTTATACCCTTTGAGCCCTGGAAATGTGTATCTGATTTGCACTCCTCTCTTCCTTTTGAAGAGTGCCATATATGAATGAACTTATGCAGGGGTAGGAAATCAATCAATAATTTTTTTAATGTATGAAAAACCAGTTTCTGGCTGTATAGCGATAATGAAATATCTTCGACACGTATCTTTGTCATCGAAACAGACTCTAATTTTACATTCGGAATGAATAAGTCTATTTTTTTGATATGCTTCACTCATCGTAGCAACAGAGCCTTTATATGGTCGTCCCAATGCATCGAAAGATATTCTTTTGCCAGAACACCCGCCAAAGAATTTTACATCGACTACACCATACTCCTCCCCAATAGCAGCCTTTTTGTATGTTTTCGGATCATCATAGTAGATAGTGAATCCACCACTGATAAGTTTATGTGTTATGGGATCTACTGCCACTTCTCCAGTCGTTGCATTCGGATTGCCATCATATCCACTCCCAACATCTTTATCGCTAAATATCGCGTATGCAAATTTGGATGTTTGAAGATCACGACTCGCATACTTTTTCTTGAAGAAGCGAATCTGCCACCTCTCTTTATACCACTCATTATTGTTTGGATCAAATTTATCATCAATCATAGCTAGGTGCTGTGTATAGCGAATATGATCAAGAAGCTGGTTTGCAAGGAGAAGTTGAGGATTTTTATGAAATCTTGGAGCAATAAACAAAGCCAATACGGCTATGATAACAATAACAAGAATTACTTCATATACAGTAAAAGAATTTTTATATTTATACATAAAACATCTCATGCGGCAAAGCCGCATGAATATTATTTAATCTCTTCAGCTTTTTGGACATCATACAAAATATCATCAAACGGATGACGATACATTGGCATACCGAGTCGTTTTTCATCCAAGATGTGCCCGATAAATCCTATGGTTCTGCCAAGGATAAAGAAAGAGTTGAGTGTACCACTACTGATAAACTCATCGATCTCTTCTTCGGTGTATCCCAATGCTCTCCACATATCTACCATCAAGATACCGATAGTCCCATCCACGTTCAAGATTAGATTATCTTTTTTAGAAGTAGTGAGTTTTTCAACTTCCAATGCATAATCGAGCAATGATGTTTTTGGAAAATGCTCTGCAGCAAACTTTTTAAGACCCTCTACTCGCTTATCTGGGTTTCGTACAGATTTGATTCTGTGACCAATTCCAGGAATTGGAATACCTTGTTTTTTCATATAGTTGATAAATTCGGCTGGACTCATGTTGTTGTCGTGTGCATATTTGAAGTAATACGCTGCACCATCGATTGCTCCACCGAATCTTGGACCGATAGTAAGAAGTCCCGTTACAAGACTCTCAACGACAGACTTTCCAGCTCGAGCCGTTACTTTTGCATTGTGTGCACCACTTACCGCCGGACCATGGTCTGCAACGGTTTTAATAACTGTTTCGATAAAATCGACTGCCCATCGTGGATATACCTTTTTAAACCATAGAAGGCTGATAACATCACCGATCGTTTTTCCGGTATCAGGAGTTGCTACACTGCTGATTGGATATCCTGCATATGTCGCTTCTTCCCCTCTATCGTCACTAATTGTACAGATGAAGTTTTTCGGCTTTCTGATCTTTCCAGCTTTTAACGCTTTCGCATAATCTTCTGGAATTTGTGGAACTTCCGGCTCTTCTATATCTTTGATAATGCCTTTTCCTTTTAGCTCTTCATAAACCCCTTTAATGACATGAGGAAGATCGTTGAAACTATCAGGTACGTGGATACCAGCTTCTCTCATTGCCTGGTTTTTCGCAACTGCTGTCTCTTCATCTGCGTTTGCACTAGCACCCGCGTGACCAAACTGTACTCCAGTACTAAAATGTTGTGCAATCGTTCCGATACACCAGCCAATAACAGGTTTTGTGATCTTTCCGCTTTTGACTGCTTCGATCACTTTATACTCTTCTCGCCCGCCAACTTCACCAAGCAAAAGCATATATTTAACATTTGGATCTTTTTCCATTCGTAGCAAATGGTCGATAAAAACAGATCCAACAAATCTATCCCCACCGATCGCTACACCATCCGCTACACCATCTGCATTGAGCGCGATAATGTTACAAAGTTCGTTAAATAATCCTCCACTTCGAGTAACTAGACCACAACTTCCTGGTCGATGCAGTTTACTTTTTACAATGTTTTCAATCGTACCACCAATATTTGCAACTTTGAATGCTCCAGGGGTGATCGCACCAACAGTAGCTGGCCCGATAATCAAAACGCCTTGCTCTCTTGCTGTTTTATTCATGATCCGAGCAAGTCGTTCAGGAATACCTTCTGCAGTGATCATAATGGTTTTAAATTGATCAAACCGAAGAGCATCCATCGTTACGTCGTATGCCGTTCGAAATGAGGCAAAGTTCAAAAGAACATCTGCATTTGGATGTGCTGCAGCTGCCTCTTCCGTGCTTCTATAGATCGGAATCATAACTTCATCGGTTCCAAAGAAAAATTTATCAAATTTATTTGAACTTGTTGGTGCAACGATTGCTGCAACAGATGGTTTTTCTCGTTTAATTACATAATCATAATCAAGCATTCGCTGAATAGCGCTTCTGTTGTTATTCCAAAAAATCGCTTGTGTGTCTCGTGTAAAAAGTCCCATTCATTCTCTCCTTATGCTTTTGCTTTATCTTCTTCTACTGCCATTCGTACAATATCGGTAATATGTGTTTCTGGTCCGAAAACTTTGATAGGAAGTCCGAGTTTGTCAGCTGCTTCTTTAATATCTTTTAGTCCTTTTTCATAGTTTGGACCACCCCGTCGTACATAGATTCTCACACCTACATCTTTCATCTTATCTGCATATTTTTCAAAAGCCTGGATAATTCCTGTAAATGTTTTTGCAACATCTGTAAAGTTTGCAATCGCGCCACCGATAATCAAGATCTTATCCCTTCCTTTCGGGTCTTTTTGGCGAGTCATAAGATCAAGAACAGTTTCTGTATAAAATCGTGTCTCATCTGTTGTAGGACCACCAGAATATTCTCCATAGTTGGCAAGCTCGGAAACACCTCCAGCTAAATCGGCAATCGTATCTGCATACACAACAGAAGCACCACCACCAGCAACCAGAGTCCAGATTCTTCCTTCTGGATTGAGTATTGTAAGTTTCAAAGAAGCGCCACTTTTAGCATCTGCTTCTGCAATAGCTTTTTCCTCTGGACTCTTTTCTGGCATTCCAAACGGTGTTGGGAATTCAATATCACCCCAAACATCTTTCATCAAAAATCCTGCCGTATCGTCAAGTCTTGCAACAAGGTCAAGGAGATATACGTTGTCTCCAACAATGACAACTGGGTTGATTTCAAGATATGCAAAGTTAAGGTCTCTGAAAAATTTATAGAAATTTACTGCAAAATTGGCATATACCTCTTTTTTATCCTCTGGAATATCAGCTGGAATATTCTCTTTTATGAGTTTTTCAATCTCTTCATCACTTGCGTTAATAGGAATTTTTACTTCTGTGACTTTGTCCCAGTTTTCTTCTACTTCCATACCACCATGAGCACTCATGTAAAGCACATCATAGTTTTCATCTAGAGTTGTTGCAGCGATGTAGTACTCTTCATCTTCACTGTGCGGAGTAAAAGGTTCGACAATGAAATGGGTCAATACTCCCTTTTGTCCACTCAAAAGTGTAGTTTCTTGATTTCTTTTCTCATCGATCCATTTTGCGGCATCTTCAAGTGTCACATCACCAGGTTTGTTCACTTTAAAAAGAACAAGATTGTTTTTTCCTCGTTTTCCAAAAAGCATATCTGGTTTTGCAACAAGAGGTTTGGTTTTGAGCCATTCATATCCAGGTTCTTCAGCTTTTTTCTTAAGCTCGTCTCCACTGGTTACGAGTACACTTTCGAAAGGATACTTCAGACCTTTAAAATATTTATCCCAGTTTTGGGCAAAAAGTTTTTTGCCGTCATATTCGCGTATCGCTCTTTGAGCCATTCCTACTCCTTAGAAAATATGATATTTGATATTGTAACATTAAACAAAGTTTTGAAAAACATAAAAGAAGCAAAACATAATCTAATTATGGAAGTTGTTAAATTTCGTTACATTCATATTCACTCAACATTTTTTTTGTAACTATTTGTAACGAACACTCTCTCCTTTTTCCCAAAAGGAAATTTCAAGTCAATAGCAGTTCCCAAAGACGATAGGTTTAATTGATATTGATCACAAAACGCTATCCCATAAAAACGAAGCTGTAATTGTAAATCTTCATCTTTCACATCGATACATGAAATATTTTGTTGGTATAAAGTTCTAGCCAAACTTTTTGCAAAATAGTATTTATAGGCAAAATGGTGTTTTGGTTCTTCAAATAAAAAAAGAGTTTGATTGAAAAGAAGAAAAAAATCATTGATAAACATGCTCAAAATCACTATAAGAAAAGCGGCTTTCAATCGCACCCTAAACTTTTCAAGTCGAATCCTGTAACTTGCATAAAATGTTTGCACCATCAATACAGCACCCACAACCATAAATGGAGCAAAATTGATCAAATCTATTCTTTGTCTAAAGGAGAGGAAAAGAGCGAACAAAAAACTGACGCCACTCAAAAACCAAAGGATATTTTTCTTCTCTTTGATTAGGATTCGATAGATGGTATAAAAATAGTACAAAAAGACCAATGGCGAGAAAATAGCTGCCAAAACCGCAATTGTATCCAAAAAGTAGTTTTTTGGTTTTCCTCCAATATCGAAACCGTATATCCATAACGAAATGATAAAAAGGAGGAAATAATAGAGCGCAATTTTCTCTTTTTTATACCAATAAAACATTGATATAGATAAAAATAAAATTGCAAAAGATTGATCAAAAAAGAGCAAAACAGTTGAAAAATATGGAAGCCATCTGTCATGGTTATGGTATATATAGATAACAATCAATGTACAAAAAATAATAAATGGTGCTTTATTGATCAAGACCGATGTAGCGATCACGCCTGGCAACATAGAATAGATAAAAAGAGCCAAAAATCTATCTTCTTTCCTTTTCAGATAATAAGTGGCTATCTTTGCGTAAAAAGCCACGTTCAGCAATGAAATAAAAATAATGGGCAATCGAACAATTAGTTCGTTGGGATTTTTCGAAACAAAAGGAGCAACGATGTAATGCAGCCAGTGGTGGGTCGCATAGATATACTCAGCTTCTTGGGGTCCTATGCCAAGAGTGGATGCACCTAAAATCAAGAGAAGAGCATAAATGAAAAGATAGAGTGCCATTAAAGTTTTAAAAAATTATCAAGAATTTCATATCCATGTTCGCTCATGATCGATTCGGGATGGAACTGTACTCCATAGATTGGTTTGCCTTCCACTTCCAGTGCCATTATCTCTTTGTCATCATCGCTGTATGCTGTAGGCTTGATAATTTTTGGAAGATTCTCTTGATTGACCACAAGAGAGTGATACCGTGTCGCTCGAAACTTTTGAGGTAACTCTTTGAAAATAGGAGTCGACTTTACAACGTCGATTTGGGATGTTTTCCCGTGCATCATATTTTTTGCTTGAATAATTTCACCGCCAAATGCTTGAGCGATAGTCTGATGGCCAAGGCAAATGCCAAAAATAGGTTTTCTATCCTGAAATCTTTTCACTACATCCAAACTCACTCCTGCTTCATTGGGTGTAGCAGGTCCAGGAGATATGATAATCTTTTCTGGATTGAGTTTTTCAATCTCTTCGATACTTAACTCATCATTGCGTATCACTTTGAGATTGGCTCCAAGCTCTAGACAGTATTGCACAACATTGTATGTAAAGCTATCATAGTTATCTATCATTAAGATCATGCATATCCCTTGTCCAAAAAAAATCTATCCACTCTTTTGCTTCATGTACAGTAAAGTCTGGTTGAATCGAAGCATCCTTTTTAAAAAAAAGTGAAACTATTTTAAAATTTTTCTGTGGATAACACTTTTTGAGTGTTGCTAAAAGGTGCGATATCGTATCGCCTGTGTCAATTATATCATCAACTATCAAAATATTTTGTCTATTTTGTAAATTCGGCATATCACCAAGTTGTATGCAAGAGAGTTTTTGATCCTTTTCGTATCCTTTCGAGGTTACCGCAAAGACATCTCGAATTTCCAAGCACTCCGCCAGTAGATGAGCTAACGTCAATCCTCCTCTCGCTACGGCAAGTATCGCATCGAAAGGCTCATCGATTCTTTGACAAAGGATCTTTGCATCTTTGATCAATTCTTCACAAGAATAGTATCGCATTACCAGACTTTCAATTCCTTATAGAGGCTATCTCGTTCCACAGGAATGAACCCACTATCTTTGATCAAATGAACAAACTCTTCAAGAGGCACACCATTTCGACTCGGTGCACCAGCAGCACTCTGAATCGCCTCTTTTTCGATCGTTCCATCCAAATCATCCGCTCCATACTCTTGTGCAACCAATGCAAGGTTTAGGGTCGAGGTCGCCCAATAGGCTTTGATATGAGGAATGTTATCGAGTATCAGTCGTGCGATGGCTATGGTTTTTAGATACTCTTGACCGGTTACAAAGTTTTCAACTTTCAGATAGTTATTCTCTTTTTGATAGACAAGAGGAATGAAACAGTTAAATCCCCCTGTTTCATCCTGGAGATTTCGAAGTCTGAGCATATGATCGATTCTATGCGCTCTGTTTTCCACATGTCCAAAGAGCATCGTAGCGTTACTTTTTCTCCCCTTTTGGTGCCAAAGTCTGTGGATTTCGAGCCACTCATCACTGCTCACTTTCCCTTTACAGATATACTCTCGCACCTCTTCATCGAATATTTCCGCTCCCCCTCCCGGCATACTATCAACTCCATTTTCTATCATGAGCCCTATCATCTCTTCAAAGCTCAAACTATGCTCTTTTGCCAAAAAGTTCACCTCAGCTGCCGTTAAAGCTTTGATATGGATATGAGGAAACTGCTCTTTGATTTTCTTGAAAATACCAAGATACCAATCCAAACCTACTTGATTGTTATGCGCCGAGACGATATGAACCTCTTTGATTCCTCTTTGGGAAGCTTCTTCAACGATTGCAAGTATTTCATCATGACTCAATGTATAGGGATTTGGATTTTTCCTATTTGCACTGAATGCACAGAATTTACAGATGTCTTTACAGATATTTGTGGGATTGATGTGGCGATTGATATTGAAAAAACTCTTCTTGCCATACAAGCTCTTTCGTTTTCGATCGGCATATTTTGCCAATATAAAAAGATTCAGATCATATAGTTTCACTCCATCCTCAAAATCCAGTCTCGCATCGTTTTCGAGTTTTTCGATCAATTCCATAGCTGCCCTCAAATGGTTTTGAAGAATTATACACAAAGAATTGCTACAATAACAAAAAAGATCTTGGAGAGAAGTGTGTGCGGAATAGTTGGCTACATCGGTTCTAAAAATATCAAAACAATTCTTTTAGAAGGGCTCAAAGAGCTTGAATATCGCGGATACGACAGTGCTGGAATCGCCATAATGCAAGATGATGATCTGCATATTTTCAAAGCTGTTGGAAAACTTGATAACTTGCAAGAAAAGACAAAAGAGTATGAACCTCAAGGGTTTGGCGTCGGTATCGGCCATACCAGATGGGCAACACATGGAAAGCCAACGGAACTCAATGCCCATCCCCATATGGGTGAATATAGCTATGTCGTTCATAATGGAATCATCGAAAACTTCAAAGAGATTAAAGAGGAGCTAAAAGAGAGAGATTTTGTCAGTCAAACAGATACAGAAACGATCGTTCATCTTTTTGAAGAGTATCTTAAAAAATATGAAAATCCACAAGAAGCTTTTCATAAAACGATTGAAAGGCTCGAAGGGGCCTATGCCATTCTACTCATAACAAAAGCCGAACCCTACAAAATCTTTTTCGCGAAAAAAGGATCCCCGTTAATCGTTGGCCGAGATGGTAGCGAGATCTATTTTGCCTCAAGTGATGCTCCACTGATCGGCCATGCCAAAGAGGTACACTATTTAGAGGATGGTGAGTGGGGCGTTGCAAAAGCTGGAAATATCGAACTTTTCAAAGGCAATACACCAATACCTCCAAAATTCCAAAAACTCTCCATCAATAAAGAGCTCGCCCAAAAAGGAGGGTTTCGATTTTTTATGGAAAAAGAGATCTATGAACAAAGTGACGTTATCACTGAAACGATGATGGGCCGCATCTGTGATGATGGCATCGATTTTGATGAACTGGATCACGAATTTTTACACAATATATCCAATATCACGATATGTGCTTGTGGAACAAGTTTCCATGCGGGACTGAGTGGTAGTTATCTTATCGAACAGTTGGCAAAAATTCCCGTTCGAACGGAAATCGCCAGTGAATTTCGGTACAAAAAACCGGTCTTACAAAAAGAGACGCTTTTTGTCGTTATCAGCCAAAGTGGTGAAACTGCCGATACATTGGAAGCTTTGAAAATGGCAAAAGATGCAGGACTGAAAACACTTGCTATATGCAATGTGGACAACTCTTCCATCGTGAGGCTTGCGGACAGGTCCATTCTCACCAGAGCCGGGATCGAAAAAGGGGTAGCAAGCACGAAAGCTTTTACAACGCAACTTATGGTTTTATGGATGCTATCTGTCTACCTTGCTCAGCAAAATTCATCCCTGGCACCAAAAGAGATTGAAGAGGAGATTCATGCCATGAGTACGACTCCTAAAGCACTCAAGGTTCGTCAAGAGATGCATGAACGTATCAAAAGGCTTTCCAAAAGATATCTGCATGGACACGGATTTTTCTATATCGGTAGAGATATCTTCTATCCGTTGGCACTCGAAGGTGCCCTCAAACTCAAAGAGATCAGCTATCTTCATGCAGAAGGCTATCCAGCTGGAGAGATGAAACACGGTCCCATAGCACTAGCCGATCCGGAACTTTTCACAATCGCACTAATGTCAAAAAATAAACTCTACGAGAAAACAAAAAACAATGTGGAAGAATTGAGTGCAAGAGATGCAACAATTTGTGCCATTTCTTCGCAAGAGTTTGATCTTGCAGACGATTTTATAAAAATCAATGATTGGAACCATTTTATGCTAGAATATTATGAGATGGCTGTTGTACTGCAACTGTTAGCGATGGAGATAGCTATTCGTCTCGGAAATGATGTGGATATGCCGCGTAACCTGGCCAAATCTGTAACTGTGGAATAAAAATGAACAAAGAGATCCAAACTATTCTTCAAGAAATCATACAGCTCCTGGAACAAGAAAAGGAATTACTTATTGTTTCCATCAAGAATCATGAAGTGAGTAATCAACTAGAAGAGATTATCGAGCAAAAAAAGAGTGTGCTTTCTAAACTTTCATTATACGAGGAAGAAGATATTTTTCGATACAAAAAGGAGTTAGAAAAAATCAAACTGCTCAATGAACGAAATATAGAACTTGCCAAAAACAATCTCAACTTCATCGATTCCGTATTTGAAGCAATATTTAGCGATGAAGCAAAACAGTATACCCCCAATGGTGAGTTGACAACCCAAAAAGAGGGACTCGTTAATAAAAAGGCATAAATTTTTTCCGATAATATAAAAAAGCCTCATTAAAAGGAATAGACATGGCGAACACTTCTGTATTGCAATCTGCTATGGCAAATGCATTGAACAACATCTCTCAAACCCTTTTGCAAAACCAAAAAGCAATCGATATCGTCAACAACAATATTGCCAATCTCAATACAGAAGGATACAGCAGAGTTGAGGCAGGGTTTTCTTCACTCCCCACTGGTGGGACACTGTTAAGTGAAGCCAAGAGAGTATTTGATAAAAACTATTTTGTACGCATGATCAACACGAATCAAGAAAAAAGCTACTATGAAAATCTAAACAGTACCCTCAACCAACTCGAATCTCTTTTCAAAGACTCTTTGGGAGGCGGCTTTTCCAAACAGATCGATGAATTCTACAACTCTCTTAACGATGTCATCTCTTCACCCGACGATTTAGTAGCGCGAAAATCCTTTCTTACCACTGCAAAAATGCTTGTGGGTAGAGTTCGAAGTGTCAGTGAAGGCATGAATGATCTTGGCGGTCTAGTGAAGAACTCTTTTCGAGAAACCGTAATGCAAATCAACAATCTTGCAAGAAGAATCACAGATCTCAATAAAAATATCAAATATTTTGCCAACGATCAGACAAAACTCAACAGTTACCTCGACCAAAGAGATCAAGCTATAAAAAAGCTGAGTTCTCTTATAGATATCAAAGTGCTTTATCATCAAAACAACACAGTCGATATATCCACAGCAAAAGGGCACATGCTTGTTTTACAAGATAAGGCCACCCCTATACAGACACGAACGAATAAAATAACTATGGTAAACAGCTATGCAGTTGCTCCAGCGAACACTCTCTCTTCACCTAAAGATGTCATTACAGATCCTGGAACCCTTACGATCAATTATAAACTCGATGGGAAAGATAAAAGCTTTAGTGTCGATTATCAAAACAGATCCCTTTTAGATATCGCAGCCGAAATCAATTCTCAAAGCGATGACTTAAAAGCAAATGTAGTCAATGTAGGAGATCAAACGAATCCGGACTATCGTCTGACAATTTCGACGACAATGCAAAATGTTCAAAACGAGATCGTTTCCATTGAAGATAGTGATGCAAACGATACAACAGGTTTTGATATCAATAACTCCAATGAAATATACAAACAAAACTACGCGACACTTCGGGTTCTTTCAGGTTCGGTGGATTTGACGAATCTTTTCCAATATGGCAAGATCGCATCTTTGATCAAATCCCAATCGCTAATCAATCAGGCCCTCTACAACGTCAATCGTTTTACACAAGATTTTGCCTATCAGATCAATTCTGTTCACCGAAATGGATACAATCTTGATAACGAGACGGGATTGGACCTTTTTATCAGTGAACAAAGCGGCAATGGGTTGGGTGTCGATGCAACAAACATCAGGCTCAATTTTGAAGATCCTGAAAAACTGGCTGCCGGAACAAAACAGAATATGCCAGCGGATAATACGCTAGCAAAAGCCATCGAAAAAACGAAAGATGGAACCATTTCCTATTTTGACTCGGCTACAAACAGTTTACAAGAGTACGAACAGCCTGACTTTCTCGATGGTTTGACATATAACGATTTTTATAACAGTAAAATCGTTTCCGATATCGCTTTTGAAGCTGAGTATACAAAAGACAGATTGGATGATACGACCTTATTATTTAATACATTAAATGAAAAAATAGAAGATATAAGCGGTGTCAATCTTGATGAAGAGCTCGTTAAACTGACGCAACTTCAACGCAGCTATCAAGCCACTGCAAGAGTCATGATGGTTACAGATGAACTTTTCAAGACACTCATCGAAATGACGCGCTAAAAAAATATTAAGGTATGACCGATAATGATAAAAGAATCACGATGAGGAGAAACAGATGCGTATAAGCACCTTAGGTGTCTTCAATAGATATCTAAGTAACATCACAAAATATCAGAACAAAATAGAGCGCTATTCCAATGAATTAAGTAGTGGGAAAAAGGTTTTTGTGCCTTCTGATGCTCCAGTAGATAACAGTAGAGCACTCCAACTCAAATCTTTGGCAAAAGAGATTGATGGCTATATGCGCAACATTGATCTTGCTTCCAACAGCATGTCTATAGCAGAGACAAGTTTGAAAAATGTCTCAGAAGCGGCTCTGGATGCTCGAGTAGATATCGTACAGCTCCTCAATACGGGTGTTCTTGATAGTGAAGATGCCAATATCTTCAAAGACTACCTACAAAATGTCAGAGACTACATCATCTCTCAATCGAATGTGAGAATAGGCAGCAACTATCTCTTTGGTGGAGAAGATAGTAAGACTGTACCTTTTGATGAAAATGGTTTTTACCAAGGAAGCAGTGTGGAAGTGAGCGTTCCGGTTGCAAAAGCGACGGAAGTTGTCACCAAATTCAATGGAGAGAACTATCTTTCCACTATCCAAAGTGGTACTTTGAATGATAAAAAACAGAAAATCGGTCTTGTGAAAGCCATTGATGACATTATCGCTATCATCGAAGATGGAGAAATTTACAAACTGCATGGAAAAAACTCAGAACTTGGATACCTGTCCCCAAACGATGCACTGATATCTTCTACTGAAACCGCTGGAACGATAACCATCAATTACAAAGATGTCACTTTGAATATAGATTATGACAGCGATACGACTGACAGTACAAATCCATCCACCTTGCAAGAGCTTGTGGATGCAATCAACAACGCTCCCGCAAACAATGGGAACATAACAGCATATACATTCACTGACAAAGACGGTATCGTACGGTTAGGCTTTGCAGGAAAAGAGACAGACAAAGATATCGAAGTTACAATAACAGGTGACCTTCAAAATCATCTCGGCGGTTTTCAATATATTCTTGATGAATTTGACCAGGGATTTGAGGGAGTCGAAAGACACCGCGGAATGATAGGTGTACAAGAACAGCTCGTAGACAATCTCAAAGAGCAGCACGAAAACTTCAAAGTAAACTATAATGATCTTGCATCAAAATTTGAAGATAGTGACTACGCCGAAGCAATCGTCAATTTGGAAAAAGCAAAAACAACATATCAGGCAACACTGGCTAGCTTCATGCAAAACAAAGAGTTATCACTCCTAAAATACTTTACTCCTTAATATTTCTTATAGATTTCGAGAACCTTTTTCTCATTTTCTTGGGATTGGAGTTTTTTGGCAATTTCTTGCTGCAACATGTGAGCTTGTTCTTCAAGTTTTGCGATAAGTTCGATGATTTTATGGAGTTCTGTTTCCTCACATCCCTTTAGGGAATTGGGTAGATCATTCAAAAAAGCGATATAACGATCAATTTCTTCGCTACGGAAATTGTTCAACAAACTTTGAAGAAAATCGATCGACTTTTGGCAGCTCATGATGCGGAAGCTATAGGGTTTTTCAGACTCTCTTTAAAACCTTGGGCGATAGGCTTGAGTACTTCCACTGCATTATTGATATATTCTATTTTATTTGTAGCGTTTGCTTTTATGATCTCATCTATACAAAAAGCGTAAATTGCATCTAAATTTTTGGCAATCTCCCCGCCTTTTTCAAAATCCAAAGAGGTTCTTAACACTTCTAGTCCCAAGATAGCCTTATCTAGTTCTTTGATTTTTGCTTCTATAAGTCCTTCCGTTATAGCTATCTTTGCCATATTGAGCTTGGAAAGTAGTTCATCAAACGTCGCGAGAAGTAAATCCTCTTTACTTTCTATTTGTGTCATATTTTTCTCATATACGTTATATGGACTCATTTCCTATCCTTTCTATTTATCCCCGCCATTGAGCAAGGCTTTTGTAAAGTTCTCTATTCTTAATCTCGTATCTTGGAGCTGAGAAAGATAGACATTTATTTTTGCATAGCGGGTCCGAAGAGCGTCGATCTCTTTTTGAATTCTCTCGCTTTTCTCCTCTATCTCTTTTTGAATTCTGTCACTTTGCTCAAGATAGCGTTCATTGATCAAGGTCATATTGTCTGTATAGTTATTGACATACGACTCCAGATCTCTGGCCATATTGGTGAATGTCGTTTTCGCATCAAAATTTGGATCATTGAAAAGGGATTCCAAAGCATCTTTTTTCAGTACGAGTTTTCCAGTGGCCGCCTCACCCTCACCCGTCGTATCCAAAAGACCATATTGGCCAAGGACACTATTGAGTTTATTGAAAATTGTGGTAGTGATGCGAGACAAACTTCCTTCTCCCTGGAGTGGCTGCCCTTTTGCAGTGACTTGATTGATCGTATCTTTGAGTGTATTGTAAGCTGAAACAATTGTATCGAGAGAATTTTCAATATCTGAAAAATCTTTTGCGACAGTAAGGGAGCTGGTACCCACCTCTTGAGCGGTGATTTCCACGCCACTTAATACATCGCTAAAGGTATTGGTGGCATTTTCTATGATGATGCCATTGAGTTTTATCTGGGCGTTTTGCGCTGCTTGTGTGGTATAGGATGCTCTTGGGTCAGTAGAGGGATCGCTATTGGTATCAAAACCTGTTGTATTGTCACCATCACTATCGGAAATTCCTGTTATTTCATTGTCAATGCCAGTTTTTTTCGAGGTGACCAAAATACGATAATCAGGGGATGTGGAGCTCCCACTATTGATCATTGTCGCTTCCAGATCTGCAGACTGATTGATCTCATTCACAATGTCAGCGAGAGATTTTCCAGTATAGTCGATATCCAAAGAGGTTGCGGTTCCATCCAATTTGTAATTTATCGTCAGTGTGCCACTATCCGTAAAAGCTGCATTGGGGTCTGTGACATTTTGTGCGGGAGAGATTAAAAAAGAACTTGCCTTGGCAAGCTGTACTACTTCCAAATTGTAACTGCCAGGTTGGGCTTTTGTACCGTCAACACTTACCGATGCGATGTTGTCATTGGAAAGTGTCGCATCTAGTTTGTCATAAATGGAACTATCTTGCAAAGTCGTCAAAGGAGAAAGAAAATCGCTCAGTGCACTTTTTACCTGGACAATAGCCGTAGATTTGGCGATGATCTTTTGTTGCTGAGCCTGCATCTGCTGCAAGGGAATGGATTTGAGTTGGGCAAGTTTATCAAGGTATGCATTATAATCAAACCCAGTGTTGGTAAGGCCCGTTATGGACATCTCTCCTGCCATTTTCTATCCTTTAGGCTTTGTTTTTATACAAAAGCCCTGTTATTTCATCGATATATTTTGCGATTTTCAAAAGAGCTTCCGGAGGAAGCTGTCTGATAACCTCTTTTGTCTCTTGATCCACAATCTTGACTATCTGTTTGCCTGTATCTTTGTCCACTTCGATTCTCAGCTGAGAGTTTGTCAGCAAAGATATCTTTTTTTGGACGGTGTCAAGAGCGTTTTTGAGATCTTTTTCTGAGACCTCTTTTTTTTGATTTGCAGCTTCGTTTTTTTGAACGTTTTGTTCAATCTTTTGTTGATTGTCATTTTGCATTTGCGTTTTTTGCGCCTCTTTCACCTGTTGCGTCGAAGAGTTTTGTGCATTGAGTTGCTGTATCGATTGATTGCTCATAATTGCTTTGACATCCATCGCTCTCTCCTTATGCTTTTTGAAAAAGCTCTTCTACAACCTTTTCAAAAAGCACTTTTATTTCATTATACCATAGGGCAAAAGCCCTATGAAAAAGTTATCTAAGCAGCTGAAGAACCATCTGAGGTAGCTGATTTGCCTGTGCAAGCATCGCCATACCAGACTGCATAAGCGTTTGCTGTCTTGTAAACTCACTCATCTCTTTTGCAAAGTCCACATTTCGGATACGGCTCTCTGCCTCTCTTGTCTGAGTCGCAGCAAAATCGTTGTTATCAATGATCGCTTGTAGGTTTTGCTGGATCGAACCAAGATCGCTTCTACTTTTATCCACTTTTTTAATGGCGATATTGATGATTTTCATAGCTGATTGTGCATCATCATATGTAGTAACATTTAAAGAATTAAGATTACTTAAAGTTGATGTTCCACCAGTAGCAGTGTCAAAATTATAACCTTCATTTGTACCACTGACACCGGTATGATCTATTGTGAATGCATCTGTACCCATAATCTCCAGCTTTCCAACTTTTACTGCAGAACCGGTAACTGCAGCAGTTCCTGCTGTTACAGTTCCTGATGCACCTTGCAAAAGCATACTCAAATCTACACTATCTGCACCATTTGCTGCAGTACCATTAATCGTTACTTCAAATCCCAATGTCTCACCATTAGGAGTATCCAATTTGAGTTTACCATCAACATTACTTGCAGTAACTTTCTCTCCCGCTTGGGCATTGATTTGATCAACGAGTTCGTTTAACGTAAGTTCTGTACCTGCTGCGATAGTAATAGTTGCATCTTCAGTACGATCACTTCCAACGTAAAGCTTAATTACGGTTGTTCCGTCACTGCCCGCACTTATAGGTGAAAATGCTGTATCAGCTATACTGCTATTCGATGCATATGCTTCTATGCCTTTTGATGTGATATCACTATCGCCGTTAATTGCTGCAGCCAGCGCAGCTGCATCATCTACTGTATCGTTTGCCAATGTTATAGCTTTACCAGCAATTTTAATAGAGTCGTTTGTGCTATCATATCCCCAGTTCGTATTTGCAGCAGTTAATGTGGCATAGTCATTAGCAGTATCTACCCCGGTTGCTCCTACTCCATTTACCGTATATGCTCCCAAATTATTAGCCGTTACACTGCTTATAGAAATATTTAGTGACTGGCCAGCTCTTGGACCATACTGGATTTGCTGATTTGTAAAAGTACCATCTAGAAGTTTTTTACCATTAAATTCGGCTGCTTTTGCCATTCTATCAATTGCATCAGTAATTGCTTTAATATCATTTTGCAGTGCTGCTCTTGCATTAGCATCGTTTGTATCATTAGCAGCCTGAGAAGCTTTTGTATACATAGAGGTCAATTTATCATAAATTTGACCGAGTGTAGACTCTGCAATTTGTGATGCACTTATACCGTCGTTTGCATTTCTAGAACCTTGATCAAGCGCCTTACTTACTAGTCCCAACTGATCTGCGATAAACAGACCTGCCGCATCATCTTTTGCGCTGTTGATACGAAGACCCGTTTCCAATCGCTCCAAAGATGTATTGAGCCTACTTTCCGTTTTTTTCAAGTTGACATGTCCGAAGTCCGCTTGAAAGTTGTAGTTTACTCTAAGTGCCATGATTGCCTCCTTATTTTTTTTACAATCTTATTATCGGTGGCAGGGATTTATTTTTTAGTCTGGAGTACAATATTGAATGAATTTTGTTTATATTTGCGTTCTTTATTTGGGAAAAAAGTATCATTTTACGAGAATTTTGCTACTATATGTGTGTGATTACTACAAAAGGATTTTTATGGAAGGAAACCGTTTCGAAACGGTCAAACTAGCGACACAGTTTTGGAACAGCGACAGTGAAACAACAACGATCATCGTTGTTCTGTCAATAATCGGCTTTATAATCTTTTTCACTGCCGGTTTTCTTTTTCAAAAATATAGAAAAGAAAGAAGCGTTTTTGAATACTTCAAACGATACGCTCTTGACAGAGAACTGACTCCAGAAGAGATAAAGCTTCTATGGGCCTATGCTCAGAAAATGGGACGAGATCCGATGGTAGTCCTCGAATTTAAAGCGCCTTTCGAAAAGGTTGTCGATCTTTATTTGCAAGAGAACCCTAACGCAGATGAGAGGATCATCAAAGATATGCGAAAAAAACTGGGCTTTGAGATCCTCTCGCCCTATATTCCGCTTGTGAGTACGAAAGATATAGAACTCTTTCAAAACGCGACACTTATCCATCAAAACAAATCCTATAATGCAACGCTATATGACAAAGATGAACGATATATGTATTGGTTGCTATCCGATGCTATACCAAGTGATCTAAAAAGTGGTGATCTTATCAAAATCATTTTTATACGCAAAGATGATGCTATATATACAGTTATAGTTCCTATCGAAAAAATACTCAACGAAAATGGCAAAATCGTCATACAAACTCCTCATACTTTTGAAATGAGCCGAACGCAAAGAAGGGAATATCCAAGAGTCCGGACAGAACTTCCTGTCAAAGTTTTTTATCATGACGAAAAAGAGGATAAACAGTATACCTTACACGGTGAAATGGTCGATATCAGTGCAGGCGGGGCGAGAATCTGCTTCAACGGCAAACCTGATATTATAAAGAGATTCAAATACGCCGATATCATACAGATAGAATTTACACTACTCGATATCAAAATCAAAAGCTATCTGAAGCTCCTTGATAAAATCGAGTATGCAAATAATCTTTGTATACGGGGGACTTTTGAAGAACTCTCAGCGCAAATCGAGCAAAAAATTCATGAATATGTCCAAAAAGAACAGAAAAAACTAGCACAATTGAAAAACGCATGAAAAAAAGTTCACTCCGACTTTTCATCAAAGAAAACAAGAACCAACTCGATAAACTATCCAATAAAAAAAAGGAGATCGACGTATCGATCAGCGAGCTGATTGCACATAAACAATCGATTTTCGAAATTATCGACAAACTGGAACATCAAACACGAAAAACGATTTTTGAACAGATTCATGCAGTCAACTGTATTCGAGAGCTCAAGCACAATATTTCCAAGATCGATTTTCAAATAGAACAACTGGAACAGAAAAAAGAGTATATCCTTCAGCAGATGAAAGAGTTACTTGCTACAAAAAAAGCTTACGAAAAGCTAGAACAAAAGATGAAAAAGCTACAACAAAAGAGAGAAGAGAAGCATGAAGAGTTTTTGGCAGAAGAGTCTTACCGTTTTCATACTCATAAGTACTAGTTCTCTTTTTGCACAGACGGAAAAAAAAGAGATACAAAAAGAGCTTGAAAAACTAAGAACAATGCAAGAAATTTTAAAAAAACAGATAAAAGAGAAAAAACTTCTCCTTGAAAAAATCAAAGAAGAAGAGACAAAACTGCAACGGTTTAAAAAAATGCTAGATAATCAAATAAAGACCATTCAGTCTCAACATTTCAAAAAACTGGCAAAAGACTTCGAAAGCATGGATCCAGAATATGCAGGTGAAAAACTCTCCAAAATCAAAGATCCGAAAATTGCCGCATATATCCTTTATAATATGAAATCAAAAAAAGCTGGAGAGGCACTCAATTTTATAGATCCAGAAGCTTTAAACAAAATTACAGTAATTTTGACAAAACTAAAAAATGATAAAAAATAGTAAAACGGTCATTCTCTTTATATCGCTTCTCATAGTTGTGATCATTGGAATCATAGGGATATATTTCTATTTTTCAAAAGATAAACAAACGAGAATAGATCTCTATCTTTCACAAAAAATAGATCAATTGCGTTCAGAATACCGTGTTACGAAATACTCCTATCAACATCTAGTATCCTTTTTTTACGATATGTTCTATGACGATCGAGAACTCTTAACGTTGATCACCCAAACAAGTAACAAAAAAAGAGTGTATCAAAAACTTTTTCCTTATTACCAAAAACTGAAAAAGTATCATATTCATTATCTCTCACTTTACAAACCGGATGGAACACTTATTTTAAATATGAATAAACCGGAATTAGCGACTTCTAGCAAAAAACTTTCACTAAATAATAAAAAAAATATGGCAAACAAGCTTCTCATAACTTTTCAAAAGCCAATTTATTACAACAATCATTTAATAGCATTTATAGAGTTGGCACTTTCATATGATATTTTTACTAAAGAGTTGCAAAAACTCTTCCATGCACACTACGAATTCATTGTCAATAAACTGATGGTTGAGGGCATCGCGTTTCGTTATGGAATCTACTCATTCATCCAAAGTGAATATAGCCCATTTTTTTATTATGAAAAAATTTCTGACAAAAGTGATGGCATCTATCGCAAAACCATACAAAAGATTAAATTAAAGATACGAAATACAATTTCCAATCAACTGTTACAATATAAAAATTTTGCAAAATCTGTAGAAATTGATGGTAACTACTATGTGATAACATTTCTTGCTATCAATAAAAACAAATTTAACGTAGGTTATATCGTCTCTATTAAACGCGATAACAATATCAAGATGTTTGATACGATTTTTTGGCAAAATATTCTTCTAGGCTCTATTCTCATACTCTTTTTATTCACTATACTTTTTTACTTTGCCATATCAAGGATCAAATTCGAAGAGATGGCAACGGTAGATAAATTAACTGGACTATTCAACAGGCACAAGTTTCAAGAGATTGCGGAAATCGAGATTAAACGGAGCCATAGACATAAACGGCCATTATCTGTTATTTTGTTCGATATCGATCATTTCAAGAAAATAAATGATACATACGGACACGATATCGGCGATGTCGTATTGCGAGAACTGGCCAAAATCATCAAACAAAATATACGAAAATATGATTATGCTATAAGATGGGGTGGAGAGGAGTTTTTGATTCTTACACCTGAAACGGATGAAAAACAAGCCTTCGCCATGGCAGAAAAACTGAGAAAGGCTGTAGAATCACACACTTTCCCTGAAGTTGGAAAAGTGACTATCAGTTTGGGCGTTGCAAGTGTCGATCCCAATGAAAGTATTGATCAGGCTATCAAAAAAGCGGACAATGCGCTCTATGGCTCAAAACTTGGTGGTAGAAACAAAACAACCGTTGCACTATAATCTTCGTCGTTGTCTTTTGAAAACTTTCGCAAAAATTTTAGCGATAGCTTTATAAAGGTTCTCCGGAATGTATTCATCCACATCACACGCTTGATAGATTGCTCTTGCCAAAGGTGGATTCTCTTCTATAGGAACCCCATGTTCTTTAGCTATCTCTTTGATCTTGAGTGCCAGATAGTCCTTCCCTTTAGCAACCACTTTTGGTGCATGCATCTTCTCTTTTTCATATTTCAAAGCGACCGCAAAGTGTACAGGGTTGGTAATAACCACATCTGCTTTTGGAACCTCAGCCATAATTCTATTCATACTCATCTCGCGCATCCGTTTTCGAATCTCAGATTTTACCTGAGGGTTCCCCTCCATCTGTTTATGTTCCTCTTTGACCTCATGTTTGCTCATTTTAATATTTTCTTCAAACTCGAATTTTCTAAAGAAAAAATCAATGGCGGCAATTGGAATAGATAATATCGCAAATCCAAGAATCATGATAAGGGTATATTTCACTAAAAGAACTGCATCTTTATATGGTGTCGTTGTAGCATATTGGAAAACATCTCGGAGTAGAAACTGTACCAAAAAATAGCTCACTATAGTTGCAGCAATCAGTTTTAAAATGTTTTTGACAAGTTCAAAAAGCGTTTTTAATGAAAAAAGCCGTTTTAATCCAGCAATAGGATCTATTTTTTCCAGTTTTGGGACCATGGATTTGAACGTCAACAAGAAGCCGATTTGTGCAATGTTCGATACAACACCTGTTATGAGCAATGCTAGGAAAAAGGGTATTGTCAGATATCCCATAAACTCCATAACCAGATATATTATGGAGTAATTATATTGGGGGATATTATATAAAGGATCTGCAAAGATAAACATAAAGAGTTCATACAGTTTTTTATATGCAAAAGGAATATACGCAAGGAATAACATAAATACTACGATCAATGTAGCAGAGATAGGAATATCCTGACTTTTTGCTACCTGCCCCTCTTCTCTCGCCTTCTCACGCCTACGGGGGGTGGCTTTTTCGGTTTTACTTGGATCTTTGGCCACTTTTTATCCTAAATGTTTGATAAATATAAAATAGTCCTCTACCATCTGCTGTACATAAGAAATACCGACAGATACCAAAACCCCGGCTCCGATCATCAAAGCAACGATTCCCACGAAAATCTGAAGCGGTAATCCCACTATAAAAACATTTATCTGTGGAATAAGCCTATTTACCAAGGCCAAAGCTAAGTTTATCAAATAAACTATAAGTGCAAAAGGAAACGACAGCTGGAATGAGAGTGTAAAAATCAAACTGCTTTTTTCGAAAAGATAAGTAAAAAAGGAATCCGGATAAGATGTTTGGACAAGAGGAATGTATGAAAAACTCTTTATAATAGAAATGATGAAAATATGGTATGCATCTGTAACGAAAAAGAGTATAAAAAAGAGCATGATAAAAAGTCTACTTAATATGGAAACCTGACCATATGTGGGATCAAAAACATTGACTATGGTAAAACCCATAAAATAGCTAATAATCTCGGCTGCATAGGTAAATGCAGCAACAAATATGGAAACAAGCAGACCGATGGAAAAGCCCAGTAAAATCTCTTTTAGTATCATTAGTGTAAATTGCATCAATGTTACTTTGGAAAAATCGTAATAAATTGTGAGATTTTGAATCAGATAAAACGAAAAGGCCAAAATAAGAAGTATCTTGATATTGCTTGGGATGTAGTTGGCATTGAAAACAGGAAGAGAGAGAAAGATTGCCCCTACCCTGAAAAACACCAAAATAGCAAAATATATCTGATCAAGTGTGAAACTCATTGGATTAATCGAGTGATCGAATCAAAAATCGACTTATAATAATCGATCAATGTAACAAACATCCAAGAGCCAAATATTATCAATGCCGCCACCGTTGCAATGATTTTTGGAATAAATGTAAGTGTCATCTCCTGGATCTGAGTAGCTGCTTGGAAAATACTAATGATAAGTCCTACTCCAAAGGCCGTTGCTAAAGGAGGCAAACTTACCAGTGCCGTGATCTTTAACATCTGTTCTACCAACGTAATAGCTTGATCAACACTCATTGATATCCTTTGATAAGCGCTTTAATCAGCAGTTCCCATCCATCAGATAGGATGAAAAGTATAAGCTTAAAAGGAAGAGAAATCATCATAGGAGGAATCATCATCATACCCATAGACATCAAAATACTTGCAACCAACATATCTATCACTAAAAATGGCAAAAAGATGACAAATGCTATCTCAAAAGCGATCTTTATCTCACTCACTAAAAATGCAGGCAATAAAACGGATAAACTGATATCATTATAATCTTTCGGTGTAGTTTTATTGATATCTAAAAACAGCTTCAATTCCTCTTTCTGGGTATTGTTGACTAAAAACTTTTTTATAGGTCTCATTGCTGCTTCTACAGCTTGCATATCATTAAGTTTATGCTGCATATATGGCTGTACCGCATCAACATATATTTGATCAAATACGGGTTTCATGATAAAAAATGTCAAGAATAGCGACAATGCAATGATCACTTGGTTTGGAGGTGATTGGGGTATTCCAAGTGCTTGTCGGAGAAGCCCCAATACAATAACAATCCTTGTAAAAGAAGTCATCGTAATCAAGATGGCAGGTGCAAGACTTAAAATGGTAAAAAGAGCAAGAATTTTTAGTGTCGTATCTACATTTTTTAATTGATCGAGCAAAGCATTGATCTCATTGGCTGCAAAAAGAGGTATCCCTATAAAAGGTAACAATAAAAGAAATTTTCTCATTGATCACTTCTTTTCCACTCTTTGATTACTGTTGCTCCTTTTTCATCATTGAGTATCAAAAGCTCTATATCTTTGACTGTTACGAGAATAATTTGACGGTTCCGGTCGATATAGTTTATCTCTTCGATATGTATCTTTCCGTTTTTCTTGATTGCTGGAGCTTTTTTTTTCAGATAATAGTAGATTATATATAAAGTAAAAATAAGTAGAAGAAAAGTTATAAGGAATTTAACAAGGAAATATGTATCAAGCAAGATCTACGATCCTCACCCCATATTTGTCATTGATAACGACAATTTCTCCAATAGCCATTTTTTTCTCGTTGAGCATAACATCGATATAATCTTCAGTATTTCTTTCAAGCTCTATGACATCACCCTCTTTGAGCGAAAGTATCTCGATGATCATCTTTTTCGTGCTACCGAGTCGTACACTCATCTTCAATGAAATATCTTCAAGTAAAGAGAAGTCCACTTGTTCACCTATCTCTTTCTCCATCCTCTATCCTATGCTGTTTGAATCACAAAATCGGTAAAATAGACATTTTTAACACCACCTATAGGTAATATCGCATTGACTCTTTTTAGGATCTGCTCTTTCAACTCTTCTATACCTTCTGCTGTTCTTAATTCATACGAGGATTTTGTAAATAGAAGCGTCGTTATCGCATCTTTGACTTGAGGAAGTCTCTTTTCAAGTTCTTGTTTTACTTTTTCATCCTGCACATCTAAAACAATAGTAACTTTCAAATAACGATCTGCATCTTTATCTTGCAAATTGACAATAAATGTACCTACATCATATGTGATCCCCAGATCTTCAATATTTTTAAGATCTTCCGCTATTTTTTCCGCTTTTTTCTCTTTTTTGTCTTCCTCTTTTTTCTGCTTATCCAAAACTAAAAATTTATATGCAGCAGCTCCCCCTCCCCCTAAGAGAATAAGGACAATCAAAAGAATAATGATGAGCTTTTTTTTACCGCCACCTTGTGACTCTTCCTGTTCTTTCGCTTCTTCAGCCATAGATGGATCCCTTGTATGATGAATAAGTTATTCAAGTATAGTAAATTAATGATTAAACAAATATTATGTTATCGAAAGTGAGATAGGGAGAAAGCCCTATCGTTTGATGTCCATCGTTGTTTGGAGTATCTGATCAGATGTGGTGATCGTTTTGGCATTTGCCTGATATGCACGTTGTGCAGTAATGAGGTTGATAAATTCTTGAGAGATATCCACGTTACTCATCTCAAGCATACCGCTTCGTATCTTACTGATGACGCCGCCAGGAACGATAATCGGTGTGAAAGTCTGTTGATTTGGCAAGTACAGATTGTCTCCTTTTCGAACCAAGATCTCTTTATCCTTAAAAGTTGCAACTGCAAGTCTTGCTACATCTTTTACTTGACCATTTGTATAAGTTCCTTTAATGATACCATCTTCTGTTACACTGATACTCATCAAATCACCCTTACTCGCACCATTTTGCTGCGCATAGAAGATGAATTCGCTATCGAGTTGTGTCAGCTTTTTAAAATCTTCAGTTATTGCAGTATCAGTCGCACCATTATTGAGAAAACGACTTGTATTGTCTGAATAATTAATTGTAGAAGTTTTAATAGCTCCAAGATCAGTAACATTAGCAGTAGTTGTATCACTGAAGTCTTTATAATTAACAGTTAATGTACCTGTAGTATTCCCATCACCAGCAGCACCAATAATCGTTATTTTTCCATCATCGTAACTTATAGTCCCTTTTATTTCTCCTGTCTGGATATCTACTATGTTCCCTGAGCCATCATCATTCCAAGTAACACTATTGCCGTTTTGATCTTGTGTAATATAAATAGTCCCAGGTAAAACAGGAATATTTGTTACAGAAAAAATCCCATCATCCGTAGCAGCTTCTGAAGCTGCTTCAGATTGTGTTGCAGGTTGCGAAATGTATTGAGCAGAAGTAAGTTCTCCTTTTCCATTAAATTTCAATTCCAAAGCTGCATACTCATTTGTTCCATCATTATATGTAACAGCTCTATCATCCAATTGGGTAAAAACACGCCAAGTATTTATATCGGTTTTTATGAAATAGTGTTTCAAAACATGCGAAGTCCCTAAGCTATCGTAAGTGGTTATAGTGTTTACATAATGATACGTCGTCGGATCACTTGGATCAAATGTTTTCGTGATAGCATCAACTCCGGCATCAAGATTCGCTGGATTCTCAAATGCCACTTTATCGGTATTTTTTGGGTCAAGATTGTTAGGTATATTGATGCTTCCCATAGCTCCTGCAATATTTCCTGTCTCATCTAACATCCAACCTTGAAGTTTTAATCCTGCTGGATTAATGACATCTCCGTTTGCATCTACTCTAAAATCACCTGCCCTTGTATAATATGTAAGATCGGCTGAAGGATTTTTTACCATAAAAAAACCTTCGCCATCCAATGCTAAAGAGAGTGGTTGGTTGGTATTTTTAAATGATCCTTGAGAAAAATCCTTAATAGTACCTGCAACAAAAGCTCCACCACCGATCTCTTTATTTCTTGGAGCACCTGATGAAGAGTATGTAGTGAGTGAACTTGCAACAAGATCACTGAAATTCACCCTCTCCTGTTTAAATCCGTTTGTATTTACGTTGGCTATATTATCACTTATCACACCTAGCCATGTTTTATTTGCATTTAATCCACTGTTTCCAGTATAAAATGACTGTAACATACTATCCTCCTATGCTGTATACATCATTCAGTTTTACACTCTGACCGCTGTTCACGCTCAAGACGATTTCACTCCCCTCTTTTTCCACTCCAGCAACTAGCCCCGTCGAATGGATTATTTCTGCTTGGGATATCTCTTCTTCCCCATTTTTTGCAACTACTCCTACATTATAAACACCATCCGGTATACTCTCATCTTCGATTTCAAATCTTTTCGATGTACCTGCAGGTATAGTCTCTGTTAGCTCTTTTTGATATACAACATTTCCATTTTCATCATAAAGATAGAGAGCCAAGTAGTTCACATCCTCATCCAGTTTCACGCTCACATCCGTTTTGCCATTTTCTACGAATGTTTCGTTTCCGGTATACACAACTTTTTTGCCGATTAGATTTGCCGCACTTAAAAGTTGCTGTGTTCCGTTTGCCAAAGTATTGACACTTGTTTCGAAGTTATTGAGCACTTCCAGCTCTCTTAGTTTTACGGTATTGTCGATAAACTTTGCAATATCTTGGGCCTCAAATGGATCTTGAAATTGAAAATTTGCCAATAAAACTTTCAAAAAACCCTCTTTGTCCATTTTTGATTGGTCGACATTTTTATCATATACATTGATCTCTTTTCCAGAATACCCTTGTATGGTCTGGATTGGTTCAAGTGCCATAAACGTCCTTTATACCGAGTCTACTTTAGATTGTAGCTGATGAAATATTAAAAATTTCTTTAATAACTAAAAAATCCGTCATTTTTTGCCGATAATATCAGATTTTTCAGATCCTCAAAGCTTTTTTCCAGATTGATGGGCTCATTGATAGACTGTCTCAGATAGTCTAGACATTTTGGATAATATTTTATGGCAAGATCTATTTTTTGTGAACTTCCCGGTTTATAAAGTCCCATATTGATCATATCTTCGTTCTCTTTATAAAGAGCATATATCTGAATGAACTGGGCCTGAAATTCCAAGATTTCTGAAGGTACAAGTTGCGGTGCAAGTCTACTGATACTTTTTAATGGATCGACAGCAGGAAAGACTCTTTTTTGTGCCATCTCTTTTGATAGAACCACATGACCATCTAAAAAACCTACCGCTGCATCTGCTATCGGATCGCTCGACAACTCCTCTCCCTCAAATAAAACCGTATAAATCCCGGTGATACTTCCTTGATTGTGAAATGTTCCGGCTTGCTCTATAATTTTTGGAAGCAGCGTAAACACAGAAGGCGTATATCCTTTGGAGGTCGGAGGTTCACCTACAAGTAGCCCGATCTCTCGTTGTGCCATAGCAAGTCGTGTGAGTGAATCAACTAAAAAAAGAACATCTTTACCTTTTTTTGAAAAGTAGGATGCATATGCCATAGCAACATGAACAGCCCGAAGTTTTGCCAAAGGAGGTTGATCTGAAGTTGCAACGACAACGATAGATTTTTCTAGTCCCTCTTTACCTAAATTATCTTCTATAAATTCTCTTACTTCCCTGCCCCGCTCACCAATCAGTGCGATCACATTGATATCAGCACTCGTAAACCTTGAAACCATCCCAAGAAGTGTCGATTTCCCCACTCCTGCACTCGCAAAAATACCTATTCTTTGGCCTTTCCCTATCGTAAAAAGCCCATTAATACTTCGTACACCAATATCAAGAGGGGTTTTGATACGCTCTCTCAACAAAGGATTAATCGTCTCATTTTTTAAAGATACTTTTGTTTCGAATTGCAGCTTTTCTTTATTTAATGGGTTGCCAAAGGGATCAAGAACTGTACCTAACAGATCTGCACCGACACCTATTTTGGATGAAGAGAGTGATGAGGAAATGAAACTGCCTATACGAATACCGTATAGATCATCATAGGTCATCAAAAGTGTTTTCCCATCGCGAAACCCTACAACTTCCGCTTCGACTCCGTTGTCAAGATAGCAAAGGTCTCCTATGGAAACATCAGGCAAAACAGCTTCGATCAACGGACCTTTTATACTTGTGATTTTTCCTTTAATCAGGTAATTTGGATGAGTTTTCAATCTCTTGGCTAAGTTCATCTTTAACAAGTTCCAATTTCTTTGTTAGGTCAGGTTTGATTTGAAAATCATGAAAATGGATGACAAATTCGTTTTCTTTCATATGTTCGTTGACTTTTATCTCAACTCCAGAGGCAATTTTGTTTTGCAAAAGATCTTTTAAACGAGAAGAAACTTCAATGGAGATCGGAAAATAGTTGTGGAACTGTTCAAGAATCTCTTCTATTTTCTCTACAACATACTGGCTATTGTTCGGATCGATATAGAGATATTCTAAAATAGATGTGATATATTCATTTATCTGCGTTGAGAATTTTTCAATCGTCATTTCATAGGCTTTTTTCAACTCCTCTGTCATATGAGCCATATTTTTGGCATCTAGTTGCTGTTTTTGTTTATACTGTTCTTCAAACTCTTTTTGCAATTTTGAAAGATTCTCTTGCATTTTTTGCTCGTAAAGCTTCGTGGCCTCTTGAAATCCCTTTTCATAGGAGTCTTTAGAAGCTTTTTCGATCAGATTTTTATACTCTTTTTCCAACTGTAAAAGTTTCTCTTGATACTGTCTCTCTATATCTTCTGGAGCCTTTTGTTGATTTTGCTGAGTCACCTCTTCTTGATCATTCAATAAAATTGAAAAATCATCTAAATCGAGTTTCATTTACCACTGCCCTCTTCTTTTATCCACTTGCTGATCAAAGTTGCGATCAAATCAGGATTCTCCTGGGCGATATGGAGAATTTTTTGGTAAATCGGTTCATCTTGTAAAGAGAGAGCACTCATCTCTTCTTCCAGCTCATGCAACGCTTTTCTCGAACTCTCCGTCAAACCTTGTGGAGTTGTAGTGCCTGGTTGTGTTGCAGTTGCCAGTTCCTGCTCCAACAGAACTTTTTGTTTTCTTTGCTTGAGAATAAACCAGATTAGTAGAAGTGCCATGATTGCAAGTAATGCAAAAGCCGCATACAGTATATATCGTTCAAATCCCCTCTTTACTTGCATCGGTGCAGCAAGAGCTTGGTTTTCAAATGGTACGCTGACCACCGTTACCTGGTCTCCCCGTTTTGGATCATATCCTATGGCACTTTTGATCAAATTCTCAAATGATTTGAGTTCTTGCTCACTGCGTGGGACAAACTCCACTTGCATAGTTCCATTCTTATCCATTTTTTTAATATATTTTCCATCGATGAGTACGCCGACTGTTATTTTTTTGATCTTAAAAACATTCTGCTTTGTCACAATCAACGATTTTGTTACATCATAATTTGTCGTGATATCTTTTTTACTTTTATCCTGCAAAACAGTTCCGTTAGGACCGGTATTTATCGTTGCTGGAACATTTGTTGGAGTGCCGGGAGATCCAATAGGCTGCTGTGGAATACTTTTTGATTTCTCCTGGATTTTACGCTCACTCACTACAGCTGTTTTGTCAGGATCATAGATCTCGTCACGTTTGTCTATTTTGGCAGTTTCGATTTCTACGTTTGCTCGAACAACCACTTTTTGCGCCCCAAGAGCCCTGGCCAGCATCGACTCTACACTTTTTTCGATATCTCGACGAAATTTTCGCTTCAGATCGACAACGTCATGCACCTCTTTTTCTTCATTCTCTTCAAGCATATCTGAAAGAACCCGTCCACTATTATCAACAACTGTTACATTTTGTGATTTCAGTTTTGGTACGGCATGTGATACCAAGAAAACGATTGCTTTTACCTGCTCTTTTGTCAAACTCATTCCTGGATGCAATGATATGATCACAGAGGCTTTTGCCTCATCCTCTTCTCTAGCAAAAATACTATCTTTTGGTAAAGCAATGTTGACCCTCGCGTCTTGCACTGCATCTATTTTTTTGATGGTTCGAGCAAGCTCTCCTTCCAATGCTCGTATATAATTGATGTTTTCTTGAAAATGGGTTATACCCATTTTAGGCTCATCAAAAATTTCAAAACCTACGTTTTGTGATCTAGGCAGCCCTTTTGCCGCAAGTTTCAAACGGACATCATAGATTTTATCTTTCGGTACAAGTATGATTTTACCATTACCTTCCACTTTGTAAGGAATTTTTTCTTCTTGAAGAACAGTTAAAATATTCCCGGCATCATCCGCAGTCAGGTTTGCATACAACACACCATATTTCTCAGCCGAAATATCTCGGATAAGCAATGCAGAAAGTAGGACAATCAAAGCTCCGATTCCGAGAGCCAAAAAGAGTGTTTTTATGAAGTTTTTGTTTTCAAACGCCTGTTTAAGCTTCTCTTTGATCGTTGCAGCATCTAAAGCCAAACATCACCTCTTATATTTGCATACGCATAATCTCTTGATATGCTTCAATAGCTTTATTGCGAAACTCTGTCGCAAAGCGCAAGGAGATATCCGCTTTTTCGATGGCTGCCATCGTTTCGATCAAGTTTTCTACTTTACCACTTTGCAAAAGTTTTTCCGCTTCTTTCGCTTTTGTCAAATCTTGGTTCACCTCGGCTATAAACTGTGTCAAAAGATCGGAGAATCCTTCATTATGTTGAGTATCTTTTACATCATCGATATTCAACACACTGCTTTGTATACCGACTTGTCCCACTCCGTCGATTTTCATAATCTATCCTTTTACACTTTCAAAATGTCAATAGTTTTTAAAAGCATATCTTTATGCGTATTGAAAGCGGTCAAATTTGCCTCATATGTTCTCATTGCAGAGATCATATCCACCATCTCTCTTAAAGGGTCTACGTTTGGTAGCTGTACATATCCATTTTCATCCGCTAAAGGATTGTTAGGATCATATTTGAGTTTAAAAGGAGAGGGATCCTCGACCACCTTTTTTATCGCAACTTTTGAAAGAGGAATTCTGTTTTGTTCTTTGTCTAAAATCTCTTGAAAGATCGGAATCTTACGTCTATATGGGACCCCGTTATCATCAATGGAGTTCGCATTTGCCATGTTGCTTGCAACGATGTCCATACGATACTTTTGCGTAGAAAGACCGGTTTGGGAAACTTCTAGACCTTTAAAAATCATGATTATCTTCCTGTAATAGCAAGTTTTAGTTTTGTGAACTCTTTTTTCAAGGTTTCAGAGAGCGACTTATACATAATCGAGCTTTCAGCCAATTTGGCAAGCTCCTCTTGGATATCCACTCTATTGTTGTCATAACCTCTTATTTGCCCTAATTCTACTTCTTTAAATTCACCTTTTTGCATTTGAGGATCGATATGTTTTGGATCGGTTTTTTTTAGCTCCATCCGGTTTTTCAGTTCTTGCTCGAAAACAAGCTCTTTGGGTTTAAAATTTGGCGTATCGGCATTGGCAATATTTCCTTGAATAACTTTAGATCGTTCAAAGAAGAAAGAAGCTGCTTTCTCTAATCCATCGACTTTATCCCACATTATTCACCCTCTATCTCTTTGCTAAACAGTATATCATCATATGCAGCCTTCGCGATATGATACCATTCATTATCACAAGAGTTCATCTCATTTAAAATCTTGCCAGCATATTGCATTTTACCAATTCTAACATAAGATAGAGATAATATACTGTTTAAGAAACAATCCTCTTTTATATACGAAGCGATAGGGGAAAGAAGATCGATGATTTTTTGATACTGCTCTTTTTCTATCATTTTCTTCGCTAACATTTCCACATACTTTCTCACAACAGGATCTTTCTTATAATGTTTGACAAAAAAATCTCTATGGGTCTGTACAAAAGAGGTATCGATGATGCCTTGTTCCAGTTTTGCAGCAGAAAGAAAAAGCAACTTATAAAAACTATTTTTTTGACATCTGTTTTTTAATAATGTAAACCTATTGCTGCATTTTTGCTGCATCAAAAAACACAACTTATTATACTCTATCGCATACGTACAACCTCTGTTTTTCACTTTCGTAAGGTATTGCATTGCTTTGCTATATTTGCCAAGTTCATAATAGACATCAACCAATTTATACAAGATTGCATCGTCCTTAAATTTTTCGTACGCTCTTTTCAAAAGGTCAATGTAGGTTTTTTTCGTTTTTTCACATTGATATAAAACCGTACCCATATGAAGCAAGACAGACTTGTTGAAAATCTCTACAAAAAACTGTGGATTGGATCTATATAAAATACACGTGAGTTTTGGATCTTTCAAATCCAACAACGTAGGCTCCCAAAGTCTTCGGAAATACTCTTTGTGTTCATATTTCAAACTCTTGACAGGAACCAATGAAAGCTCCCAGCCAAGGCGTTTCATAAGTTTTTCACTTCTCAGTTCAAGTACATTCAATCCAAAATTTGCCAATGCAAAAAAACCGATATAGTTTTGTCTGTTTTTGACTAAAATTTCCAATGTAAACTTTTGAGGATTTTTCAAAAATTGTGCATCAGGTAAAAATTTTTTAAGATAGTGTTGTACCTTTTTATCTTTTTTCATGATATATAACAGCTTGAGTTTGGCAATCGTTGCATATTTACTTTTTGGAAATTTTCGAATCAGACGATAATAGTATCCGATGCTTTCATGGATATTGTTACTGTTGAAAGCTATATCACCTAGACGTAACAGAGTCTTTTGTAAAACATCCCTGTTTTTGACATATTTTAGTATTCGTTTAAAAAGCTGTTTTGCAGTTTTGTACTCTCCATATCGATATGCATTTTCTGCTACAATATAGTAAAATTGCGGATTATCTATGAGATACTCTTCATACTCTTTATAGGTTTGCAACAACAACCGTATAGCATTCTCATAGTTGCCCTGATAAAAATATGAGAGTCCTCGAATAAATCGATACTCTTTCTTTTGTTCTTTGGTCAATTTTTCTACAGAAAGCATAATCATATATTTTGTAAAAAGGTCCGACTTCTTTGCCAGTACTGCCGTTCGTAACATTCCAATCAAAATATCTTTTTTAATAGAATCATTCTCGGCTTTTGCCAAACCTAGCTGATACAATGCAAGTGCTCTTTCATAAAACCCCAAGTTTTCTAAAATGAGAGCTTTGAGATAAAAGTATTTCGCATCATCAACACCTCCCCGTCCTATATAAAGATTGAGATAATTCAAAGCACTCCAAAAAAACTTTTTTTCTCCTGTTCGTTTACCAATTGCCAGGTAGGTTTTTGCAAGTTGGTACAAAGCATCCAAAAAATAGGGCGTATCTGGGAATTTTGCAACATAAGAAAATTCATTTAGAGCATCATAATAAGAACCGACTCGAAAATCGCGCAAAGCATTTTCATACACTATTTTTATATAGGTATTGTTCTTTTGCAAAGTACCATTTGTTTCATTAAGTTCTTGCTTACTATATTGGTTTGTTGTTTCATTCGTCGAAGCGTAAACGACCGAGAGCAAACAGAGGAAAAAGAGACTAAATCTTAACATTTACCAAACTTGACTCGCTTCTTGCTGAGGGAAGTACAGCTGTGTTGGAAAACTCTCTTCTTTTCTCTTTATCTTTTAAAGTGATTTTATATTTTTCAAAACCGGTCTGCTGCATGACTTTATCAATGTATTGCTGTAGTCCATCTTCCATCATTAAAGGTGTCATACTGACAAATTGCATCTGAATGGATTGATGGTGGAAGTTGATTTTGATACGAGTTTGGTCAAGCGTTATAATAAACTGTTGTTGCTTATGGCTCTCTTTGAGTAGAGTAGTCTGATCATCGGATCTACTTACAAAAGTTTTTGCAGAAGAGTCGGAGTTTGCATTGTGTTCACTCTCTTGGTGCGATGTATCATTTTTCGTATTAAGAGTCTGTTGTTCTACGGGTTTTTCAATCACATCTATCTGTTTTGAAAAACTGAATCTTTTGTTATCCCCTTTTCTTTCATTACCAATGACAGGATTTTGTGAAACAGAAATCTCTTGATTTTGGGCAGTAGCATCTTCACGATGTTGGAACATGTTTTCTTTCGTTTCACCGTTTGCTTCATACAGCTGTTTCTTAATAGATTGAGCATCTATTTGTGAAACATCAAGATGTTGCTTATTGCCAATATGAACATGTTTTTGTCTAGATTGGTGTTCATTTTCAAAAAATACCTCTTGAATAGTCTCGGTTAACATACTTTTTTTATGTTTACTTTGACTCTTTTTCTCATGAGGAAATTGTATGTTGCCATCAAATGTTTTCATCGTATCAATTGCTTTGGTATCGGATCTATGCGAAATCTCTTTGTTGTTCAAAGGAGTTTGCTCTTTTTCCAAACTATTCAACTGCTCCAACATATTCTTTATTTTTTGTGCACTCTTTTGTGATTCCTCATCATCTTTTACAAGTGGATTTGTAAAATATATATTCTCTTTCGGTGATTCAGAACGTTTTGAGGCCTTTGATGGAACATGTATATTTTGTAATTTCTCATTTTTTGGAAGTATCATTTGCTGAGTAGAATGAGCATTTGAATCCGATAATAAAATAGATGGTTGATTTTTATGAAAATAATTTGATTGTATCGCATTCTTTGAAACAGGTTTTTCAGAATGTAGAGCAGTTACATGACGATCTCTTTTTTTATCGATAATTTCGTTTTCCTTCAAACGGCCATTTTGATTGTCTACTCTATGTGATGGAGTCCAAGTATATGTTTGATTCAAAGGTGCTTGATTCGTTTTGTATTCAATAAAATTTTCTCTCTGTTTTTCCGATTTTTTTTCTAAAGATTGAATTGTATTCTGTTCTTCATTGCTGCTTTTCGAAGAAAAAGTTTTTGTAACAGTTACATTTTTATCTATTTTTTGATTATTAACCCCATTGTTTTTATTTTTGCTGATTTTTGTTCCTGCTTTTTGTAAAACAAGTGCTGTATGGGTATTCTTTTGGGGTATTTGCAGTCCTTTTGGCAAAGATTGTCGTTTTTCTACAATCTTTTTTGGAACGAAGGTGAAAGTCTGGACAGATTTTTTATCAAACGGTTTTGTGTGTTCCCCTTTCCTAAAAATAACTTTTTCTAAAGGAATACTCTTTGAGAGCTTTTTGTACAAAGTATAGAGTGCGACCTTTTGTTGCCTGTTTGGAATGAACTCACTTTGAAAAGAACTATTTTTTGTCGATTTTTCATCTACTGTTTGCATTTCTTGTATGTGCTTTCGTCCATTTGCTTTTGAAGCATTGTTCACCGTGTTAGAAACTGTTTGTATCGATATTTTTAGGGGTAATTGAGATTGCTTTTTGCCAAGGATCTGGCCATAATTTTTACTTTTTTCATCTTGCAACATCGATGCAAGCACAGTTTCAAAATCTATTTTAGGATCTGATGAAGATTGCGTGTTTTTTACAGCTTTTGTATTTGAAGCATCTTTGGGAGAAAGGAAAAGCAGGTCCAAAAGATTCATTACATCTCCATTTTTTTAAAAACACTTTTAAGCTTCACAATAGCTTTCGATTTTATCTGTGAAACCCTGGATTGAGATATTCCAAGTATTTGCGATATCTCTTTTGGTTCACGTTCTTCAAAATAGAGCATCTGCAATGTTTTTCGCTCGCTCTCACTGAGACTATCCAAAGCTTCTACAATTTTATCATGAATTTCTGAAGAAATGGCATAATCTTCGGGACTTTTTTCATTACTGATTAGAATATCCATCAACCTTGGACCATTTTCACTCTCGCCAAGCGCTTTTTCCATACTCATCATGATGGCAAGATTGGACAGGGGTATCTCTTTTTGTCCCTCCTCTTTCTCTTTCTTGATCTTTTCTCTCATAGTACGAGGAACAATATGCAAAGAACGAAGATAATCGAGTATTTCCCCACGAATCTTAATATAGGCGTATGTAGAAAACTGTGCTTTGTCACGATTATATTTTTCTATCGCTTTATACAAACCAATGGTACCTGTGTTGACGAGTTCGTCGAATTCTATATTTGCATCCTTGGGAAGTTTAAAATAGATCTTTGAGGCTACCTTTTTAACAAGAGCCAAATTGTCCAATACAATCTGCTGTTTCTCCTGTGGCGTTAGACTCATTCACTCTTTCCCATAAAATCGAAAAGTTTTTGCCAAAAATTTTCTGAAGAGGTTTTTTGAATACGAAGTTCCGATTCACAAATTCGTTTCATATTGACAGTATAACTATCTTTAGGAAAATTTTTGCATACAAGCATCTTCTTCCTTACGGATTGCCTTAAACTATTTGTGTAAGGCAAAATACCCAACAGTTCAGCATCGATACGGAGAAATTTATTCAAAGAGATACGAAGTTTGTTATAGGTGTTTTTTCCATCTTCTCTGTTTTTAGACATATTGACGACTATTTTGAATTGATCATATCCATAGATATTATACATCGATTTAATGAGTGCATACGCATCCATAAGCGCAGTCGGTTCTGGGGTTGTGACAATATAGGATCTATCAGAAGCTCGTAAAAAACCAGCTATTCTATCATCGATTCCCGCTCCAGTATCGATGATAATATAATCATACTGTGTACTTACTTGCTCTAATTGCGCTACAATAGTTTGTGCAGTCGTATCTTCCAATTCCCAGATATCATCAATACCTGAAAAGCCGAGCAATACATCAAAACCGTCCGCTTTTTGTATCACCTCATCCAAAGAGGCCCCGTTGTAAAGATTTTTCATATTTCTTTTTGCATCCGCCTCTACAAAAAGATGAATATTTGCCATGCCAAAATCCGCATCGATGAGCAATACACGTTTATTATACTGGTTAGCCATCAAATAGGAAAAATTGAGAGCAAAATTTGTTTTACCAACACCGCCTTTGCCACTTGCAATGGTTATAAAGTTGGAATCTCTTTTCTGTATCTGTTTTTTTGAAACAAGTTCCCGTAAACCGCTTGCCTGATCCATCATAACTGCTCACCTAATACATATTGTGCCACCCGTTCAGGGTTGAGAAGCCTGATATCTTCTGGTACTTTCTGTCCTACACTGATAAAAGAGAGAGGAATGTCTGTTTTGATCGGAAGATTGAGTAAAATTCCAGGTTTGTACGTCTCATCTATTTTTGTAAAAAAAAGACTATGGATAGGGAAAAAGGTTCGGTAGCGATTGACCACTTCCAGGGCTTCGCTGTTTTTATAGTTACAGCTAAGAACCAAAGAGATATCCATAAAGTCGGCACCACCGCCAAGAATTTCACGCATTTCACCCAATCTCCAGTAATCGTAATGGCTTCTTCCAACGGTATCTATCAGTACTACATCGATACCATTGAGATTTTGCAACGTCTTTTTAAGATTTTTCGAATCTGTAATAGCGTAAAAAGGAATATTGAGGATATTGGAAAAGGATCTTGCCTGCTGTACGGCACCTACTTTGAATGTATCGATGCTGATTACCGCAATTTTCAATTTTTGGTTGATTACGAGTTCTGAAGCAATTTTGAATAGATTAGTCGTTTTTCCAACACCAGTTGGACCTACAAAAGCTATCACTTTGAAATTGCCTTTTTGTATTTTCAAAGGACCTCTAAATTTGATCTTCTTTTCTATCGCCGTTGTCAAAGCTTCTTTGAAAAAAGAGGTATTGAGATCGAGTTTATTGGTATCGATATCGAGTCCACATGACTCTTTGACAAGCATCTTGGCAACTTTTGGATCCACATCGTTTTCAATTAAAAGCTTAATGAGCTCAACCGCATCGCCAGTGAACTCGTCAAACTGCTCCTCTTTAAGAAGAGGATTTCTTGCATGGGAAGGCAACTCTGCAGGTTCAAAAGAGACACCGCTTCTCTTTTTGATCTCTTCTTTCAAAGGCTCGATCTTTTTATCGATCATTGCCTCTATTTTGGTAAGGAATTGATCAATCTCTTGGTTTTTCTCCTCTTTGGATAAGAGATCCAAAAAGTTTTCATTCTTGTCTTCTATCTTGATAAAAAGTGTATATTTCTTTCTACGAAATAGAAAAAAACGTCGCTGGGTTTCTGTCTCATAGCTCAATATCTTAACATCATCTCCATACTCTTTCTTGGCTTGATCAATCAAAGCCTCAAGATCATACCCTTCATACTTAACTATTTCCATCGAGGCTGACCTTGTCTATAATTTTGAGTTTTGTTTTCGGATCTACTTCATTGTATGAAAGCACTGCTACATTGGACATATAGGGTTCAATGATCTTATAAACATATCGGCGTACATTTGGAGAGGTAAGAAGCACAGGTGTCCTTTGCTCGATAACAAACTTTTCCATATTTTTGCTGATCTGCATAATGAAACTTTGTAGTTTCGCTGGATCAATCGGAGGGAGGTTGCCATTGTACTCTTTGATTTTTGCATAGAGTTTCTCTTCGCTTGCCGGATCCAGCGTCAATGCATAAAGTACACCATCTTTAGCATAGATCGATGTAATAAGTCTCGCTAAAGACTCTCGCACTAGCTCTGTCAAAATATCCGTATCTTCCGTTTTCGTGATATTATCGGAAAGCGACTCGATGATTGTCAACAGATCTTTGATAGGAATGTGCTCTCGCAAAAGATTTTGCAAAACTCGGTGCAAGATAGCGTATGGAACCTGTTCAGGAACAATCTCTTTGACGATCGGATATTTCTGACCGAGTTTGTCCACAAGCTCTTTCGTTTCACTTCTACCCAAAATCTCATGAGCATTTTGTTTGATGATCTCTGAAAGATGCGTGATGATTACGGTAGGGATATCGACTACGGTAAATCCCAACATCCTTGCCTTATCTTTTTGGCTCTCATCGATCCAATAAGCTTTAAGTCCAAATGTGGGCTCTGTCGTTTCTACTCCTTCAAGTTTACCGTTGGTCTGCCCTGTATCGATGGCAAGCATTTTACCCGGTTCTATCTGATATCTTGCAACCTCAACCCCCTTGAGTAAAATCCTATATTCGCCAGATTTGAGTTCTAGGTTATCTTTGATATGGATCAAGGGCACCATCAGGCCAAGTTCTTTTGAAAGCTGTTTTCGTAAAGATTTTATCCGCTTGAGAAGCTCTCCGCCTTTCTCTTCATCCACTAACGGTATAAGACCATATCCTATCTCAAAAGTGATTGTCTCTGGCTGTGTAATGTACTCCTCTTCACTCTCCTCAACTTGCTGCTGCAGGATCTCTTTTACCTCTTCTTCCTCTTTCTCAATCGTTTCTCGTTTCATTTCAAGTTGCATCATATAGGCAGTCAGGGCAATCATACCGGCTAAAATGGTAAAGGGGATAAATGGCATACCAGGCACTGTACCGATAACAAAAAGAGCCCCTGCAGTCATATACAAGGCCTTTGGATAGCTGGTAAGTTGAGAAAAGATCTCTTTTCCAAGATTCGTTTCAGAAACTGCACGAGTCACCATCAAACCAGCAGCTGTAGAAGTGATAAGAGATGGGATCTGACTCACCAAGCCATCACCGACAGTCAAAAGTGTAAAGTTTGCTGCAGCGGTAGAGAGATCCATACCATGTTGCAATACTCCTATGGCAATACCACCAATGATGTTGATGGTAGTAATAATGATACCGGCTATCGCATCCCCTCTTATAAACTTGCTTGCACCATCCATCGCCCCGTAAAAATCGGCCTCTTTTGCAATGGCTTCTCGGCGTCTTCTTGCCTCTTGCTCATCGATGAGTCCGGCATTGAGATCCGCATCGATTGCCATCTGTTTCCCAGGCATTGCGTCGAGGGTGAAACGTGCCCCAACTTCACTGATTCTTTCCGTCCCTTTGGTAACAACTATGAAGTTAATCGTTACCAAAATCACGAAGATGATAATCCCAACGATATAGTTCCCCCCAACGACAAACTGACCAAAACTCTCAATCAGCTTCCCGGCAGCTTCCGGTCCTTCATGACCATGCAAAAGTATTCTTCTTGTCGTTGCAATGTTCAAAGCCAACCGAAACAGTGTGGCTAAAAGTAAAAGAGAAGGAAAAGAAGCGATCTCTAAAGGGTTTCCTACATAAACGGTTGTCATGAGAATGACCAAAGAAAACGTAATACTAGCTGTCAGTAAAAGATCAAGGAAAAAAGGTGGTACAGGCAGAATCATAGAGGCCAAAATGGCTAAAATCAAGATTATGATGATAGCATCGGAGTGCTCATGAACTTTGGAAAAAATCTTTTCAATCCCGTAAGTCATCGGCTATTCTTCTCGTATGTCTCAATCGCTTGTGCAATATACTCTTTCAAACCGAACTGATCACTATCACTCAAGACTTTTGCAATCTGCATATCAAACATATCCCAATACATTTTTGCAGAAAATGAGGTATCCAGTAGTGGTGATGTTCTTTCCAATGACTTTCGCACCTCTTTGAGAAACTGATGGATAAACTCCTCTTCAAAACCTTTTGCCGCCATATCTTTCGTTTTTATCTGACTCAGCTGCGCAAAATCCCAGTATGTATCTATCTTCATGGTCTATCCTACATTATCACAATTTTTGCGTGGAGCTTACCGGCATTTTTGATAGCCTGTATAATGGCAATGAGATCTCTTGGTGAAATTCCCAAATCATTGAGTGCCTTTACAAGATCCCTTAATGAGGGCGATTGTATAGAAAAGATCCTTCCGTTAGCCTCCTGGACTGTTGTCTGCGTCGATTGTGTTTGAACGGTGTTTCCTCCAGCTAGTGGGTTTGGCTGAGAAACGACAGGCTCTTTTTGGACCGTCACATAGATATTGCCATGGGAGATGTAGACCGGTGTATCTATCTTTATATCACCACTCATGATGACCGTTCCCGTTCGCTCATATATCACTATCGTTGGTTCATTTTCGCTTTGTACTTTGAGATCAAGAAGCTGTGAGAGAAACTGGACTTTATCGTATTGATTCTTCATGGGATACAACACGCGAATCGTGGATGCGTCCAGTGCAAATGCAAGCTCTTCTTTGAAATGTTTGTTGATTGCATCTACGATTCTTCTCGCCATTTCAAAACTTGGATGCTTCAGGGTAAGGGTCACCGTTTTTTGATCGTCAAAGCTATAGGGAAGATCTCTTTCTATAATCGCACCATTTGGAATGAGAGCCGTAGTCGTAAAGTTTTTTTGAACTTTCCCACCTTTGTTCGATTCACTAAAACCACCCCCTGTGGATGTAGGTCCCTGGGCAAAAGCGTATATTTTCTTATCTGGCCCAAAAAGAGGGGTACGAATAAGCACCCCATTGCCTATATCTTTCGCATCTCCCATACTCGACACCGTCACATCCACCGTCATCCCGCTTTTTGCGAAAGGAGGCAATTTTGCCGTCACAATGACTGCAGCCGCATTTTTCGTTTTTACGTCTTTTGGATCGATATTGATCCCCATTTTTTTTAGCATATTGGCAATACTTAAAAGGGTAAATTTCGTGGTTGTTCCATCCCCTGTCCCATTGAGTCCTACAACGATACCATATCCCGTCAAATAGTTTTCGCGAACACCAACAACGTTGACTTGATCACCGATCTTGACTTCAACGGCCCAGAGTAGTTCGAACAATGAAAACAATAAAAGTAAAAACAGTCGCATTCAAGTCCTCTATGTTTTCATTAATTATATCAAAACGGCCATATTTTCATCACAAATTTTGCCAGCCAACCCGGTTCTTGTCCATCTGTAACAAACCCCTGGCCATTATACTCCACATACATATCCGATATTCTTGAGGAGTCGATACTATTATCTGGGGATATGTCTTTTGGATTGACGATTCCCGCAATTTTAAGATACTGCGTATCTGAGTTTATCTTCAGATATTTTTTCCCTACGATGTACAGATTGCCGTTTGGATATACTTTCACGACTCTTGCAGTGATTTTCGCGATCAATTTCGCACTTCTTTTCGTCCCACCTTGCCCCGAAAAACTGTTTTGCGAGCTTCCATCAAGACTCAATAGCTCATCCCCTTGTACAACCGATCGGCCTTTGATTTTTGGGGTTGGAACACCAAGTCCTACGCTGTTGCTTCGTGAGGTCTGGACATCACTTTGACCTTTTCCAGATAGATTTTCATTGATGTTTATCGTGACCACATCACCAACTTCATAAGCTTTCATATCGCTGAACAGATTGTCATATCCACTGTATAAAGAACCTGGAACCTGTGGCTTAGGTGTTTGCATCACCTCTTTTTCACTTAAAATTTTCGGTTTCATAGGGGCTTTCGGTGCTGAGCCCATACATCCTGAAAAAAAAATCAATACAGAAACTGCACAACACCATCGGATAATACTTTGCATTCTAGAACCTTGTTTGTCGATATATTTTTCACTTTTATTATATCACCCCTTTTCCCGTTTTGAAGAGCAAGGCCCAAAAGCTCTATCCTAATCGGACCTTTTGCATAGATGATGCGAACATTTTGACGTTTTTTTACTGCATAGTTGGGTTCAATCATGTAGCGGGTAATTTTTCTATTCTTATAGATATTCACCCTCGCTACGGAACCGATTATCTCTTGTAGATCTGGGTAGTTTTTTCCATGAGTGACCATTTTTTGAACCGCCAAATCCTTTTTTTGTATCAGTGAGCCCCTTGGAATATCGTGTACCGCCACGACCACATTTGCAAGTGTTTTGATTATCACATAGGCTCTATATACGTGTGCTGCTTTATTTGCTTGTTTTATATGAACCTTGACATAAGCGTAATTTCGAGATACGGTTTCAGGTTCCACTGCAATAGTATATTTTCCCATGATCTCTATAGGTTTCATATGGAGTGAAATCTTTTTGATCTCTTTATTTGGATATCGCTTTTTAAAATATTTTCTAATCGCCTGTTCTAGCAACTCTTTTGAAAGAGTCTTTTTTTCAAGAGAGAGTGTAGTCTTTTCTCCTTTGATAGTTATATGCGAAGTGTCTATAAAATTTTCTTGCAGTAATCTTCGAACCTCCTCTTTCGTAACTACCAAGTCGTTTTGATAAAACTTTCGATCAACTCGAAGATGGGAAAGATATTTTTTTAGTGTTTGATTGTCAATATTGAGCGTGGCTATTTGTGACAGCTCTATGACGGGTGTATCGATGACAATCTGTTTTTTTAAAATGATGGTCTCACGACCAAAGAGTATGGTCGCGAAAAAAAGAAAGATGGCAATATTACGATTTAAGAGTTGCAACGGTTCGAAGCATTTCATCGGCAGTTGTTATGCCTTTGGAGTTCATCTCGTATGCTCGCTGGGCAACGATCAAGTTTACCATCTCCTCAACGATATTGACATTGGACATTTCCAAAAAACCTTGGGAAAGTTTTCCAAAACCGTTGGTATCAGGATCACCCTCTATTGGCTCTGCAGAGGCTTCTGATTGGACAAAAAGATTGCCTCCTATCGCTTTGAGTCCAGCTGGATTGATGAAACGATAGAGTTTAAGCTGTCCAAGTTCTTCAGTGGTCTGACCGACCCCTTCACTTCGTACCGCAACAACTTTTCCATTGGGACTGATAGAGATACCAACAAGAGTTTCTGGTGCATTGATCTGGATGTTAGGTAATACTTTGTATCCCTGATCGGTTACGAGATTTCCTTCGTTGTCTATTTGAAAATTACCGGCTCTTGTATAGGCTTCACCACCTCCTGGCAGTTCTATTTTGAAAAATCCTTTTCCTTGAATAGCCACATCCAGATCTCTTTCGGTATGTTTGAGGCTTCCTTGAGAAAATATTTTCGCTACATCCGCAACTCTTACGCCAAGTCCGATCTGAATACCCGTAGGAAGTCTATTCCCGTTACCGTTTTCAACGCCTGGATCTTTAATGTTTTGGTATATGAGATCTTCAAAGTTGGCTCTGCTTTGTTTAAAACCAGTGGTATTGACATTTGCGATGTTGTTAGAGACTACATCAAGATTTGTCTGTTGCGCCTGCATGCCTGAAGCCGAAGTCCAAAGTGCTCGTATCATATTCTATCCTTTACGCTCTTCCGATTTCATTTGTTTTTTGATTGAGTTGATCCATACTTTTTATCATATTACCATACATATCAAAGCGTCTTTGCGCCATAATCATCTCTGTCATCTCCATTAAAGGATTAATGTTACTCGATTCAAGATAACCTTGTCGAACTTTTGCATCAACTGTCAGTTCGTTTCCTTGAGGTTCATAATATGTATCGCCAATAATTGTAACATTGTCATAATTTTTTATTTGCAACTTCGTGACAAAGGCACCATTTTGATAGATAGAACCATCCTCCGTAACATTTATTTCGCTTTTTCCTTCCAGACGAACAGGCTTATCGGCAGTATCTAAAAGATAGTGCCCGTTTTGGTCAACCAACAATCCTTCATTATTGATCAAAAAATGACCATTACGCGTTAAAAATTTCTGATCCCCCTTTTGTACAATGAAAAAACCTTTACCTTCCAAGGCAAAATCAAGTCTGTTTTGTGTATGTTTTAGCGGACCTTGTGCAAAATTCAATATGCTCTCTTTGAATCTTGGAAACACAAAAAGATGATTGGAATCCCCTCCATTCTCATCAAGGCGTTGACTCATCTCTTTGACAACCATCTCTTTAAATCCTGTCGTATTGACGTTGGCAAGATTATTTGTCACGGTATCGAGCTGTTCCATCGCCCTAGACGCCCCGCTTGCCAATACATACGTTGCTTGTAGATCAAGAGCCATTGCTTATCCTTCCAAAATTTTGAGTCTCTCTTCAGGAGTGACTACATGAGTAATTTTCAGACCAAAATTGTTTTTTACTGTATAGAGTTCCCCTTTTGCAATCACTTTCCCGTTCACTTTGAGATCAACTGGTTCATGGATAAATCGATTGAGTTCCACCACGCTATTTGGATTGAGTTTGAGTACCTCTTCTAGAGGCATCTGGGTAGAGCCTATCTCCACTATAACATCCAAAGGAACATCAAGGAGGATGGAAAATTTACTTTTTTCTATTCTATCTTCCTCTTCCGTTTCACTCCCATAGCTCTCCTGTGCAAATTGTTGTGCCATCAATTCATCAGGAGAGAGCTCTGGCTGTTCTTCACTGTTTTGCTCTTCTGGTGATGGATTTGTCTCTTCACTCATTGTCCGCTTCCTCTTCTTGGTGCTCGTTTTTTAGGAGTGCTGCATATTTCTCTTTTATTTTTCCAACTTTGCATCGGAACTTATATTTATCAGAAATTCTCAAATAGGCATCCTCCTCTTTTTCAATATCCAAAATAAGCTCCATTCCTTCCTTCCATTGTAACACATCCCTCATCAAGTAGGTCTGTTTTGGAAGTTCCAAAGCAACTTCCACATTCGTTTGTAATAGAATCTCATTGACCCGTCTTTTCCATACAGGATCGATCTCTCCCTGAAATTCACTGTAGATAATCTCTTTGATAGGTAGAAACATACCATGCGGGAAACAGAAATAGATTGGTGCTTCAAAACCATCAATATCAACTATACACTCTGAAATAATCACTTTTTCATTTCCCGAAGTTATTCGCGCCAAAGCAGGGTTGAGCTCTATCGACCTTTTTTCCACATCTACAGGGTAAACTGCGCTAAAAACCTCTTGTAAAGACTCCAAGGCTATATCGATAAAATCCTTGATAACGTAAGTTTCCAGTTTTGTAAACTCTCTCCCTTCAACTTTAAAAGGTTTAGCGGGACCTCCAAACATCACGCTGATGACGGTGAAAACCAGTCTGGAATCGATAACTAACAGAGCCGTCTCTTTCAATGGTCTCATCGTAAACGTTGTATAGCTGGAAGGCATAGGGATATTGAACATAAAGTTATTGAACCGTGTGATATAGATGGACTCTTTTGAGACCATGTTGATTTTTGGAAGGACTTTACGGACCTCTTCTCGAAAAAGCTTAACCCATCGCTCATAAATGAGCTCAAGGCCGGGGAATCCCCCTTTTTTGATACTTTCTAATTCATCAAAGTCAAAGGGCCGAATATCAGAGAGTTCTTCTGTTCCGCTCTCCTCTTCTTGTTCCGATCCATCGCCACCTAGCAGCGCATCTATCTCTTCTTGAGACAAGAAATCCTGTTCAGACATTCCAGCCCTTATTTGAACTTTAAGCTATTATATTTCATTTTAATAATCATTTCAAGTTTTTGGAAAAAAACGAGACACTACTTTGACACTTTTTTCCATGTGTGACGATATTACACGTACTCTTCCCCACTTCCAAATTCAATCACACCTTTATTGATCAAATTTTTAATCTCTTCGATGATTTTCTTCTGAGCTTTTTCCACATCACTTTTCTTCACTGGACCCAGAACTTCCATATCTTCCAAAAACATTTCAGCCGCACGTTTGGACATATTGGATAAAAATTTGTCCAAAATCTCCTGAGGCGCACCTTTTAGAGCCATCATCAAAACGTTTTTATCAACATTTTTCAAAATTTCAATAATCGCTTTGTTATCCAATTTCAAAATATCTTCAAATTTAAACATTCTCTCTTCAATGTTATCTGCCAAAATTTCATCCTCTTTTCGAACCTCTTCCAGAAGCTCAACCTGTACTTCTTTTGGCAATGCATTGACTATTTCTGCTGCGATATCGATACCACTCAGCGTCTCTTCTGCTCCCGCACCGATGGTCAACAGCTCTTCTTCCAATGTATTGGCTACGATTTTTAGTGTTTGAGCATTGATCTTTTCTATAGAAGCAATTCTTTTTATCACCTCTTCTTGTACATTGGTTACTCCCACTCTTTTAGGAATATACTGTAATATCTCTGCTGCTACAGAAGGTTTAAGTTGTGAGAGGATAAGAGCAATTACCTGGGGATGTTCATTTTTAATGAGATTTGCCACCATTTTTGGATCGAGTTTTTCCAACTCTTTGAATATAGTTTTAAACTCTTCTTCATCAAATGTTTGATTTAAAAGTTTTTCTAAAACTTCAGGTGGAAGAGCCTTTTGTAAAATCTTTTTAAGATGATCGGGCGCAATTTTGACTGGAGAAGCCTCTTTCAAATTATCGTAAGCCTCTTTCAGTACTTCTAAAACTGATTCTTTTGATGGAGTTTCAAGCATCAAAATTGTTTTGACTATCCTTTCTACTTCGAAATCTTTCAATTTTTTAAAAATTTGTACACTAATATCTTCGGGAAGCGCAGAGATTAAAATAGCAGCTTTTTGCAGTTTCGTTAAATGAACATTTTTCTTTTCTTCGGACACAGTCTATCCTTGTTGTCATTATTTAAGTCATTTAATTATTTAATTAAAATCACTTTTATTTAAAGTTTCATATTTAAATATATTGTCGTTACTTATTTTAGTACATTTTATTTAAAATTAAGATGAATTAAACGATAATGTTCACATATATCCCAAAAAGGGTATTTTTATGGAAAAAGTCTATAATAACGAACATATCAAAATAGCAGTTCATCACCTTGATCTTGCCTCCCAAGAAGTTGCCGAGTGTTCAAACAGTGTCTTGCAGACTCTGCAGCAGCTTCAAAGGCAGATACAAGATCCAGTACTCCATGAAAAGATCAATGAAGCCATTGCCGTTTTACAATTAGAAGATATCATTGTACAGCGATTAAAAAAAGTCTCTGATTTTCTTACAATGATCGACGATAATATCGAACTGGAAAAAGATAAAAAATTTTTAGATGAATTTGCTTGGGAAAATGAGGTGAATCAAGATGATATCGATAAAATGTTTAACGAATATAAAGGATAGATAGATGAGAGTGAATGTCAGTGAAGATATGCAAGAGATTTTAGACGAGTTTGTCCAAGAAGCCGAAGAAATCATAGAAAACCTTGATCAAGAACTGATAGAACTCGAAAGCGATCCTACAAACAGAGATCTTCTTAATGAAATATTCAGAGGGATGCATACACTCAAAGGCGGAGCCGGTTTTTTAGGCTTAGAAAGTATTATTGAATTGGCTCACGTCATTGAGAGTATTTTTGACAAACTACGCAATAATGAGATGACTTTGACATCCGATATGATGGATGTCATTTTAGAGGGGATAGACGTTCTCAAATCTGCTATTGAGACATTAAAATCAGAAAACGAGATACCAGATGTTGATGAGATCAAGCCGCTGCTGGACAAACTTAATCATATTTTAGAAAATCCTGAATCGTTTCAAGCAGACAAATCGGCAAGATCTGAACAAATTAGTGAGGTGACGGAACAAGAACCATCTGAGGCGGAACAAGAATCCTCAAACAACAATTCTATAAAAGAAGAGATTATTTTCCATGATGATGTGGATGAGAAGATACAGCAGCTGATCCGCGAACATCCTGGAAAAAATTTCAAAGAGATTCTCGACGATCTCATTCTTTTGCCTCCAGAAGAGCGGGATATGGATCTTATCATGAAACTGGATGAACTTATCAACGAAGGAAAAGATGTTGAAGATCTTATCAAAGAAAGACGCATAATCGAACCAGAAGTCAAGGAGGAGTCCTCTGTTTCATCCAAACAAGAAGAAAAAGCACCGGTTACAGTACCGGAAAAATCAAAAACAGTACCCAAACCAAAGCAAAAAAAAGAGGAAACAGAAACTATACGGATAGATATAGAGAGAGTGAGTACTTTAATGAACCTTGTTGGAGAACTTGTTCTTGATCGAAACAGAATAGTTAAACTTACATCGCGACTAAGAAGTAACTGCGAAGACTCAGAAGCGATAGAAGAATTAAATGAGGCAATCGCAGGCATGAGTAGATCTGTCTCAGACCTACAAGAAGTCGTGATGAAACTGAGAATGCAACCAGTGAAACGGATTTTCAGTAAATTCCCTAGAATAGTTCGTGATCTTGCAAAAAAAATGGGTAAAAAGATTGAACTTATTTTAGAAGGTGAGGATACAGAAATCGATAGAAGTATTCTCAATCAACTCGAGGATCCTCTAATTCATCTGGTGCGAAACTCTATAGACCACGGTATTGAAACCCCAGAAGAACGCCTTGCCAAGGGCAAGCCAGAAACTGGACACATTATCCTCTCTGCTTTACAAGAAGGGGATAGGATAATCGTATCCATTGAAGATGATGGACGAGGAATCAATGCAGAAAAAGTAAAACAAAAGGCAATCGAAAAAGGACTCATTACTCCAGAACAAGCGGCACAAATGAGCGACAAAGAAGCTTATGAATTAATCTTTATGCCAGGGTTTTCAACTGTTGACGAGGTTAGCGAGATATCCGGTCGAGGTGTTGGAATGGATGTGGTATCCAATGTCATTCACTCATTGCGTGGCGCTATAGAGATTGAAAGTGAACCTGACAAAGGAACCAAAATAACAATGAAACTACCGCTTACTGTTGCAATCATTAGAACACTTATGGTAGGAACAAATAATCGAATTTTTGCCATACCTCTTTTTAGCGTTGTAGAAATCATTAAATATAACCCAGAAGACATCAAAGACGTAGGTACCTATAAATCATTGGTTCTTAGAGATGAAGTTTACCTCTTTTTCCATCTCAATGAACTTTTTGATTTAGAAAGCAACCATAAAGAAAAGTTTATTATAATTCTCAACATCGGAGAGAAAAATATCGCTATTGCTGTTGATGATCTTTTTGGCGAAGAGGAAATCGTTATAAAACCACTGGGTGAAATGCTCAAAGATGTCCAAGGTATTGCTGGAGCAACAATCACAGGTGATGGCAAAGTGGTGTTAATATTAGATATAAAATCACTTATAAACGATAAGCGTAATGAACTGATAGGAGTTATCTAATGGGTGAAATGAAAGTATTCGGTATAGATGAAAGTACAACCCAATCCATTAAGGAAGAAGAGCGCGTAATAGCTTTTATGCTCAATGACGAACTTATCGGGATTAATATAAAAAATGTAACAAAAATCACAAAAAAACTAGATATTTCACCTGTACCAAAAACTCCCGAATATATTATTGGTGTTATGAATCTACGAGGAAACATAGTACCTGTAGTCAATCTAAAAAAAATGCTTGATCTTCCAAAAAGTGATACAATCGATCAAGAATATATTTTAATTATAGATACTGAAATCGGAAATATTGGTCTTATGATTGACAAAGTTGTCGGAGCAATTACAATAGAAAATGAAGAAATTCTTCCAGCTCCTATAAACTCCATAGGAATTGATACAAAATATGTAATAGGAGTTATTATCACAGACCAAGAAGAGAAAGAGCATTCGAAACGGAATCTTTTAATTTTGCTCGACACAGATAAACTCTTCAATAAAAAAGAGATTCAAGAAAACCAAGAATAAGAGGCCGGGATGAAAAAGAATGATTATATGCCAAAAATACTTGAAACAGGTGCCAATGAACTAGAGATTATCGATTTTAGGATGTATGAAGAGCTTGAAGATGGCTCCATTTATGAATGGGTTCTTGGTGTAAATGTTGCAAAAGTAAAAGAGGTAATACAAAGACCTGATAATATTTTCAAATCTCCGGGTTCTCCTTCAGAAGTGGAGGGGCTTGCGAAAATTAGAGATGAAGTAATTCCTATTGTTAATTTACAAAAATGGATGAAAATTAAAGCTCCTCAAAACAAAGAGAACAAATATGTCATTGTCATGGAGTTTTTACGTGAAATTATTGGAATTTTGGTCCATGAAGCAAGACGAATACGACGAATTAAATGGACGGATATCAAAAAACCACCTTCAAGCATTGATGAAAAACTTGGCGGCAAGGTGGTTGGGGTTATAGAAATAGAAAATGGTCAACTTCTTTTATTACTTGACTTTGAAGGTATATTAGATGAACTTGGGATGATCAAAGTTTTTCATATCGAAGAAGAAGCGGCTTACAACAAAACAGGACAACGTTATAAAATTTTAATACTTGATGATAGTCCAGTTGCAAGAAGAATCATACGAAATATTTTGGAAAAAGATGGTCATTTGGTGATGGAAGCACAAAGTGGAATAGAAGGTTTGCAAATCTTGCACGAACTTACAGAAGAAGCCCAAAGAGAGGGCAAAGACATTACAGACAAAGTCCAACTCATCATAAGTGATATTGAAATGCCAGGAATGGATGGGTTAACTTTTACCAGAAAAGTAAAAGAAGATCCAATACTATCAAAAATTCCTGTCGTTATAAATACATCCCTTTCAGATAAAGCGACAGTTGATAAAACAAAATTTGTTAATGCAGATGCACATCTTGTAAAATTTGATACAAAAGATCTACTGCACATAGTACACGAATATGCGATAAAAAAATAGGAGGATAAATGGCATTACCAAATAAAAACATAAAAATTTTAGTAGTCGATGATGCACCAACAATCCGCCGAATCCTCAAAAATGCTCTTAAAGAGATGGGTTATGAAAATGTGGATGAAGCAGAAGACGGTCAGGTGGCATTACAAAAATTAAGAAGTGGAAATTATCAATTTGTAATAACAGATTGGAATATGCCAAATATGACAGGAATAGAACTTGTTCAAGAAATTAGAAAAGATCCAAAATTGAAACATCTTCCAATTCTAATGGTTACTGCTGAGGCAAAAAAAGAAAATATTATATTAGCGCTCAAAAGTGGTGTTAACAACTATATCGTAAAGCCCTTTACACCTAAAGTTTTAAAAGAGAAAATCAGTGCCATTTTCACACAAAAAAACAAAAAATAGGAGCATGCAATGGATAAAAAAGAGTTAAAAAACAATGGTGATAAAAACAAATGCCAAGAAGAACTTCAAACATGTCAAAAGGAACTTAAAGAGAGAATTAAACATGAGAAAATAATATGGTATGACAGTGGAATAAAATTAGGAATCGGTCTTTTTGATGCTGCGCTTGTAAAAACAGGAATTTTTAGATTTAAAAACAGATTCAATATTTTTCAAGAGTCTTTTGATAAAATCACCAAAACAAGCAAAGAAAGCCTAAAAACGACAGATATTATCATGGAAAGTATTCATGAAATAGAAAAAACACAAAATGAAACAAATAGTTATATTGAGGAAGGTGAGTCAATTCTCAATAAAACCAATGCAGACATTTTAGATTCTGTTAAAGCAATGGATAATTTAACAAAAACAACTGAAGAACTTAAACGAAAAATTAGTGGAATCGATCATGTTCTCAACGTTATTCTTGAAATCACCGAACAGACAAACTTATTGGCACTTAATGCTGCAATTGAAGCGGCACGTGCTGGAGAAGTTGGACGAGGATTTGCTGTCGTTGCCGATGAAGTTCGAAAACTGGCTGAAAAAACAAGTAAAAGTGCTGGTGAAATTCGAGAAGTGACTGTCTCAGTGATGGATGAAATGGATAACACATTACAAGTCGTCAATAATGCAAAATCAATTGTTGAAGATAGTGCAGAAGGCGCTAGTGACGTATTGAAGTCCTTTTCAAAAATAAAAAAAGAGAGTAATAAAGTTACTGACTTAATCTTCAATCAAATCGAATTTACAAAAAAACAAAAAGAAAATATTTATACTTTTAGTGACGAGATAAACAAACTCAATAATGAATTGAAAGAAGTACAAAAACTTGCAAATGCTACAGGTCTCAATATTCTAGCTGCCACTGACCAACTAAGTGAGGGATTTGAAAATTGTGCTCAAGTAGACCCATATGATGCAGCTACTAAAATATTAGCAGCAATTAAAGACCATTCCATATATATTGTAGATACTGCAAAATTAGCAGAAGGATACGAAGATGTCAAACTTACCGATTATACTTCATGCCGTTTTGGAAAATGGTTCTATTCTAATGATTCTTTCAATGACATAAAAAAATATGGCCCAGAGGTCATAGCTATGTTTGAAGATTTGGAAGAAGATCATAAAAAAGTACACAATATTGCACACGAAATTCAAAGATTAACGAAAGAAAATAAAAAAGACGATGTATTTCAGAGTTTTAATGAACTTGCAGAAGTTTCAGGGGAATTGGTGAAAAAACTAAGTAAACTTTACACAATCATTGTGTCTTTAGAAAAAGAAAAATTAGCTTCTCAATAAAACTTTGATGAAAAATTAAAAAAATATCAGGATAGACCATGCACTATAAATATAATAAGAGAGGTATCCAACCAAAAAATTTAGAATCCCCTTTTAATATAGATGAACTCTTTTTTTCCATAACTGACCCAAAAGGGATTATCCTTACAAGCAATGATGTTTTCGTTCATGTTTCGAAATTTTCAAAAGAAGAACTTATTGGAAAACCACACAACATCGTTCGACACCCAGACATGCCTAGAGTAATCTTTAAGGCTCTTTGGGACACAATAAAATCCAAAGAACCGTTTATTGGCTATGTTAAAAATATGGCAAAAGATGGTTCATACTATTGGGTTCTCGCTGCTGTCTACCCTATTTTAAACGAAAATGGAGAGATCGAAAAATTTATCTCTATACGGTTAAAACCAACATCAAAATATTTTAAAGCCATCCCTGATTTATATAAAGAGCTACTAGAGGTTGAAATCAAAGAAAATGTGAATAAAGCATATGAAGTACTACTAAAAAAAATTCGAGAGCTAGGCTTTGAATCTTATAACGATTATGCAAGAAGAATTTTTTTTGAAGAAGTACAAAGCAGAGAAAATATTCTCAATGAAAAAAGTGTAAAAAAACAAATTTGCCAAATCGATATCGAAAGTATTTTAGAAGAAAATTTAGAATACATTGATCAACTTTGTGAACTGCAAACGGTTTTTTATAGAATAAACCGTTATTTCAATGATATATTTGGGAAAGTAAACATTTTTCTTGATCTAAATAGCATATTAGAAGAAAAATCCAATTTTATTTTTTCATTAGCTGAAGATATTAGATTGCTCTCTCTTAATGCCTCCATAGAAAGTTATAAGGTTAAAAAAGAAGGAGTTTCATTTTCTACTCTATCACATGAGATGAGAAAAAATGCTGAAAATAGTGAGAGAAAAGTTTTAGAAATCAATACACTTATTGCGGATGCAAATAAAGATATTCAAGAAATCGGTTTCAATATTCTAACATTAAAACTTACTATTGAGATGATTTCGTATTTTATTGTAGAAATTATTAAAAACTATTCCAAAAAGAAAATTGAAGAATCAGTCAAGCATGAGACAATGTCAAATATTAACGAGCTTTTTAAACTAATTGATCTTTACACCAATAGTTTACAAAATGGTATGTTTAAATCTAAAAACATGCTACGTACAATTATTTATAACCTGGATGAACTCAATGTTTTAGTAAACAGACTCGATTTTATACATATCAACGGTATGATCGAGTCGGCCCATACTGAAAAAGAAGAAGGAGGGTTTCACATCATTTTTTCACAAATGCTTCATCTTATAGAGCGTGCAAAAACAGAAATTATCAATCTTGAGAACTCACTATATGATGCATCGGAAGAAAATGTCACCATCTTTAACATAACAAATATCACTATTCAAAAAATAAATAAAACAAAAAAGAGATATTTCAAATTTTAAGGAGTTAGAATTTTTTCCAACTCCTCAAAAGCTTTTTGTAAAATTCTGTCATGATACTTTTCACAATCACTCTTTAACGATTTTTTAAAGCTAAGACGTTTGATAACCTCTTTCGTAGCACCATTGGTTATAGCCTCTTTAAGCTCTTGATCAACATCAATATCTTGTTGGGCCATCTCCCATAATGTTATCCCAAATGCTCTGGAATATTTTATAGCGTCACTATCGGCAAGCACAAGATAGTTTCTATCTTTTTCACTGATATAATTGATAACACCTTTCGTATCGAAAAATCCATACTTATCGCCCAAAAAAATATCAAATTGTGACTCTACTTCTCTGTTTTCGTTCCATCTATTCAGAGCGAAAATCGTTTTTATTTCACTGTGTGCATTTTTAACTTTTTGATAAATGTTGATAGCGCTGGTTGCGTCAAGTTCTCCATCCATCAATGGAATAACCACTGCATCCAAGGCATAGATCATACCACTATCAATCAAAGCCTCTAAAACATAAACCGCTGTTTTATTTGCTCCCACATCCATAATAATACTTGTATCCATCAAAAGGATATCACGAAGCGTATCACGAAGATCTTGTCCGGAGATTCTAACCTTTTCAAGCCAAACTATTTTACTCTTATCAAAGGAGAGGCTGTCTTCATTCTCATCGTCAAATTCAAAAAACGAGATTGCCGAGCCCTGCTTTTCATACAAAAAGGGGGCGAGAAGCTGCATACTGATCGTACTTTTCCCAACTCCCCCTTTTGTATTGATGACGGCGATTTTATAGTGCTGCTGCATGAGACCCTCTAGAGGTTTTTGTTTATTATACCAAAAGAGGGTTCATATGCATTAGTGAGAACAGCCACAGCCTCCACCGCCTTGATTCCCTGCATCATACCCTGCAGTTGAACATGCGCTAACTCCTGGAGGGGTTGTTGGCTGGATCATTTCATTGCTTGCACCGCCCTCTTCATTCACTTTTTCGATAAAGTGCCATAGTTTATTCGCTGCTTGATGGTACCGTTTTGCTGTTTCACTCTCTGGATGGAAAAAAACGACAGGTTTACCCTCGTCCCCACCTTCTCTGATTGCCGGCTCGATCGGAATCTCCCCAAGCACACTGGTGCCATATTCTAACGCTACATCGTGGGCCGTTCCTTTCCCAAATATGTCACTTTCCGTGCTACAGTTTGGACAGATGAAACCACTCATATTTTCTACTATTCCAGCAATCGGAATATGGAGTTTTTTAAACATGTCGAGACTTCTTCTACTATCATCGAGGCTCACCATCTGTGGCGTAGTAACAGTGACACCTGCTGTAACGGGTACGCTTTGCGCTAGTGTCAACTGTGCATCACCCGTTCCTGGAGGCATGTCGATAAAAAGCACATCCAGATCACTCCACAAAATGTCTCTCAAAAACTGCTCGATCGCTTTCATGATCATGGCTCCTCGCCAGATGAGTGATTGACCCTCTTCCATAAGAACGCCCATACTCATCACTTCCACGCCATATTTCGTCTCGATTGGCTTCACTTTATTGCCGACGACTTCTGGCTGAACCCCAAGAATACCCATCATCCGTGGAACATTCGGACCATAGATATCTGCGTCCAAAATACCCACTTTTTTTCCCTGCATTGCAGTAGCGATTGCCAGGTTCACAGTTGTCGTCGATTTTCCAACTCCACCTTTACCGCTACTGATCATGACGAAATTCTTCACTTGAGGAGCAAGGTTCTTTCCTCTACTAGATGTCTCTCTTGGCATTTTTGGTTGCTTGATATTGACAATCACCTCTTTTGCACCTTCAAGTTCGAGCTTTTTGGTGATTTCATCTCGAAGCTGTTGGGCGACTTCTGGTGCACTGGATGTGATATCAAGTTCAACGGCAACTCTATCCCCATTGACTTCGATTCCTTTGACAAATCCAAAAGTAACTATATCTTTCGTAAAACCGGGGTATGTTACAGTGGATAAAACCTCCTGTACTTTTGCTTCATTTAGCATTGCAGCTCCTTTTTTTCAATTCGGATAGATTTTATCCTATTTAAGATTAAATTTTTATGATAGAAGAAATTAATGAAATGATATGAGACACCGGATATTAGGTTTGGTGATTAGTCATTGATGAGCGGATTCGAGACCTCAAGAAAATAACAATCAAACAAAATTTTCGACATTTTAGAGGTGCTTGCGATTTTTAATAGAAATTCCATTCATTTAAGTAGTATTCGATTGTTTCTAAGGTATCGAATGAAGAATAGAGCTAGGCTCTCGCCTATGCTCCATGTTTTTCGAGGATATCTTGTGTAATTTTGTAGCTACAAAACTTTGGTCCACACATGGAACAAAATTCCGCTTCTTTAAAAACATCTTGCGGCAATGTCTCATCGTGATACTCTCTCGCTCGATCCGGATCGAGTGCCAATTCGAACTGCTTATTCCAGTCAAATTTATATCTTGCATCACTCATAGCATCATCCACATCACGTGCCCCTTTTCTTCCTCTGGCAATATCCGCTGCATGGGCCGCAATTTTGTATGCAACTATTCCCTCTCTCACATCCTCGGCATTCGGAAGACCCAAATGCTCTTTTGGTGTGACATAGCAAAGCATACTCGCTCCATACCATCCAGCCATTGCAGCGCCTATGGCACTTGCGAGATGATCATATCCGGCGGCAATATCTGTAACAAGAGGTCCTAAAACATAAAATGGCGCTTCATGACAGTAGTCACGCTCAATTTTGATATTTCGCTCAATCTGATTCATCGGAACATGTCCAGGTCCCTCTATCATTACCTGCACATCTTTATCCCATGCTTTGAGAGTGAGTTCTCCCAAAACTTTCAACTCCTCAAGCTGTGCATCGTCACTCGCATCAGCCAAGCAACCAGGTCTGAGACTGTCTCCCAACGAGAGACTCACGTCATATTTTCGACAAATATCCAAAATATCGTCAAAAGCTGTATAGAATGGATTCTCTTTATGGTAATGCATCATCCATGCAGCCATCAAACTACCGCCCCTAGAAACGATCCCCATTTTCCTTTTGGCAACTAAAGGCATGAATCGAAGCAAAAATCCCGCATGGATCGTAAAATAGCTCACCCCTTGCTGTGCTTGGCGTTCAATCACTTCTAGCATCTTGTCAATAGTCAAATCTTCTATTTTATTGTTGCAATCATGCAAAATCTGATAGATGGGAACTGTTCCTATGGGAACTTCCGCATGCTTGATCACCTCTTCTCGTATCGCATCAAGATCGCCTCCCGTGGAGAGATCCATAATCGTGTCGGCACCGTACTTTTGGCACACTTTTACCTTTTCAACTTCCCCTGCCGCATCACTGGCCAAAGCAGAGCTTCCGATATTCGCATTGATTTTACACTTTGCTGCGATTCCTATCGCCATCGGCTTTTGATGCAGATGATTGATATTTGCTGGAATGATCATTCGACCTCGTGCCACCTCTTTTCGGATGAGCTCCGGATCGAGTCCTTCGACTTTTGCAACATACTCCATCTCTTCAGTGACAATACCTTGTCTTGCATAATACATCTGTGTACGAACACTATCTTTTTTTCGTTTTTCAACCCACTCTTTTCTCATCACAACTCCTTCATCCCTTAAATAAACAGGGGAATTTCCAAAATATTACTGAAAAAAGATAAAAAAAAGCTTTCGTAATGTATAATTTCGTAACAATTAAGAAAAAAGGATAATCTTTGTCCGATTTGACACTGGTGTTACTTGGTGCTGGAAATTCAAGTAGATTTGGTCTCGATGTCAAAAAACAGTGGCTTTGGTGCGGCAATGAGCCGCTGTGGCTCTATGTTACGAACAGATTCACAGATATGTTCCCCTTTCACGATGTTGTCATAACTGCCCATCCAAAAGAGATTCCATTTTATAAGAAATTTTGTCACCACACCATAGTAAAAGGAGCCGATACAAGACAGCAGTCTTTGCTCAATGCTCTTGAAATGGTCAAGACGCCTTATGTACTCGTTTCTGATATCGCTCGGCCATGTATTCAAAAAGAGGTTGTCCAAAAGATAATAGACAATAGATCGAAAGCTGCATGTATCGTTCCATATATACAACCTGCAGATACCGTTGTGTATAAAAATGAAACAATAGACAGAAACGAAGTGAAGCTTATCCAGACACCACAACTCTCAAGTACGGATATATTGCGTAAAGCCCTTACCCAAGGAAAAGAGTTTACCGATGAAAGTAGCGCTATTCAAGCATTGGGAGAAAAGGTCTTCTATATTCTAGGCAATAGAAAGCAACACAAGCTTACTTATAAAGAAGATATGAAACTCTTAAACTGTCTACAAAAGCCTTCAGCCACGAAACGTATAGGAAACGGCTTGGATGTACACGCTTTTTGTGAAGATAGAAAACTCTATCTATGTGGAATAGAAATCCCTTACGACAAAGGCCTTGCAGGCCATTCGGACGCAGATGTGGCCATTCATGCCCTCATCGATGCACTCCTTGGAGCAGCCGGTTTTGGTGATATCGGAGAGCTTTTTCCTGACAGCGATGAGACGTACAAAGATATCGACTCGAAAAAACTGCTTTGCGAAACGGTTCGGCTGCTGCGAGCATGCGGTTTTGTAATAGAACATGTCGATCTCACCATCGTTGCACAAAATCCGAAAATCGGTCCGTTTAAAGAGAAAATGAAAGAGAGTCTCCATGATCTTTTACAAATTCCTTATCATTTGATCAATCTTAAAGCAACAACAACGGAACATCTTGGATTTGTAGGAAGAAACGAAGGCATCGCCGCGATGGCGACAGCCACACTACACTATTTTGACTGGAGTGAAATATGAAAGTACTTATCGTAGAAAACGAAATCTATCTAGCCCAAAGTATCGCTACAAAACTCTCTGAAATTGGATTTACCTGTGAAACGGCAGCTAGTATCAAAGATGCATTGCAAGAACAAAATTTTGACATTGTTCTCCTTTCGACCAATATCAATGGACAAGATTTCTATCCAGTCATCGAAGCGTACAAAGACAAGATCATTATCCTTTTAGTCTCTTACATCTCCCAAGATACTGTATCCGATCCATTAAAAGCCGGGGCAAACGACTATATTCTCAAACCTTTTATGATTGAAGAGCTTATACGCAAAATAAGACATTTTATTGAACATGAAAGGCTTGTAAAAGAGAATAGAACCTATAGGCAATATCTCAAAAATAGTTTCAGAGGGTTCTCTATCGACAATATATCGATAAAAGATCCTTTGCCACTTTTCATAACGACAAATTATCAGCGATATGCAGATGCGTATGCCTTTGCCTATGCTGATATGGTCGATGAACCGTTCGTCTACTATACTCTCAACGACAAAGGAGCTATCAACCAAATCAAAAGTGAAGATCCTACACAACTTCTCTATATTACAGATTTTCAAAACCTGAAAAAAAGTGAAAAAATACAATTTTTGGAGATAATAGCAAATAAACGAGCAATCATATCCTCGACCGAAAAAGAGTCAGAGGAGATCCCTTTTAAGCAGATAGAACTCAAAAGCGACAACAAGGTGTTCGATAGAAATGACATCATGACGATCGATGAATATGTCAAATATATCATCATCAACTATCAGTACAAATTTCCTGACACTACCATCTCGAAAAAGTTGGGAATTTCACGTAAAAGCCTTTGGGAAAAAAGGAAAAAGTATGAAATCTTCAAGAAAAAATAGATCTTTATTTATTGATCAAGAGGCAGTATCGACGCTGGCAATGGTACAAGAGGGCCTTTTGCACCCAGTTGACAAGCTGATGAACCAAAAAGAGGCGCAAGAGGTCGATTCTACAAAAGAGTACAAAGGCAAGTCGTTTCCTTTCTCCTTCCTACTCGCACCCAGTGGAAAAAAAAATGAAGAGATTCTTCGTTCGCTCAAATCGGGGGAACATGTAGACCTTATCAGCAATGGCAAACATGTAGGCTCAATAGACGTAGAAGAGGTTTTCCCCATCGATCCCATTGAGAGGCTTAAAAATATTTACGGTACGGCGGATATTTCACATCCAGGAATCGAAGCAACTTTGAAGCGACTTGGAAACTATGCGGTCTCTGGTACCTTTCACGTGGAGTTTGAAGACGTCAAAAAAGCAAAAGAGGAGATTGCAAAACGCAAAAAGGAGCTCAAGGCAAAAGAGGTAAGCGCCATCATGCTTGCAGCCAAACCATTGCATAGGGCCCATGAAAGGCTTATTCGATCCACTCTTGAGCATAGTGATCTTGTGGTTCTTTTTTTATTGAAGCCCTATGTCAATGATCAATTCTCTTATGAATTACGATACAAAACAGTGGACTATTTTGTCAAAAACTATCTTCCGAAAAATAGAGTCATCACCGTTCCACTGGAAAACACCTATATTTTTGCAGGTTTCAATGAACTTATTCTCGATGCCATTGTAGCGCAAAACTTTGGATGCACCCGCTTGGTCGTAGGGAAAAACCATGCAGGATTGGGGCTGTATTACGACAAAAACAGTTTAAAAAGTGTTTTTGACAATCTCAAAGGTATCAATATTCAAATAGAGATGGTCAATGAATTCGTCTACTGTGACAAATGTAAAACATTGGTCAGCACAGAAACCTGTCCACATGGAAGTCACCACCATATCTCTTACCATGCTGATTCTATCTTGGAACTTTTAAAACTGGGGCTACTTCCCCCTGCTGTTTTGGTACGAAAGGAGATCAGTGCGATACTGCTCAGTGAACTTTTTCCAAAACGCTTTAAAAATCTTGAAAAACTGTATGCAGACCTCATCCCAAACAGTGGCATTTTGGAAAAACATACTGAAAAAGATTTCTATATTCAACTGATGAAACTCTATCAGACAACCTCTTTGACATAGGAGACAGATGAGACGCTTTTTTCTCACAGGATGCTATACAGGAACCCTCCCAAAAGCCCCGGGAACGTGGGGAACACTTTTTGGCGCTTTGCTCGGTGGACTTTTTTTGCATTTCTTACCCCAATCCAGCCTCTTTTTACTGGTTATTCTTGTAACAATCGTCGCCATCAAAGAGATCAATCTATACGAACAAGAAACAAACACTCATGACGATCCATCTATCGTTATCGATGAAATCGCAGGCATCTGGCTTTCCTACTCTATCTTGCCAAGTACACATCTCATTTGGCTAGCAGTAGCATTTGTACTCTTTCGGTTTTTCGATATCACAAAACCCTCCTATATCAAAAAATTGGATCGCATGCCAGGAGGTTTAGGCGTTATGGCAGATGACCTCTTGGCAGGTCTTTTGGCTGGACTTTTGACAGGACTCATATATGTCGGAGTGGAAAAACTTCTATGAATATCGCATTTGAGTATCCTTGGTTCTTAACCCTGTTGCCACTTGTTGTATGTTTTATTCAGTGCAAGAGAGAACATCTCAAAATCTACTTTGCAAAAACCAATCTGTTTCCACGGTTTCAGATCCGATTCACTTTTCTACCGCTTCTTACATTCCTTCTCTTTGTCATAGCTCTATCCAATCCGTTTCTCTACTCCTCTATCAAACTGGATGATCGGAAAGGAAGAGATCTTGTTTTGGCTCTGGATGCAAGTGGGTCGATGGAGGAGAGCCTCTATGATGAAAAGAGCAAATTTGAAGTGGTCAAATCGATGGCGCAAAACTTTTTCCATAAACGCTTTGATGACAATATCGGTATCGTCATCTTTGGCTCCTTCGCCTACATTGCCGCTCCTCTTACATACGATACAAAGGCTCTTGATTTTTTGATAAACTACCTGGAACCCTCCATTGCCGGCAACAATACCGCCATTGGCGAAGGGTTGTGGCAAGGCATCAAGGCGTTGCAAGCCGATACTGCAAAACAAAAGGTCCTCATCCTCATAACTGACGGTCATCACAACAGCGGCTCCATATCGCCTCGACAAGCGGTAGAGAAAGCAAAGAAGCTAGGTATCAAAATCTATACGATTGGTCTTGGGGACGCGGACAAACATCTTTTAGAGCAGATCGCAAAGGAAAGTGGCGGAAAATTTTTCTATGCAAAAAGTGAAGAGGATCTACAATCAATCTTCAGTGAACTCAACAAGCTTGAGCCAAGTCCTATTAGAAGCGGAAGTTATGAAAACAAACGGTACCTTTTTACCTATTTTCTAATTGCAGCACTGCTGCTTCTTGGCATGCAGCTTTACAGGAGCTATCGATGAGTTTTGCAGCTTGGCATTGGCTTTTTCTCATCATTCCAACGCTCCTTCTTTTTTGGTTGATCCGCGAAAAGAGAGAGAGCGTTCCTTTGCCAAAAGAGCTTATCATTACCCAAAGCAGCAATAAAATAAAGCTATTACCTATCGTTCTCATTTTTCTTTTTATCGCATTGGCAAGACCTGTACTACTCAAACCAAAAACGAGTTCCACTTCCCTACAACCTCTTTTTATCGCCCTGGATATGTCGGCAAGTATGATGGCTCAAGATATCAAACCAAACAGACTCACGTACGCGAAAAGGGCTATAGAAGAACTGATCCAAAAAACGAATCACAAAATCGCTCTTATTGTATTTACTTCAAATCCTCTTATCATTGCACCTCCAACAACGGATAAGGCAATTCTTTTACAAGCCTTGCACAGCATCGATCCCAAAAATATCATGACAAAATCCACCAATATCCAAAAGCTCCTCGATTTTGTCTCTGTGTTTCAAGGAAGTATCGATCTGGCGCTTTTCAGTGATGGCGGAGAAGAAAAAATCCTCCATAAACCAAAAAATATACGACTGCATTTCGTTCAAATCGCCACCAAAGAGGGAGCACTCATCCCAACATCTGAAGGATTCCTCAAACATGATGGCAAACTGGTTGTAACAAGACTCAATGAAGATATCAATCAATACGTTGACTTTGTCTATCCATACGATCAATACCTAGATATTTTAAATAACATAGAGACAAAAGTCACTAAAACCCAGAAGATGGAGAGAGTCGAACTCTTTTTTATTCCACTTCTCATTGCAACGCTACTCATTCTATACATTTATACGACAATATTTGAGAAAATTCGCTCCTTCATCCCTCTTATGATTGCATTTTCACTTCCAATGCATGCATCCTTGCTGGATGAATGGAAACTGCAAAAAGGATACGAAGCCTATTACAATACAGAGTATCAAAAAAGCATCGCATACTTCCACAACCTCCCCTATATAGAAGCACGCTATGCTGAGGCTATGGCTTTGATGAAACTTGGAAAATATAGAAAAGCTGCAAATATCCTCAAATCCATCAAAACAACAGATGTGGCGCTCAAGGCTAGAATCTATGAAGCCCTTGGAGTATGTTATGAAAAAATGAGAAAATATGATGTAGCTTTGGAGTATTACGTTTTGGCGGCTCAATTCAAACCAAATAAAGATTTGATCAAAAAAATAGAAGATTTGGCCTTGAAAAAAAGGCCCAAAAAACTGCTTCTTCCTTTTTCAAAAAAGCGTATCATCAAAAAAGAGCATAGCAAAAACGACAAAGGCAAGAGTGCTGGAAGCAGCAATCTCCAAACAGCAGGTCTTGCAAGTTCGAGCCGTGGAGGAAAGAAAACGAAACAAAAGAGCCAAAGTGTCACTACTAAAGGAAGCAGCATGCCACTTGGCTCAAGACTCTATGATTTGATCAACAAAGGATATATCCATGAAAAAAATCCTTGGTAGTCTCCTCTTTTGTATCGCCCTTCTTGCGGGCGATTACAATATCACTATCAATAAAAATGAAGCGTTCGTCAAAGAGCCTATCCATTTGAAACTCACCTATTTCGCAAAAAACAAAGAGACTATTTTATGGGTGAAATTCGCTCCAAAAGCGACAAAAGACTTCAAAGTGATTCTGCTTAAAAAAAGCTCTCCTAGCTTCGGATACGAAAACGAGTATCTCATTTTCCCTCTCAAAGAGGGGAACTTGCAGCTTCCAGTGGAGCTCAAAGTCAAAAGAGCCTCCAAACAAGAAATACAAACCGATATTTTAGGGACAGGATATGAGCAGACCAAAATAATTGAAGGCAAAATAACATCATACGATATCAAACCACTACACATTGTTGTCAAAAAGACACCGAAAGCCGATCTCTATGGCGATTTTCGCATCCATTTACAACTTGACAAAACCAAAGCCAAAGCGTATGAGCCAGTCTATGCAACTCTGAAAATTACCGGAGTCGGTTTTGATCACATTCCACCCATTCAGCTGCAAACCGATCCAAAAGTCAAGATCTTGCAAGACAAGCCTCAACATACCGTAGAATTTGCACCGGATGGAGCACATGTTCGGTATGAAATTTCATATGCACTCATTGAAAAACGCGATTTTGATATAGAGCCTTTGGATCTTAAAATGTTTGATTACCGATCACTCCAGAGAGTTTCAACTCCCAAATATCATATCACAGTCAAAAAAACTCCTATTCAGCCAGATACGACCAATAATCCTCCGAAAATAGAGCCAGTTTTTCATACTTTCAAAAAGATTCTTACCTATATTTTTATCTTTTTTGCCGGACTTCTCACTGGGCTACTTCTTTTTGTTATCTTTAAAAGACGCTATCAAAAACGATTTGAAATCCTTTTAGCCAAAGATGAAAGAAATCTTTTGCAGATTTTAGCACCCCTTCCGGGCTTTGAAGAGGAAAAAGAGCTTCTCAATGCTGCGATAAGTCGTAACAAGAAAGTGTCATTATCGAAAATCAAGAAAAAAATCCTAAAGGAAATGCGATGATTTTTCAATCTATCAAATCCCAAATCCAAAAAGTGATCGTCGGTCAAGAGGAGATGGTGGATGCCATCATCTTGGCACTTCTGTGCGAAGGTCATGTATTGTTGGAGGGTTTACCGGGGCTTGCCAAAACGACTACTATCAAAACCCTTGCGCAGGCTCTTGGTATCGATTCAAAACGGGTACAATTCACACCCGATCTTTTGCCAAGCGATATAACTGGAGCACAAATATTCAATCCAAAAACGGGTGATTTTACGATAAAACATGGTCCAATTTTTACGAACCTCCTTTTAGCAGACGAGATAAACAGAGCTCCGGCAAAGGTGCAATCGGCTCTACTTGAAGCGATGCAAGAAAGACAAGTCACGATCGCTGAAAAAAGTTTTCAACTTCCATTTCCTTTTGTAGTGATGGCAACCCAAAACCCGATAGAACAAGAGGGAACATACCGGCTTCCCGAAGCGCAACTGGATCGCTTTATGTTCAAAATAGAGCTTGGATACAACACTCCCCAAGAAGAGCTTGAAATATTGGAACGGTTTGAAAAGAAAAATGAGGTACGGGTCGAAAAAGTCCTTTCAAGTGAAGAGCTCCAAAAAGCGAAAGAGCAAGTGGAGTCTATCCATATCGAAAAGGCCCTAAAAAGCTATATTGTCCAGATCATCCAAGCCACGAGGGATCACCCGGACACCATGTTCGGAAGCAGCCCTAGAGGCAGTATCGATCTATTAAAAGCCTCAAAAGCTGTTGCTTTTAAAAATGGACGCGACTTCGTCACACCTAAAGATATCCTCGATATTATAAAGCCGACCCTACGCCATAGGATTATTCTAAGCTATGAAGCACGAGCGGAAGGGAAAAGTGCCGATATGGTGATAGAATCCATCATCAAAGAAGTACCTATTCCATGAAACAGCTCATCATAAAAGCAAAAAAGGCAGTCTACGCCCACCAACATGGAATCTTTAGTGCTAGCATAGGAGAGGGATTTGATTTTGTAGAACTAACGGAATATGACTATGTCAGTGACGCAAAAAAGATCGATTGGATTGCCTATGCCAAGAGTGGTGAAGCCTATATGAAACTCTATCAAGAGGAGCATATGCGAAACATTACAATCATTCCGCTTCTTAGTGGGTCACTCTATTTTGGATTTTCGAGACTTAAATGGGAAATGCTCCTTGAAGCAGTTGTGCTTGTAGGATTTTCTGCATTAGCCTCAAAAGACAATCTCACATGGGTTTCAATCGATAATAAAGCAGATCTATTGCGTATTTCAAATGAATATGAGTTGGAAAAACTGTTTTTGACTTTTTCGAAAGAATCCATCATAGGGAAATCCGTCACTTTCAATATAGATCAACTTTTTTACCGATTGGATCAAAAGCATCTCATCATTCTACTTGGCGACTTTTTAGATCCAATCTCTTTGAAACTTCTTCCTACCAAACATGAAGTGGTTGTCATCGCATTTGCAAACAGAGCGAAACACTTCTCTAAAGAAGCTATTCTCAAAGATACCCAAAACCTTAATGAAAAGAGCGTAAAACTCACTCCTAAAACCATCGATACATACATTAAAAAAACAGATACTCTCCAACAAGAACATTTGATGCAACTAAAAAAACAAGGATGCGATATGCTCACAATTTATGAGGATGAAGATATCTTCACAAAACTGCAACTCTTTTTCGGGAGTCGATAATGGATCTACTGCCTTTGCCAAAGTTTCACCATCTTCTCATGGCAACCATAGTTATTGCCCTCCTTATTATTCCTACACTTTTTGTAGCTGCCATTGTCAAGAAAAAAAAGAAAAAGAGCATATCCAAGCCCCCAAAAGATATCTATGAACTGAGTATCGCTTTACAAGAGTTGGCACCAAATGATAGAAGAGTTCAAGAAGTCTTAGAAGAGATCGCAGCGTACAAATATAATCCTCAAGCTCCTCAAATCCCTAAGAAGCTTGTTCAAAAGATGAAAAGACTCTATAAGGAGTTACAAAAAAACAAATCACCGGGAAGAGGGAAATTTAGCCAAATTTCCCAGTGATGTACTCTTCGGAGAGCTTCACTTTTGGATTGATAAAGAAATCTTCTGTAATACCGAGCTCTATAAGCTCTCCCATATACATGAAGGCTGTATAGTCGCTAATCCTTGCAGCTTGCTGCATGTTGTGAGTTACGATAACTATGGTCATCTGATCTTTGAGCTCGATCACCAACTCCTCAATCGCTTGGGTACTGATAGGGTCGAGTGCACTGGTCGGTTCGTCAAAAAGCAACACTTTTGGCTTCACTGCCACCGCTCGTGCAATACAGAGACGCTGCTGCTGCCCACCTGAGAGGGCATTGGCATCATCTTTGAGTCTATCTTTCACCTCATCCCACAAAGCAGCACCCTTTAAAGCCTCTTCCACTCTATCCTTTAGTTCAGTTTTGTTTTTAATCCCTTGAAGCCTCAGTCCATAAGCGACATTATCAAAAATACTCATAGGAAAAGGGGTCGGTTTTTGAAAAATCATCCCTATTTTGATACGAAGTGCAATGAGGTCAATCTTTTTTTCCAGAATATTTCTTCCTTCAAAAAGAACTTCACCTTCATACCGATTTCCCGGATAGAGATCATGAATACGATTGAGGCTTCTGAGAAGTGTCGATTTCCCACATCCGCTAGGACCTATAAGCGCTGTCACTCTGTTTTTTGCAACTGGAAGTGTAATATTTTTAAGTGCCGGTCTATCGCTTCCTTTATAATAGAAGCTAAAATTTTTAATCTCAATCTCTTTTGGCTCTTTCACTTCACACAACACTGCCATTACTTAACCTTTTTCTTGATAATCATTCGGCCTATTATATTCACAAAAAGCACAAAAGCACCTAAAATAAATGCTGCGGCCCATCCAAGCTTGATCCAATCATCATATGGACTCGTCGCAAAATTAAACATTGTAACAGTCAAAGAAGCCATGGCTTCATCTAAATTCGTCGTATAGAAATTGTTATTGAAGGATGTAAAAAGAAGTGGAGCCGTCTCACCTGCAATCCTTGCAATGGAGAGTAAAATCCCTGTAAGCATACCAACTTTTGCCCCCCGATAGACCACTTGCATAATCACTTTATATTTTGGAGCTCCCAGGGCATAGGCAGCTTCTCGTAGCTGTTTGGAAACGAGGGAAAGCATATCATCTGTCGTTCTTAATACTATCGGAATCATCATGATGGCCAGGGCCACAGCACCTGCCCAACCACTAAAATGTCCTACAGGGGCTACTAGTATTGCATAAACAAAAGCGCCAATAACGATAGAAGGAGCACTCATCATAATATCACTAATGTCTCTTAAAAAGTTGGAAAATTTGGAGTTCCCACCATATTCACTCAAATATGTCCCAGCCATGATACCAAGAGGAATACCGATCAAAGAAGCCACACCAACTAGAATCAATTGCCCCACAAGAGCATTTCTCAGTCCCCCTTCACGCCCTGGAGGAGCCGTATCAAGGGTGAAAATTTTGATGCTCATTGCATCCAACCCTTTACTAAACAGAACCCATAAAATCCAAAAGAGGAAAAAGAGACCTATAAGAGCGGCTATTGTCGATAAGGACATAATAATAACATTGATTATTTTTCTTTTTCTCATTTTACAGCCCTTAATTTTCTAAGAAAGTAGAACTTCGCAAAAGCGATCACAATGAAACTGATAACGAATAAAATGAGAGCAAGGTAAAAGAGGCTTGAATAGTACAGATCGCTGTCTGCTTCTGTAAACTCATTTGCCAATGTCACAGGTATACTGGTTGCCGGATCGGTCAAATGTTTTGGGATTTTGTGTGCATTCCCCATAACAAATGTCACTGCCATCGTTTCACCAATGGCACGTCCAAGGGCCAGGATGATGGATCCAATGATTCCGGCTTTTGCAAAAGGAATCACCACATCTTTGACCACATCCCACTTTGTAGCACCCAAAGCGTAGGCTGACTCTTTCAAAACATCTGGCGTTGTATTCATACTGTCTCTGGTGATTGCAGCCATAAACGGCAAGATCATAATAGCAAGTACTATACCAGCCGTTAGTAATCCAAGACCATTGCCACCAAACCACTCCCTGATATAAGGTGCAAAGAAAAAGAGACCCCACATACCATAGATAATGGAAGGAATAGCAGCAAGCATCTCAATTGCCGTTCCTATAGGGCCTTTCAGTTTCGCATGAGCGATCTCTGTCAAAAATATAGCTACCCCTATAGCCATCGGTGTAGCGATGAGCATAGCGATGAGCGTGGACATTATGGAGCCATAGATCGCAGGAAGTCCTCCAAAAATCTCCATGTTTGGCGCCCATCTTGTATTGATCAAAAACTTCCAGCCAAAAGCATTGATTGCAGGAAGCGCTTCTTTCAACAAAATTGCAAAAATTGCGACAAGCACTATCAAAACGGAGACTGCCGATATCAGCGCTATATGTTTAAAAAGAAAATCGAGGGCTTTTCTCATGTGGAGATGCTCCTATGTTTTTGCGAAGATTATATTACAAGATGATTTCATTTTGGTTACAATATTCGGCGAAAAGATCGCCGATTAGTTTAGAAGAACCATTGAGTGGTAAATTTGAGTCTTTTGACTTTTTTATCTCCTACATTGACATCATAATCATCTTCTTGATATGCGATACCAACTTTTGTAGAGTTGCCTCTTAGATACCAGTTGATACCCGCGATTTTGGATCTCATATCATATCCGTTTGCATCCTCGAGCTTATCCCATTTCTCATATCGAGCAAACGGAGCTATATAGTAGAGCGATGGGATAACATACTCACCAGTAACGTACCAACCATTCGATGTACCTACTTGTGCATTGTTCCAGTCACTCACAACACCATCAAATTTGAAATATTCTGCCTGAACAAATGCACCTTTATAGTGTGCTGAAAGTTCATAGTTGATAAGAGTATGATCGAGTTTTACCGCTTTTCCACTACCGTCTACAAAATTGATATCTGGACTTTTCCAATAGGCTGCACCAATGGAGAAATGTTTTCCTTGTGCAAAATATGTTTCTGTTCTTTTCTTCTCTTCCCAACCATCAAATGGTGATAGGACAATTTTCCCACCATAGAAGAACTCATCTTGATGAAAACCACTTGCAGTAGAACTACTAAATTTCTTTCCTCGAGCATCTTTGAGTTTTCCAGAGTAGACACCATCACCCATAGCAATTTGATAGGCGATTTTGTGCTTCCAGTTTCCATACATCTGGATGTTTGTTGCCCGTCTGTTGTGTGAGATATATTGTGCAGCCTCATCTGCGACATGAGGTCGATCATAATGGATTACATAAGCAGATTTTACAGTTTCAGTTCTTGATACATCGATTTTACCTCGATAGAGTTTAAAGTTTGCAAGGGATGTCCCAAAAGGTTTTTTGATTTTCAAATAGGCATCACCGACATTAAACTCTTTTTCACCGCTATCTCGATAGTTCGCTTTATCGTTTCGAATATCCATAGTAAAAGAGGTGTGTTTGCCAAATCCAGCTGTCACTTCAAAGCGCACCCGTCTTAGATATGCATCCCAAAAATCCTCTTCAGTAACGCCTGTCGCTTTGTTTTCCTCTTTATAGTTTTCAAACGTTCCCATCACACGAACTCCGAATTTCATGTACATATCTGGATTGTCAAAAGGACGAACGAGCATATTTGGTCCAGTCTCTTTTCCAAGCAAGAACTCCGGAGAATTTTTCTTGATGACATGAAAATGCGTTTGTAAAGTGTTTTTATAAGGCAACTCTTTTTTTATTTCACCAAGAGCCTCTTTTTTTAACTCGTCTTTACTAATGAACTCTCCCAAAGCCACTCTGTTTGGCCCAGGCTTTGTATAGATAGCACCTGTATCTTTATCTTGATACAAAGTGATCGTTGAAGCAAACGCAGAAGTAGCTACTAGTGCAACCAAACTTAATGCAATCTTTTTCATTTGTTTCCTTCCTTTAATTTTTCTATTTGCTCTCAGGAGCGATACCGTGTATTTTCCAGTACTCTCGAATCTTCTCTTTAGTAGATGCCGGGAGCGGGATGTATCCAAGTTTCTTCGCCGCTGCATCACCATGTTTGAATGCCCAGTCAAAAAATGCTGTCACTTTTTTATTCGTTTCGGTTTTCTCTCTTGGAAGTAAAATAAATGTTCCAGCTACAATCGGATAACTGTTATCTCCTGGTTGAAGCGCCAACACCTGATAGAAATGGTTCTTTGGACCCCATTTCGCATGCGCAGCTGCCGCTTTGAAATTTTCTTCAGTAGGTTGTACCCATTTTCCGCTTTTTGTCTGAATAACTGCAGCAGCAAAATTGTTTTTTAGTTTATATGCATATTCAACATATCCGATGCTGTATGGCGTTTGTTTGATAAGATTACTTACCCCTTCATTTCCTTTTCCGCCAAGTCCAACCGGCCAATCTACAGCTTTTCCTGTTCCGACATTGTTTGCCCACTCTTCACTCACTCCACTCAAATAGTATGTAAAGTTGAACGTTGTTCCGCTGCCATCACTTCTATGAACCACTACAATTTTCTTATGAGGAAGTTTTACTCCCGGATTGTCTTCAGCGATCGCTTTATCGTCCCAAAATTGTATTTTTCCTAGAAATATATCAGCAACATCTCTGTTTTCAAGTTTGAGCTGCATATCACCTATGCCCGGGATATTGTATGCAAGGACGATGCTTCCGATAACTGCAGGAAATTGGTAAAGTCTCTTTCTATCAAGTTGTTTTGGTTTCAGCGGTTTGTCACTTGCACCAAAATCTACCGTTCTTGCGCTGATCTGTTTGATTCCGCCACCACTTCCGATAGATTGATAGTTCACTTCGACACCAGTGGCCTTTTGGTAATCGTATGCCCATTCATAATAGACTGGGGCTGGAAATGTCGCTCCTGCTCCGCTGATCTTGTCTGCATTTGCCGCACTAACCAGATTCATTACAGCAGCTGCTATCAAGCTTACTTTTTTCAGCATTGATGCTCCTTTGTTTGTTTTCCACACCGAAATGATAAGGTAACAAGGTTACAAAATGGTTACAAGGCTGTTATCAAAATGTAATCAAAATGATGTACAATTGATAAAAAACAAATCATAAGGATCAGAATGCTTAAAAATTATCAAGAGAGGCTGGAACACATTAACAAACTCGTATCCGATGCTGCCGAAAAAGTCATCAACGCACACAAGATTGCACTAGATTCTTTCAAAAACAAAGACATTAATGAGTTTAAATCGGTTTCAGAACTCGTCAAATCTCTTGATAACGAGGCAAGAGATATAGATAACGAAGTAGTAAAAACAATTGCTCTTTTTGGTCCTGAAGCAAGTCAACTAAGAGAGCTCATAGCCTATATCAAACTGACAAATGAGATAGTGCGCGTAGGTGACTACGCCAAATCATACGCAAAAAACATGGCAAAACATATAAAAAACGAGATCGAATTTACTCTGTTGGATAACTATATCATTCAACTGCACGAAACAGCTATAGAAGCACTTGAATACTCTTTAAGAATTTTACGAATCGAAAATCTTGATGATGTAGAAGAACTTTATCGCAAAACTCTTGTTGAAGAGAGTAAAACAGATGAAATTTTCACACTTTTTGAAAAAGAACTATTAGAAAATCTATGCAAAGATACGACAAAACTCACTGACTTTTTAAATGTATTGTCTTCATGTAGAAAATTGGAAAGAACGGCAGATAGAGCCGTAGAGATTGCAAAACTTTTGATGTTTGCTAAAAAAGGTGGAAGATTAGAGAATTTCTAAATCTCCTCTTCCACCTCTTCAAAATCTTCTAAAATTTTTGCCAAAACTTTTTTGAATTCTTGAAACTTTGCCTTTTTGTTATCAAAAATAGGCTTGGAATTCGGAAATGCCTGGCTTAGCTGATCGTAAATATCGACCTTCTCCTGTCCTACCTTTTCAATCACCTCAAATAGATTTGCCAAAGCCTCTTTGGAAGTAATCGAGCGAAGAATATCTCGGATCATTCTTTTTCGCTCTCGAACCTGTACATCTTCCTCGATCATCAGCCCGATAATCTTAATATCGAGTCTGCTATAGTAGACGCCACAGTTGACAGGTGCAAGCATATATTTTTGAACTGTTTCAATAAACCCTTCCACCTCTTCAGCAGGTTCACACCCTATTTCGCACGCCTCTTCCTCTTTGAAATCTTTTGCAGCCTTCAGGGCATCAAACTCTTTTCTCAAATCATCTAGATTGAAATCCATATTCTTTTCCTTGCCTTTGATATTTTATACTAACTAAATAAAGCGAAACAGTTGTAAATTTTAGCAAAGAAAAAGCGTTAAAAAAAGTGCACTCTACCCGTAGGGCAGCCGTAGCTGTTTGCACTTTTTAGCTTTTTTGTAGCGTTAAAAATTTACACTCTTGTTGAGTGTATTTAGTTAGTACCGATATTTTGTGATAGTTCAAATAGTTTTTGATCGTCTATCAACGTTTCATTAGGTGCTGTAACAAACTTGAATGCGTCACCCTCTTTGTAACTCATTATCAAATATCCATCGAGTCCAAAAAAATCAGCCGACTTTTTCTGAAATTCTGGCATAAAAATAGTCACTTCCACCTTCGAGTCTTTCAGGTTGTGTATAAAAAAACCAAAATCCTCTTCATTGATATTTATGCCTATCATAAAAAGATTTTTCGATGCAATCTCTTTATTGACAACCGAAATAAACTGTTTTCCAAATACATCCGTACCTGCTACGGCTATCAGTTTTTTCCCATGAATATCTGCTGGATTCATCCTATCCCCCATAAACTTTTTGCCTCTTCCTCTTCCACTTTACATCGTGGACAAACCTGTTCACCCCCTGTATAGGTAAAGAAATTGCCACAGTCGATACATCGAACCACATTGAATCTTGCCAAGATTTTCTGAGAAGGCTCAAAAAACTCTTTTGTATCGAACGTTTCGGCAAGCTGAATACTCTTCTTTTCGCATACATCATGACATAGATGACATCGAACACATAGCAGTGGATCAAAAAGAATCGCATCCATTTTTCTGGTTGTACTCAGAGCCTCGGTAGGACAGATTCGATAACATATAGAACAGTTATCGCATGATTCATCAATTGTTTTATCCGATGTAAAACTTAGATATCTGTTTTCAAGCATCTTATATTCGTGTGGTTTTCCCATCTTTTTCAAAAGTGTAAAAAGAAGTTTCCTTTTGTTGGGAATGCTTTTTTCCTTGATCGCTTTGGCTCCTGCCGCATCAAGAGCGATCTCTGGATTATCCAAGGAATCCAGTTTTGATTCAAACTCACTTTTGGCTTGGGCCACTTTTTTCAAAGAAAAAAGATTGAAAAATTCTCTTCTGTTTGGTTCATTCTCTTTGATTTTTGCGAGTAGTTCGGCTTTGATCTCTTTGCCACCAATCGTTTGCAGCACGTAATTGGCTTCGCTAACCATATCTTCGATAGCCGGAAAGCATTTTTCCTGGAGTTCACACTCTTTGCAATGCCCGATATCGAGAACGATATCCTTTACAAGCCCCAAAGCAATCATATACTCCGTACCGAGTGCAGCCAAGCAGACAAAGTTCGTTTTGCAGCTAATAACACTCTCTTCTTGATTTAAAAACTCGAAAAAGAAATTGGTTACACTAAAATCACTCAAACTCAGTGCCTCTGTCGGACATACACCAACGCAGCCTCCACACTCTATACATTTATCTTGATAAATCGCAACTCCCGCCTCTTTCGTTTCAATAGCATCAGCCGGGCAGATTGCTTCACATCTATCGCATGTACTGAATTTTGAATAGTAACGAACGCAACTTGCCGGATTGAGATTTAGCATGTTTGACTCAAGTACTCGTTATCTTCAAGTAAAAACTCTAGAGCCAATTTCGCTGCATCTTTGTAAAAAGGCGTTCTTGCCTGCTCAGCCACGTTGATCAAATACATTGGGGCAAATTGGAGAAGATGCTCATGCAAAAATCTCTTTTGTTCCTCTTTTATCTTTTGAACAGCCTCTTCATCTCCTTCACTCTCGGCCTTTTTTTGTGCATTGGTCAAAAGATTCATAAATTCAAGCTCAACCCCAATGTGATCAGGGCTCACTACCCTAGCCTTTTCATAATCGACTCTATAGCCAAAATCGTTATACACTTGAAGTACTGGATTTGCTCCACCACTTTCAATCATGCCGTCTTCTCTTGTATAAAAGGTCTCATATGGAATAAGATGCATGATAGCAATATCGGTAAAATCAACATTGAGCAGTTCATTTATAAGCTTATATCGACTTCGTTTTTGTCGCTCTTCCCACTCGAAATAGTTTGGGAAAAGTTCTTGGAAATTTGGAAGTTTTTCGATTCTTGCTAATGTATCGGGATCCATTTCAATGAGAAAAATTCTTGATACTAGACCATACATAGCATTTCTATTTGCAGTAATATCCACTTGGACAATCCTTTGAATATAGTATAATTGTATCCTATCCAAGAGCAGCTTTAAAACCAATTATTGGAGCGCCTTAATGAAAAAGATGTGGACTCTTTTAGCTGTATCTCTTTGTTTGATTGCAGCCGAAACCAATGAATCAATAGGAGCAAAACTCTATACAAAACATGGCTGTTATGGCTGCCATGGAATCAATGCCGAAGGTGCAAACAGCTTTCCAAAACTTGCTGGAAAAAGTGAGCACTATATTAAAAAAAGACTACTTGGCTACAAAAACGGGACAATCCACTCAAACCGAGCCAATATGATGGCACCGTTTGCTAAAGCGTTAAATGATGAAGAAATTCAAGCAATTGCACATTATCTTCATTCATTGGGTAACAAGAAAAAACTATTTGACGAGGAACGCTATTTTCAAGATTATGAGATTGGAAGCAGTAGTGGAAGCTGATTAATAATTTGACTCTAAATCCCTTTTTATCTTGAAAAGAGTAATAAGAAGAGTATTTAGATGATTTTGACAAATATCATAAATTACTTCTGCATCTAAATCAAAATAGTGATGCGAAATAAAATCCCGTATTCCCTTTACTTTTTTCCATTCAACTTGAGGATATTGTTCTAAAAGGCTTTTATGTGTTATTTTATCTATCTTTTTTAAACTTTCACCTATTGCTATAAACTTCATACAGATACTATCTAATTTTTCTTGTCCCTCTTCGCTATGGATAAAATCTTCATATGATTTTGCAAAATTGCATCTTTTTTGAATAGTTTTTACAGCATCAATAATCTGTTCTATTATCTCTACCACAAGATTTCTATCATACATTAATACCATCTTTAAAAATATGTTTTTTAAGGCTATGATTCATGTGATCTCTAATCCTCACAATATCTACAGAAGCCTGAAAAGCTTTTTCTAATTCTTCTTTCAATTCATAAAGTTTGAAATAATCACTAATAGGAGTTTTTACAGCAATATCAATATCGCTTTGTTTATTTGCTTTCTCTTTTGCATAGGAGCCAAAAAGAACGATTTGTGATATTTTGTATTTCTTTTTTAATTCATTTTTATGTTTTTTTAGATAAGAGAGAATTTCATTTTTATCCATATTTTTCTCCATTTGAATGGAGTACAATTTTATCATATTTCACAAGCCATATGGCTTGTGAAATCATCCCTTATACATTGGGTTTTTATATGCTCGTAGTGTAAGAGGAGTTGCCGGTCTTTTGATCCAAGGCGGACGTCTGAATTTCATCTTCTCACTTACCGGTCGTGTAAGTTTATCTCTCCACGCCTGATACGTTTTGAAGTTGTTTTCATAGTTCACATAGACATCACCATACTTGTCACCCGGTTTTGCTTTTTCGATGTAAACCATTTGATGCCATGCATGGTTTCCTGCAATTGGATCTGGATGAACTGGAGCAACGGCATTTTGCCAAGCACCTGTTAAACCATCCCACCAGATATTGTCAAGGTCTTTGTTGATCTCTTTGAACTGCCAGCTATCTTTTCTCTTCATCATACCTTTTTCGATGCCTTCTTTTGCTCGCATCTTACCGATTTTGCCATCCATCTCCATCTTATACAGTGGAGCTCCAAGACCCATGACACCAAGCTTGTGCTCAAATCCTGGAATTTCGACTGCATTTTTGAGTTTCCATCGACCTGCGTGGTGTGAACATGCGAGAACGCCCGGTCTAGTCGCCTCTGTTGGGATAGCCATACCGACAAAGTATCCACTCTCAAGTCCACTTACAGTATCGACGATTTTTACTCGAATCTTATCGCCTTTTTTGATACCAAGTCGTTTCGCGTCACTTGTATGGATCCAGATTGGGTTGTGGTTTTGACTGATCTCCATCAAGTGTTTAGAGTTCACACTTCGTGTATGGATGTTATATGGCAATCTGTAAATGGTATTAAGTGCAAATTGGTTTTTATCTTTGATGTAATCATGGTGAACCTGTGTAACGAGGTGCACCATCTCTTTTCGCTCTTTTTCATTTCTTGGATAGATAGGAATCGCATACTCTGGCCATTGATACTCTTTTGCAAGCCAATCTACATAGAAATCGAGTCTCTTATCCGGTGTATGGAATCCGTGATAGACTTTTCCATCAATTTCGATACCGAATGGTTTTCCGTCATGATAGAGTACATCGTATTCGTCTTTCTCTACATGGTCTTTATGGACTTTTTTACCATGAACAGTATAGTACTCCCCATCAAACGGAATCTCTTCCTCCTGCGGTTTATAGATATCAGTCTCTTCCGTCCAAGCACCTCTATCTCTCATGAATTCATAGCATGGATATTTGCTGTTTGGATAGGCTGCTTTTGCCGCTTTTTTAAGTTTTGGCAAGTTTGCAAATGCAGCGTCGTACAGCTCAGCAATCGTAATGGCACGGCTTGGATCCTCTTTACTCGCCCAATATTGCTTAACTCCATACTTTCCATCTGGATCGACGTAATGGACAAAAAGGTTCGCCCAGAACTCATTCTCTTCCCATATTTCGCCGAGACCGGCTTTGATGTGTGCTTCAAGTGTCGCTCTTGTCGGATCTTTCGGCTTCCATCCCATTTTTTCTAGAGCAACTCGTAAAGCTGGTTGCCTAAATGCCGTCCACTGCTCTGGTTTCGTTGGAGCAGACTGTTGGTCGTGTCGCTCACCTGAAAGACCTGTTGGCAATACATAGTCACAATACCAGTTTGTCTCACTCCAAGTTGGTGAAAGGTTGAAAGTGAGCTCAAACTTGTCTTCTCGCTTCAGTGCCTCAATCCATCTAAATCCATCTGGATTGATCCATACAGGGTTGTACATTCTTGGAACCCAGACAGCTATCTTTTCTGCTACTTTGAACCCTTTCTTGTTCCACTTCTCTCTCCACTCGTCATCCATAATGAGGTGTGGAAGCAAGAAACTCATCTCGTATGTCGAGAGTGGATATTCCGGTGGCCAAGAGTAGTCGTTCCACGTATCGACTCGTTCAGGCGCTTTACCAGCAACTGTCGCTTTGAAAAATTTACCGTTAACGCTGATTTCATGCCAGTGGTGCCAACTCACTCCACCAATATCACCTTTGAGAGCCCCTGTGAGTGCTAGAAGCAAGAAGCCGCTTCTTGTATTCATCCAACCACCGCGGTGGCCAATAGTACCTGCTCTCCATAGATAGGTAGTTATCTTATCACCGGCATCTTGAATCATTTCCCAAAGCTGCTCGAGCTTATACTCCTGTCCCTCAAGTCGACACTCTTTAACAACGAAGTCAAGATCATAATGTTTATACATATCTTTCAAAAGTTCGATAAAGCTTTCATAGCTCTCATCTTTTGGAAGTTGGCTGATGTATCCTTTTTCTTTGATGAAGTTAAGATACTCTTTATCTTTCATGAGTTTTTTCCAGTTGACCCAGTTTCGTACAAACTCATGGTCAATCATATCCTCACCATTTTTCTTCTTCTCATGAAGCACTCTGTTTGCCAGGTAAAGATAGAGTGCCGCTTCTGTTCCAGGCCATACTGGAAGCCAAAGATCAGCCATACCAGCACTGTTTGAAAGGCGTGGATCGATAACTACGAGTTTAGCCCCTCGTTTTCTCGCATCTGCAATCAAACCGGCACTTTGCTGGAAGTAGTGCCCGGCATCAGCAGCATGGGAAGATTGCAAGAATATGAGTCGACTGTTTGCCCAGTCTGGTGAGTTTCTGTCGTCGTTTGCCCACTGGATCGATCCTTGTCGAGCCCCCGCACTACAGATGTTAGTATGGGAATCAAATCCATCGAAACCGAGTGTATGAGGCACTTTTCCACTAAAACCGTTTTCGTTTGGTCGACCAACATGGTAGATGAACATTTTTCTACTAACTTCATCACCTTTTTCTAACAGTTCGGCAATCTTTTTGCCAATCTCTTTCATTGCATCATCCCATGTTACTCTAACCCACTTTCCTTCACCTCTTTTACTTCCAGGGGCACGCTTGAGTGGGAATGGAACTCTGTCTGGATCATACATTTGTGACCAAACTGCATACCCTTTTGCACAGTTTCGTCCACGACTTCCCGTATGCAAAGGGTTTCCCATATATTTTTTAACAACCATACTCTTTTTGTCGACCCATGCGGTCAAACCACATCCCGCTTCACAGTTACTACAAACTGTCGGAACGATTACGTAGTCGTTGACATAGATACCGTCAGGATTATCTTCGCTTTGGACCCCTTTTCTGTTAATGCCGCCTCGTTTCCAATCATCCCCATCGAGCTCTTTGAAATCGTCCCACTCTTCTAAAGGTGGATAAAAGTTTAGCTCTTTTGGTGTATTGGTAAATTTTGTTGTTTCCTGTGTATTTGCTTCGGCGATCGTTTCAAAAACGCCTTTGCTCACAGCAATACCTGCTACTGCAGCTGCTGCTGTTCCTTTTAGAAAATTTCTTCTACTTTCAATAAAACTCATATTCGCTCTCCTTAGCTAAGAGGTAGTAGTTGTGGAATGATAAGCCATACATGTTTTGCGATGTAAAGCCCAACGATTGCTGATACGCTTGCAAGATAGAGTAGTGAGCTACTTCTTGACTTCAAACTGAAATAAACCAATATCATAGGGATGATAAATGCAAGCCACTGTCCAGCCCAGAACATTACATGATATGGCCCGTGCTCTTTTACATATGCCAAAATCGCAGCCACTTCTTCAGCTTTCATATGTCCAAAATAGTATTCGCCCATATAGATAGTAAAGCTTAAAAATGCACTTGATCCAAGGATGATAGCTAGATCTCTTTTAACTTCATAGCTCCAGTTTCCACCGATAATGAGAAATACCGCACTACCGCAAAGAAGAGCTGCCAAAAGCATTTGAGCGAGTTCAGTTGGAGTCTGCCAAAGTTCTCTCGCTGTTGCTTCACCCATAATAGTCGCAGTGTAGAGTGTTACAGGAATAGCAAGAATAACCGCGGCTTTTAAGAGAGGATTGTATAACCCTTCCAATTTACAAGGTTGTTTGAGTAGATACTTTTTGATAGCAATCACACACATAACAAAAACAATGCCAGTAAAAACTGTTGCCATCCATGCACCGACAGTAATCGCACTTGTAAAGTGTGGATAGAAGAAAATGTGCCACATTCTAAATGGTTGATGAAGGTCCAAAAGTGTAAACAGTAAGAAAATGTTGAGGAAAATAAACGATATTATAGGCATCCAAAGTTTTACTTTGTCGCCGACTCTGTCACCGTAACGTGCTAGCAAAAATGCTCCAACAAGAATAACCCCTGTACCGATACTTTTTGCCCACATATTAAGAGTAATCATCCATCCCCAAATCACTTCGGGAATAGCGACATCTAATGTAACTATAGCGTTAGTCGCTGCAACAGTATGCTCTACCATTAGTGGCCTCCTATATGGTCTAGATGAGTAATGTTGTTAAATAGGTTGTATCCCTCTTCTCGTTTCGCTGCTAAAGGATTGAGTTGTACTTCCCCACCACCGACATAGAAATGTTTCGGATGAGTATTTTTCTCTGGTTTTCTAACTTTCACGCCACCATCTTTTTGATGTCTCATGATATATTGACTGATATGGCTTGTCGGATCGTCCAAATCACCAAAGATATTTGCCTCAACAGGACATGCGACGACACATGCAGGCATCATCTCGCTTGCGATTCTGTGTGCACAGTATGTACATTTATCGGCTGTGTTTGTTTCTGGATCCATATAGATAGCACCATATGGACAAGCCATCATACATCCGGCACATCCGATACATCGCTCTTTATCGATGTTCACAATACCGTTTTCGAGATAATGAAGAGCACTGACTGGACAGATCCGCTCACATGGTGCATCTTCACAGTGGTTACATCGTAGAGGCGTATAGGTACGTTTTGTCTCAGGATAGACACCTACATCTACATATTTGACTCTTAGTCTCCAAGAATGAAGCGGAACTTTGTTTTCCACTTTACAGGAGACCTCACACCCTTTACACCCCATACAGAGGTCCAGGTCAACCAAAAAGCCTAACTTCATATCCTCTCCTTTATGACAGATTAGCTACGAATATAAGCAGCACTTCTGATATTCATAAGTCGCTGCTAATTACCGTAAAATCGCTATTTCCTAGCTATATAAAGTCTAACATTTCTAACTTAACATTTACTAAAATGGATGTAAATCGGCTCTTTTTTGCTCTAATTCACTAAGCTTTGTTTGCATTTATGTAACATCATTTTGTATCGTTAAAAAATTTTGAATCATGAAGCAATTAATTTTTAAAAACAAAAATTCGAAATCGTTCAAAATTAGTGAACTGTAATCAAGGAAGAACGGTTGTAAAAAACTCTTTTGGCGTCATATCAAAATAGAGATTTTCACACGGTAGCGTTGCTTCTATCTCTTGGCATGGTTTAGAAATCTCTTGTGGTAAGATAAAATCCTCTGGCCAAAGCCTTGCCGTAGTGGCTATACTGTACACGGGAATCCTGTTGTGGTTGGCTGATAGCGCGATCGGATAGGAGCCTAATTTATGGACGAGACCAAAAGTCCCTATGCCATCTGCACCAAACAGAACGAAATCGCACCTTTTTGTAGTCCATCCAGCTGCCGCATCCACAATAAGCCTGGTTTCTATTCCGTTTTGCAACAGTTTTTTAGCTAACTCTACTCCCTCCCTCATAGGTCTCGATTCTGTACAGTAGACTTTTATTTTGAATTTTCGAGAAGCCTTGATCAAAGTCTCGGCTACCAAGGAGCTATAGGAATGGGTTAATACGCAACAGCCATCAAAAAACAACTCTTGGGCTTTTTCGACTACCCTTTTTTGTTCTTCTCTCTCATTTTCGAAAAAGGTTCTCGCCTCATCTTTGTAATTGGATACGTTTTGCAATATATGTTTTGAAAAGTTATATAAGGGGGCCATAAAAGGTTTTGCGTTTTGCAGAGCAAAAGCAGCCTCTTTCGCAACTTGCTTAGAATCGATCTTTTCAAACAGTTCAACCGCTTGTTGAAGCAGAAAACTTGCACCATGAAGATTGTCTGAAGCGATCTGTTCAACTCTTTTTTTCCACATTTTGCAACGCTTTTATCTTTGCCAGGTAGCTGTATTTCATATCCAGTTCAAAACTCTCATTGGTAGGATACTCATATCCAAACACCTTTTTCCATAAAGAGTGATCCTCCATGCACATATAGAAAAAGACTTTACCATGCCACGGAGCAAGAGAATCATAAGTAAATCGAAACATCTGCTCTTTTATCTCAAGAGGGTAGGAGAGTTTGCCTGCAGCATCCACTAGGGGCATTTGTAAGATTTTACTCTTCATCGCACGCTTTCTAAGCTTTTTGATAACCGGTTTGATAAAAGTGAGTGTTCCCAATGAAACTAGCGCCACTAAATTGGGATCAAAGGTTTTGATCAACTCGTCAAAAATGGCATCATACTCCTCCTTCCACCCATCGTACCAGACCATAGGATGAAAATGAAAACCAACAAGTCTTCCTTTATCATGAATCTTTTTGGCAGCACTCAAACGCTCTTGTAAAGAAGCTGTCAGACGCTCCTCTTTTTCGACAATCGTCTGAGGATTGAGGCTCCAAGTAACGATGATATTTTCAGGATAATCATGGTTAAGAAGATACGTAACATTATCGCTTTTTGTTTTCAATTCCAAAATAACATTTGGATATTTTTTCGCAAATGCAATCAGTGCTTCTAAAACTCCGCCGCGGTTTCCCCACATTAAACTGTCACTACTTTGACCGGTTCCTATATGATAGATCTCATCTGGATCGATATCGAGACTTAAAAGCTTTTCTTTGAGGTTGGTATTGAATGTAATCGTATCTTCATTGTAAAAACTCTGAATAGAGCAGTAGCTGCAGTCATATCCGCAACTTTCTACCATGTCCAGTGTCCAGAGGTTACAGCATCTGGTTTTTGGGCTCGCTACCGGACACATACCAAATCCGAGCTTCTTATCAGATTGGGCAAAACGGATTTTGTGCGTTTTCTCTTTATCTATTTGAAAATTATCATAACTCTTAGGTTTATTTTTGATACGATCATAATGCTCTTTTATTTTTTTAAGGACCTCCTTTTTGGGACCCTCTACCCACAGCTCCTGAAGACTCTTTTCGTTCCACATCGCCAGATCGACAGCCATATCGGTAAGTTGCTTCAACTCGTTGGCTGTCAACCTGTATTCATACGCCTTCTTCTTTACAAACTCCTGCTCTTTTTCTTCAAGTGAATCGAAAAAACTGTTTTTTATCTTTTTCTCAAAATCGTACATCAAGGTAGCATTATCCCCCGAATCATAAAGTAAATCATTGCGGCCAGTATGGCTGCGGCTGGAACAGTAATAAGCCAAGCGGCTATAATCATCTTCAAAGCGCTTCTTTGCACAAGTTCATACTTTTTCAAAGCTTTCAAGGCTTTTTTTTCTATTTTTGTCAGTTTTATCTGTCCATGTTCCAATTTTGCGATTGCCTCTTTCTCTCTATTAATCTTTTCAATGAGTGCTTTCACTATGAAAGGATCTGCCTTCTTGGGATCCCCCAAGGCTTCCAAGGCTCTTTTATACTCGCTCAGTTTTTCCAGCTCCTCTTCTATATGGGCTTTTTGAAACTCTTCTTTCAGTTTCCCTTCATCTTTTTTCACCCTATTTTCCAAACGCATAAGATATTCACGTAAAAACCCCACACCAAAAACTCCACCGACAGCAATGTGCGTTGAGCTCACAGGCAGCCCCAAAGCTGAAGCGATAATGACAGTGATCGCTGCAGCAAGAGCGATACAGAATGCTCGGATTTGATCGAGCTCCGTTATTTCACTCCCAACTTTTCGTATCAGTTTTGGTCCATACAGTGCCAATCCTATGGCAATGCCCAATGCTCCTACCATCATGACCCAAAGAGGAATCGGCGCTTTTTTCCCAAACTCTCCACTCATGAGTGCATCACTGATACCAGCCAGTGGTCCAACGGCATTTGCAACGTCATTTGCTCCGTGCGCAAAACTGAGAAGTGCGGCACTAAAAATAAGAGGTATGGTAAAAAGTATATTGATCGATTCTCGGTCATTCTCCAACCGGTCCGCTTTTTTCACGATAAGCGGTTTCACAAAAAGATAGATACCCACCGCTATAAAAAAACCTATCAACACTGCCAAAGGCAGAGGTACTTTGACAAGATGCTTCAGCCCTTTTATAATCAAGTAGCTTCCAAAGGCCCAGCTCATGATGGCAATATAGAGGGGAACCCACTTTTTCGCCGCTTCGATTTTATTTTCTTGAAAAATCACATTTTTCTTGATGATATATAAAAACAGAGCCGCTATTGCACCTCCAAGCAGAGGCGAAATCACCCAGGATGCTGCAATCTTTCCCATTGTCGGCCAGCTCACAGAAGCAAATCCGGCAGCTGCTATGCCTGCTCCCATGACACCACCTACAATAGAGTGCGTTGTAGACACAGGTGCACCTATGGCGGTAGCGAGATTGAGCCATATGGCACCTGCTAAAAGTGCAGCCATCATAAGCCAGACAAAGACTTGCGTATTAGCTATAAGAGTTGGATCGATAATGCCTTTTCGGATAGTTCCAACCACATCTGCTCCTGCTATCAGCGCTCCAGCAGCTTCAAAAACAGCAGCGATGACAATGGCTCCCATCATCGATAAGGCACCACTTCCCACAGCTGGACCGACATTATTTGCCACATCATTTGCACCAATATTCATAGCCATATACCCACCAAAAATAGCGGCTACTATAAGAAGTGTGTGATGTTCTATGCCTTTTGCGTACATGGAGACATACCACATAACACCCAGTATAAAAAGAAATGCTATAACAACTCTTACGGCATCTCGTAAATCAAACTTTTTAGCCCGTTTTATCTCTGGATAATGCTTAAGATCCATCTGTATTCCTTTTCAAAAATTCTACAAGTCTCTCTTTTGGCATCGGCTTAGCAAAATAGTATCCCTGAGCATAATCGCATCCCATCTTTTTCAAAAAATCAACTTGTTCGTGTGTCTCGACACCTTCAGCCAATGACTGCATATGAAACTCTTTCGAAAAAAGAATCAAAAATCCGACAATTTCTCGGCTTTTCGAGTCATCTATCATACCATCTATCAAAGATTTATCGATTTTTAAAATCTGAAAATCGAGATGTACCACCTCTTTAAAATTAGAGTGCCCTACGCCAAAATCATCTATCTCCATAGCTATCCCTCTCTCTTTCAAGCGAGTAATGACTGGCTTCAATACTTCATAATTTGCGATGACATCTTTTTCTGTCAGTTCCAAAGCTATCGTATCGGTTCCAAGTTGATGTCGTAGCAAAAGATCTTCCAAAAATGGGAGGAAATCTTTGTTCAGTAGATCGCTCACATTGACGTTAAATGCAAAACGCAACATATTTTGCATTTGTGCAATCTCAGCAATGCCTTTTTCCAATATCACTCTCGTTAAATCTTGCAAATACCCAAGCTCATTTGCTACTTCAACTATTTTTTCTGGATTATAAAAGCCCTTTTCACCAGGAACTCTCAGCAGAACCTCGGCAGTTTCAAAACGGTTACTTTTTAAATTGTAAATAGGCTGATAATATAATAGAAAATCTTTTTGGTTCAAAAGTCGTAACAAAACCTCTTCATAATGCAAATACTCTTTCGTGTGCTCCTCCATCCAATCCTGAAATATCTGAAAGCTATTGCTTCTTTTACCGTAAAACATTGCAAGTTCGCATTTACGATACACTCTTTTTGGCTCTTCCCCACCGTCAAAAACCGCCCCTCCATTCAATATGACAGAAATGGTGACTTCATCCACTATGATTCCAGATTTTGCTACTTTTTGTATTTCATCTAAAAGCTGTATTGCATCATCTTTTTCGCTGACCTTGACAATAAGCGCGAAATGATCAGCGCTAACATGATAAAGACCTCTATTTTCATCAAGAAAGGATGATAGTAAATGAGCAATGCTTTGCAAAAGTTTATCCCCAAATTCAAATCCGAAATTGAGATTGAACTTAGAAAAATCTTTGATATTGACAAGTACCAATAAATAGTTGTCATGACAGTTTTGAAGATCATGGAAAAGGGAGTTCTTGTTGGGAAGCTTTGTTATATGGTTAAAATAGTTGGACTCAATATTTTGAAAAGCAGACTGCAGTCCTTGCAAAAGATGTCTCAAGACGGCAACTACATCCTTTGTAAAAATGTTTCGCATAGAGCTATACAAATTAAGAGCATAGGTATCATCGATACGCAATGCGATGGAGGAGAAGAACTCTCTTTTAAGCATCTCGTCTCGCCAAGGCTTCATTGCTTCGTTATGCAAAGTATCTTGGTTGATTCCTATAAAATCCTCTTCTCGATATGCTTTACCTGTTGGGCCTTGGGAAAATTCACTCGTATCTGTTGTAATGGTTATACGATCAGGATACTCTTGATGAACTCCGCATCGTATGAACGGCTGTATGTGTATTCCATTTTTTTGACTTATCCAAGCATGACTGAAGGTCTTTCCTTTCGTTAGCTCCTGGCAACTAAATCGTAAAATATCCTCTTTTGTAGTGAAGCGCGGTAGCTCTTTTAAAATTTCATCCACACGCAAACTTAAATCGGAGAGTACTTGCTCTTTTGTTTTGTCGATCCAAAATCCTAAAAGCCTAACATTTTCATCGTTTTTTTGTATAACATAGACCCTATCTTTAATCCAAATGTAGGGCCCATCCTTGGTTTTAAAACGATAAGTATGTTCCAAACTGCCGTTTGTAAAAAGCTCCTTTTGTTTTTCTAAAACTTCCTTCTTGTCTTGTGGATGAATATTTTCCATCCACCAACTAGAGGTTATATCAGTTTGTTCAAATCCTGTATATTTTTTCAGACTTTGGGAAACGTAGTTCAATATTTCTTTATGCTCTTTCGTGTCAACATCCACTTCATACACTACCAAAGGTGACACTTCCAGTAATTTTTCGAAACGTTGTTGCAATTCGGCCTCTTTCGTTATATCAACAAAAACGATAAGCCCGGCCGATTTACCTCGAAACAGAATCGTTTGAGAGGTTGCGTAGACAGTATACTCTCGATTAGCTACTGCAATTTTTGCACGGTACTGGGCTATGAACTTTTCTCCCTTGAGTCTTTTTTCATAAATTTGTTTGAAATAATCTTTGTTGTGAATAAAAAAGGAGAGCGGGTCTCTCTTTCGTAACTCTTGTAAAGAGATTCCAAAAAGTTTTTGCGCATATCTGTTCGCATATACAATTTGAGGCTGATATACTAGGACACCAAAGGGGACTTCATCTAAAAACTGCTCTATAAGCACTTCATTGGTTAATCGTTCATACAGTTTTTCAAATATGTGCGCCACCTCTTTGAAACGCTCAGGTGCTGGGGGAAAATTTAGTTTTTGCAGAGGATTTTCAATGAGTTTATGGAAATTGAGTAGAACTTTTTGAAGATAGAGATCCTCATCTTGGATGAATTTTTTATACAGTATATAACTGATGGAAAAGAGGGCCAAAAGAAATATAATCCACATAAGAGAAAAAATAATAGCAAGACGATAAATGTCTTGTGGTAATGGCAATTGACTTTTCAACAGATAACTCTTTTGGCCAATGTGAATCTTCAAAGGAAAAACAACGACTCTATCTTGTATTTCAACATTATAATCAAAGGGCTCATTTGCTGAACCTATGACTTTCACAGGCGTAAAAAAAGAGTACGGCAATTTTTTAAAAACAATCAGAACGCCTTTTGGAGTAGCTTTCTCATTAGAGTCGGTAATTAGATGAGAGGCAACTAATAAAAGACCATCTTTTTGGATAGGATGTTGAAGATCCAAAGGTATTGCATCGACCACTTTTTCTTGCCCCTCTTTGACCACCCTTGCATATAAAAGTTTCTTACTCTCATCAAAAAAAAGCATTCCGTCAATATTGAGATCGATAAGGGTTTTACCACAATCAAAATTTTTCTGAAGAAAATCATAATTTTTCTTTTGTACAAATGCATAGGTATCATCACGAGTCGCCCAATCCGTCGCGATAGATTGCAGATATTTATACTCTTTATTGATATGACTTTGTATCAAATTTTCTGTGCGCGACAATTCCTCCTTGATTTCATGATCTGCAAAAGAGAAAAAAGTCGCTATCGCCACAGCTGCAGTCAATGAGGCAAATAGCAGGGTATAGATGAAAAAGTAGCGTTTAAACATCTATTTTTCCAGCCGCTCCTCTATAGATTTTGCATGGGCCTCCAGCCCTTCGGTATGCGCCAATATAGCAGCAGCTTCTCCAATCTCCTGCATCGCTTGGTGGGAAAAATTGATGATAGAGCTCTTTTTCATAAAGTGCTCAACATTAAGTGGTGAATAAAATCTTGCCGTTCCACCCGTTGGCAAAGTGTGATTGGGTCCTGCAATGTAATCACCAATCGGCTCAGGCGTATTCTCGCCTAAAAAGATAGCACCGGCATGTTTGATTTTTGAAAGCAGATCAAAAGGATTGGCTGTCATGATCTCAAGGTGTTCAGGAGCGATGGTATTCATAAGTTCAACGGCTTCATCCATACTGGACGCAACGATAATAGCCCCCCTCTCATCAATCGATTTTTGGGCAATCTCTTTTCTTTGAAGATTTTCTAAAAAGAGCTCTACCTCATCATTGACCGATTGTGCAAGATCGGACGAATCTGTTATCAAAATAGAGCTCGCCATCTCATCATGTTCCGCTTGACTGAGTAGATCGATAGCCACATATCTTGGATTGGCACTGCTATCAGCAATAATGCCGATTTCACTTGGACCTGCAACCATATCGATGTTCACTTCGCCAAAAACGAGTCTTTTGGCCGTCGCTACAAAAATATTGCCCGGTCCTGTAATCACATCCACTTTCGGTATCGACTCGGTGCCATACGCCAAAGCGGCTATAGCGCTTGCACCACCCACTTTATACACTTTTTCAATACCGCACAAATGGCAAGCAGCCAATAATAGATGGTTTGGTTCGTTGTGTGGTGTAGGCGTCGTGACAACGATCTCGTCCACTCCTGCCACAAGTGCCGGAATGGCATTCATAAGCAGACTACTCGGGTAGGCGGCTTTCCCTCCCGGAATATAGAGCCCTGCTTTTTCGACGGGCGTCACTTTTTGCCCTAGGATTGTTCCGTTCTTTTCAAAATCGACCCATGATTTTGGAAGCTGCTTTTCATGATATCTCTTAATACGGTCGTAGGCTAAATGAAGCGCATCTCTTAATTTTTCATCCAATGCCTCGTATGCTTTTTGCATCAAATTTTGATCAATCTTTAGATCATCACTCGTTCGGGGCTGCCAATGATCAAATTTTGCAATATGCTCAAACAGTGCTTTGTCTCCATCACGTTTTATCTCATCTATTATTTTTGTGACAATTGGCATTACCCATTCATTATCTTCTTGAGCCCGTGCTAAAATTGTTTCAAATTCTTTAGAAAAAGTGCTGGATTTTGTTTCAAGTATTCTCATAACCCACCTTTTGTGAAATTTATTTGATTGTATCAAACTTTTTCTTGTATCTCTCTATCATCGTCTCATTGCCTTTAAGACCTCCTTGATGAATATATAAAAAAGGAATTGGAAATCGGGAATTAGAAATTATCGTTTTAAAAGCAATCGGATCATAAAGCAGATCAAATTCAACTCCTGTTTGTTCCTTTAATTCTTGCCATATTGCAAAAAGTTCTTTGTATAGTTTGCCAAAATGGTATTTTTTGGGTGGCTCAAGAATAATTGGATGAAACTTCTCATCTGCTTCTAAGACAAAAAACTGCTTTTTTAGATACTCTTTGTCACCTACACAAGGGACGGTAAAGACCTGGAATTGGGAATTAGGAATTGGGAATCGGGATAGATTTTTTTGTAGAAAAAGTGCGGTGGTGCCTGTTCCTGATGGCAAGAAAATATTTAGATTTTTGATGTTTTCCTTTTTTGTCCACTCTACAATCTCTTGAGCTAAAAGTTGTATCCCCTCTTCTGCTTCTTTACACCTTACCCCTTCTGGCACAACCAAAACATTATCTAATTTCACACATTCACTTAACAATCCAAAATTCCCGTTCGAATGCGAAGCCTGACAACCCCACAGCGAAGCGAGGACAATGCTAAATTCCCAATTTCCAATATCCTTTATTTTCATCCCATTTTTAAGCGCCGCTTTTAAATTTCCTTTTGGATTTTGTAAAAGCTGCTCATTGATTCTTGCATAATATTCAAACTTCCATCCTTTCATTTTTGCTAGAACTGAGAGCGAATACATCGCATTGGATTGCATGGAACCATAAGATATTACTCTTTTTATATAAGGAAAATCGTGTTCTAAAAAATAGTGAAGCTTCCTTGCTTTATTGCCGCTAAAATCTGGATGGATGAGATCGTCACGTTTGAGATAAAAAGAGAGATTTTTATAACGCACCGTTTCTACAGGTGAAGGTTTAAACAATTTCAAATCTCCAATATAGTACTATATTAATAAATTATAACATCTTCGACAAAGGGTACAATCGATGAAAATATTCATCATCCTTTTTACTACATTTTCGCTTCTTTTTGCTGAGTCTTTTGTTAATTTTTCTCATGCAAAAATAGATGATATTGAAAAATTTTTAAAAAATCTTGATCCCAAAAGTAAAATAGAGCTAGAGATATTGGATCTTGTTCGTCACGGTGACAAAACAAGTGCAGCCTTTTTACTTTCACTTTTACAAACCGATCCTCATACCGACGATAAACAACTTGAAAATCTTCTTGTCCATCCAAACAGTTTTAGCGTCATTGTCGTAAGCAAAAATGAACAGAAACTCAAACTCATCTATGGGAAAAACGGTTTTATACAAACAATAGAAATTCCTTGTATCACAGGTAAACGGCAAGGTGACAAATTGGAAGCCGGAGATAAAAAAACTCCCAATGGAGTCTATTTTCCCAAATGGTTTATCCCCCAAGAAAAACTAAGTAAAATTTATGGAGTAGGAGCGTTTCCACTCAATTATCCCAACATTATCGATAAAAAAATCTATCATAAAACAGGTGACGGCATATGGTTGCATGCTACCAATGATGATAAAAGAAAACCATTTAGCTCAAATGGGTGCGTTGTCGTAACGAATGAGAATTTTACAAAAATTAAACCATTTGTTCTACCTAAAAAAACACCTATTGTAATAGTCGATGATTTTTCCTATGTAGACAAAAAAAATTTTGAAAATACAAAGTTATCTCTGGGATATTTCTTGTATCATTGGAAGAAATCGTGGGAACAGAGTGTAAATGGAAAATATAAAGATTATGTTGATTGCTACAGCGATCACCTCATCAGTCGATATGGCGATAAAAAGAGTTTTACCGAATACAAAAAGCGAGTAGCACAAGGAAAAAAGTGGATCAAACTTACTCTTAAAAATCTCTATGTGACAAAAGATGGACGAGTACTCGATTACGGTCATATCTATGTTGCCTCGTTCGATATGGATTATCGATCCAACAACTATAAATGGCACGGCAAGAAGATACTGTACATCATAAAGGAAAATGGAAAATGGAAAATCTTAGCCGAAGAAAATTTATAATCACTAGCGTACTTCTAAGCGCATCTCCACTGTTTGCTAAAAGTAGTTCAAAAATTCACATCGATCTACTAAAAAAACCTTTTGAATACCATGTAAAAAAAGGAAAACTCCCTGGAAAGCGAGTTTTGATAATTGGAGGAATCCATGGTAATGAAATCGGGGCTTATAAAGCAAGCGATCTTTTAGTAGATTGCGATATCAAACGAGGTGAGCTTATCATTATTCCACGCAGTAACTTCACCTCCATTCTAGCTAAAATGCGAGGCTATAACGGGGATATGAACAGAAAATTTGCCCATATAGATAAAAAAGACCCGGATAGATATTTTGTTGAGCTTTTAAAATCGGCTATCTTAGAATTTCGGCCGGACGTTGTCATATCTATGCACGATGGATACGGTTTTGCTAGGAAAAATCCTAACCATTGGGGACAATCTATTGTTATTGATGAAAATATCTATAAAAACTTTCATCTTTATGAAGAAGCTTACTCTATTTTAAAAGATGCGAATCCCCATTTTGCCCATTATAAACTGGGTCTACTCAACACAAGAACCTTTACAAGCTCACGACACAAAGAGCAGCGAAACGCATTAACAGGCTGGTGCTTGCAGCATGATATCAAAGCCTATTGTATCGAAGCTTCAAAACAGCTTCGTCTCGATCAAAAAATTTATACTCATCTTGTCATGCTAAGAGAATTTTTTAAACGATACAAAATTGAACTTGCTCCTTCTATCGATCAGCTGATTCATGATGAGACTCTTTGGAACCACCATAAAACAACTACCGTAACATTAAAAATCAATGGAAGCATTCATAAATTTTCAAAAAGTGGTACCCTCAAAATTCCAAAAGGAAGCAACATCGAAGTTGTTGCAATAGATGGTAATCGGGGAAGTTATTTGATAGGAAAACATATCAATCTCAATTGGCAAAGCTTCTATTTCTCTAAACCTCAACAATTTTTGCTCAAAGAGGATTATAAAACAAGGATGAGACTAACCGTTTATCCTGTCTAAAGCAGCCATAACTGCTGCTTTAGTTAACATTGAGACTTCGAAGATCCTCGTAGGCTTTGATAACTCTGGCTTTCATGCTTTTTTCACCCTCTCGAAGCCATTTTCTTGGATCGTAATACTTTTTATTTGGCTTGTCTTCCCCTTCAGGGTTTCCTATCTGGCTTTGGAGATAATCGTGATATTTTTCGATATATCCCTTCACTCCACTCCAAAATGCCCACTGGGTATCGGTATCGATGTTCATCTTCACGACACCATAATCGATCGCTTCATGGATTTTGGAAAGTTCGCTTCCACTTCCTCCGTGAAAAACGAAGCTCACAGGTTTTTCTTTATCGATATCAAAATGCTTTTTAATATATTCTTGAGAGTTTTTCAAAATAATAGGCTCCAACCGTACATGTCCCGGCTTATAGACTCCATGGACATTTCCGAAGCTTGCCGCGATGGTAAAATATGGACTAATGCTACTTAATCTTTTGTAGGCTTCAGCAACCTCTTCTGGCTGGGTATAGAGCTTCGCATTGTCGATACCGGTATTGTCCACACCATCCTCTTCTCCACCTGTAACGCCAAGTTCGATTTCAAGATGCATTCCAAGTGGTGCCATTCGTTTGAGATAGGCTTCACACGTTGAGAGATTCTCTTCCAGTGGCTCTTCGCTTAAATCAAGCATATGGGAACTAAAGAGAGGCTTGCCGTGGAGTTTGAAGTACTCTTCCCCAGCGGCCAAAAGTCCGTCGATCCATGGAAGGAGTTTTCTTGCCGCGTGGTCTGTATGCAATACCACACTCACGCCATACGCTTCAGCCAAGATATGGACATGTTTTGCTGCTGCAATCGCACCAAGAATGGCTGCTTTTTGCCCTTCGTTATCCAGTCCTTTACCAGCCCAAAAATGTGCTCCTCCGTTGCTCAACTGAATGATGACAGGAGAGTTTGCTTCCCTGGCAGCTTCCATAACGGCATTGATAGAATCAGTCCCTACAACGTTAATAGCTGGCAGAGCAAAAGAGTGCTCTTTTGCATACTCATAGAGTTTCAAAAGATCATCGCCCCAAACTACTCCCGGTTTTAGAAACGATCGTACGCCCATCAGCTATCCTTTTAGATGTTTTTTTGGATTTTTGCGCTTTTTTTCAGTTTTTCGGCCTCTTTTTGCACTATCTCTTGAAATTTTTTCATTTTCAACTGCGCTTTGATACGATCTTTGATTTGATCAAACGGAATAGTTCCGGCTGGCTTTTTCTCTTCCACATAGATGATATGATATCCAAACTGTGTCTGGACAGGTTTTGTAGTAAAGGTACCCGGTTTCAAAGAGAAAGCGGCATCACTGAAAGGCTTAACCATCTGTCCTTTTTTGAAAAATCCAAGATCCCCGCCTCTTTTGCCACTTGGTCCGACAGATTTTGTTTTTGCAAGTTCGATAAATTTTTGCTTGAGTTGGTTTTTTGGTGTTTTTTTCAACTCATTGATGATATCTTGTGCTTCTTTTTCGCTTTTTACCAAGATATGTCTTGCATGAACAAGTTCGGGACGTTTGAATTTGTCGATATTTTTTTGATAGAACGCTTTCGCCTCTTTATCTGTCACTTTAATAGAGTCATACTTCTTTTTCATCCAGATTTGCAAAGCGAGGTCCCGTTTGATTTTCGCCAAAGCCTCTTTGAACTCCTTACTCTTTTCCACACCACTCTTCAGGGCTTTCTCTTTCAAAAGTTCTCTTTCGATCGCTTTATCGATGACCTGCTGTTTCATCTGTGGCGGAAGCTGTTCAAAGCGCGCGCCAATTTGGGAAAGCATAGGAGCGATATCTTCTGTTGTTATCGCATGTCCATTCACTTTTGCAAGTACTTTTGCGGCCATTGCCTGCGTTGCGATAAGAGAAACGGCCATAAGTCCAGTTGCTACAATCTTTTTCATCTGTTTCCTTTGATAATTTAATGTACAGGTTTGATTATATCTTAAAATTATTAACAATTACTTCATATTATGATACACATTTTGCACATCGTCATTCTCTTCGAGCATATCGATAAGACGTTCAACCTTTTCCGCGGTTGCATCATCCACATCGATCTCGTTTGTTGCTACAAGTCCGACACTGCTTTCCAAAATTTTCGCACCAGCTTTCTCTACCGCTTCAAGGACTTGATTGAAATCTGCCGGATCTGTCTCGATCACAAGCACTTCGTCAAACTCTAAAATATCATTTGCTCCCGATTCTAATGCTGCTTCCATAATTGCGTCTTCGTTCTCATCCCGCTCGACCGTAATGACACCCTTTTTCTCAAACATCCATGAAACGCTTCCGCTTGTTCCAAGACTACCGCCGCTTTTGCTGAATGCGTGACGAACAGATGCAACGGTTCTATTTTTATTGTCTGTTAAACACTCAACCATTATTGCCACACCACCAGGCCCATAACCCTCATAGGTAATCTCTTCATATTTGACACCCGGTAAATTACCGCTGGCTTTATCGATAGCTCTTTTAATGTTATCTTGTGGCATAGAAACCGCTTTTGCCCGTTCTATCGCAAGTCTCAAAGCAGCATTTGTATCCGGATTTGGCCCACCATCTCTGACAGCCGTCATGATATCACGGACCGCTTTTGTAAAGACCTTTCCTTTTTTCGCGTCCTCTTTTGCTTTGATATGCTTTACTTTCGACCATTTATTGTGACCAGCCATTATCTCTCCTCATCCAAAAATTTAGGTAAAATTATATCAAAAGCATACAAAGGCTTATGATGGTACAAAGAAGCGAAAAAGAGATCCAAGAAATCAAAAGAAGACTCCTTGAACACTATCCAGCAGCAAAAACGGAACTGAAATACAGAAATCTGTACGAACTTCTTGTAGCTGTCATGCTCTCCGCCCAATGTACCGACAAAAGAGTCAATATGATCACACCGGCTCTTTTTGAAAAATACCCAGATATCGAGTCTTTAGCCAAAGCGGATGTAGAGGATGTAAAAGAGCTTATCAAAACCTGTTCATTTTTCAACAATAAAGCCAAAAATCTGGTAGCTATGGCAAAAATGGTGATGGAGAAGTATGGTGGGGAAATACCGGAAACAGAAAAAGAGCTTGTAAAACTGCCAGGCGTCGGCCAAAAAACGGCACATGTCGTAATGATCGAATATTTCGGTAAAAATCTTATGGCTGTCGATACGCATGTTTTCAGAGTCGCCCATCGCCTGAGACTTAGCGATGCGAAAACGAGAGAAAAAACAGAAGAGGATTTAGTCAAAGCATTCAAAACGGATCTTGCCGCCATCCATCAGGCAATGGTACTTTTTGGGCGCTATATCTGTACAGCGAAAAATCCAAAATGTGATCAATGCTTTTTATACGATCTGTGTGACAGTGAAGATAAACGTGAAATCAAATCTGAGTAATTGCCCAGGTGCTGCCTTTTTTCTCAAATACAATCTCGTCGCATCGCCGTTTTACATCCCCTTTGACAAAATTTCCAAATTTTCTTCCTAACAAAGCGACTAACCCGATATCGAAACGGGCCAAGAAGGAGTTTGGATGCTCTTTTATGTATCGCACAAGCTGTTTGTATGAAGTCAAAAAGTGAAACTCGTAACAGACCTTCGCAACAGCCTTTGTTTCACTTACTTTTTTGATATCTTTCACATCTACCGATTGCGGAACCAATATATTGGTTGAAGAGTATGGCGTATAGTAATCGATTACCATATCGGCAACCGCCCTTTTCGTCAGAACAAATCTTTGGGAACACCCTATAAAAGCAAACGGCAATAGTACAAAAACTCTTCTTTTCATAGCAGTTCTTTTATCAATCTATAAAGAGGTTCGATTGTATCCAATCGTACGCGCTCATGCACCGAATGTGGATATTCGATATCGGGTCCAATGGAGACAATCTGCATGGAAGGGAATTTTTGGGCAAAAATGGCACACTCGAGCCCCGCATGGATCGCTTTGAATTCAATATCATGTACGAACTTTGCATATTTTTGTGCAACTTCTTGTGCCAAAGGCGTCACATCAGGTTTCCATGCGGGGTACTGGCCACTCACTTCCACTTTGTAGCCTAGATTTTCGTAATAACATCTGTTTTCTTCTATAATCCGATGCAACTCTTCATCACTGTTCGCTCTCACACTACACTCTATCTTGCAAATATCCTTTTCCATATTGACAAGGGCCAAGTTTGTACTCACTTTCGGAATGCCAAACGCTTTTTCCCAACCTCTCACACCATGGGCATATCCACACAGATCTCCCATTATACTGTAAGCGTAATGCTGAGGTTCAGCCAAATGTATATCGAAATATTGTGTACTTTGTAGCTCTTTGTTTGTAGCGATGACTGCCTCAAGATGTACTGGAATGGAGTTTCTGCGCTCACCTGCTGTGAGATTAAAGACCAATGCATCTTTTGCAAAAAAAGCGAACTCTTTGATGGCATTTGGAATATCTTTATCGATATCCACGCCAGAGTGGCCACCCGGAAAATTTTTAGCTTTTACGTGATAAAAGTTACCATTTTTTACTACAATAGGCTCTAGTGATTTCATAGCAACAATATCAGCCCCACCTGCGCATCCCACGTAGACTTTGCCAAACTCTTCACTATCAAGATTGATCATCTTTTTCGCCTGCAAAGAAAGTTCAAGATCTCTTGCCCCAACAAGGCCGATCTCCTCATCGTTGGTAAAAAGGTATTCCGCTTCCACGCCTTCTTGCATAAGTGAGAGCATGATCGCTACGCCGATACCGTTATCCGCTCCCAAGGAGGCGTTTTTGGCCATAAGATATCCATCTTTTTCCAAGATCTCAATCTTGGGAGCATTGCCAACACACACCATATCGTAGTGGGCCTGCAAAGCAACCTCTCTTTTGGTTTTGAAGCAAAGAATATTGCCGGCTCTATCCATTTGGACGCTGAAACCCTGCTTTTTTGCAAAATCGGTGATATATGAACGAAGTGCTTCTGTATTGCCAGAACAGTGGGGAATGGTGGTGATTTTTTTAAAAAGCTCTAATACACGCATTGTAGGCCTTTGGGAAAAACCCAAAGTTTTAGAAATGTTTTCCTTGCGTTTTAAAAATATCAGGAAGTTTGTTTTTGTCTGTTTTGGTCAGGTCTTGTTCTACATATCGAAAGAGTTTGTTCACTGCATCAGGATATTTCGCTTGAAGCGCTTCTACTTTTTGCCACACTCTTGAAAAGATATTTTCAGGCAATGCTAAGAAATATTTTGGTGGATTTTGCTCTGCAACCGTTTTTGCAATATCTTCTGCTATCGCCTTGATCACGTCCTCTTCCATTTTCTTTTCCAGTTCATGGCGTTCTCCCGAATTGCCACCCATTTTTCCAGCATCTGCTTTAAAACGGCCAGCCTCATCGGTCACAATATCTTTCACCTTCCAGTGTGCCTCTACATAGTCGATCCCATTGATTTGATCAAGTTTGATGTTTTGGGGCTTGAGTCCCGCTTCAGCTTCCAAATCTCTTGGATTTGCTTTGTAAATTTTCATCTCTCCCAGATTTGCAACGATTACAATATCTCCAATTTTCATCACTATTCCTTTTTTCTTTTTATTCTAGCTACTTTTGGGTAAATTTATGATAAAAGTAGTTTGTCGCCTCCACATACCCCTCTACACTTCCACAGTCAAATCGTTTCCCTTTGAATCTATAGGCTATGACCATGTTCTTCTTAGCCTGTACTTTCAAAGCATCCGTCAACTGGATCTCTCCGCCAGCTCCCGGCTTCGTACGTTCAAGGATAGTAAATATGTCTGGTGTAAGAATGTAGCGCCCTATAACGGCCAGATTGCTTGGAGCCTCTTCAACAGAAGGCTTCTCTATCATGTCCTCTACCATAAATATATCTTCATCGATCTCTTTACCGCTGATAATCCCATACTTACTGACATCTTTTTGCTCCACTTCCATTACTGCCACGATGGAAGTTTTATATTTGTGATAGAGTTCTACCATCTGAGCAAGCACACCCTTGCCTTCACCTTCACAAAGGTCATCTGCAAGCACTACACCAAAAGGCTCGTTTCCTATGAGCGTTTGGCCCACAAGCACCGCATGTCCCAGCCCCTTCATCTGCTTTTGACGGGTATAAGTAAAGGTGTAGTTTTCCACTAGACTTCGAATATATTTCAAAAGATACTCTTTGGAAGTTCCTTTGATCTGATGTTCAAGTTCATAACTGATGTCAAAATGATCCTCTATCGCCCTTTTCCCCCGACCTGTAATGATAGCCATCGTATCCATTCCCGCTTCGATCGCTTCTTCTACACCATACTGGATCAAAGGTTTGTTGACTATCGGGAGCATCTCTTTTGGAATCGCTTTTGTCGCCGGTAAAAACCTGGTGCCATATCCTGCAGCTGGAAACAAACACTTTTTTATCATCGTTTCCTCTTAAAAGATTTGATAAAGAGCCATATTATAACAATTTCAATCAAAAGGAGAAGAAAATGCAGATCATACACCTGCTGCTGTTTGGATCCTTGAACGATTTTGTAAAAGAGATAACTTCCTACCATTCCGCCAAGATACCCGATCTGCTTGGCTACATCCACTTTTGTCAAAAAGAGCGCTTTTTTGACGATGAGGGTTTCAGCTCTTACCAGGTAGGCCCCAAACATGAATGTGAGTTGATATCCGGCATAGACAAAAAGAGCCGTCATATAGGTATAAGGATGCAACAAAAAAACCGTAATTAATACCAAGATAACAAGTTCCACCAACAGTCCGATTTGAAAATATCTCTTGATATTCAGAAGTACATCATAAAATTTGGCGATCACAAGCATACCAATGGCTAACACTATGCCTCCCAAAGAGTATATAGAAGGTTCAAGCGGTTCGTATATGACGAAGATCGTACCGACCGAAAGGCCGGTAAACAGGGAGTTGAAAAATTTATAGTAAAGATAATGATGCAGATCGAGTCTCAATAACTCGCCCTTATGCCGATATAGTAGCTCCTGTCTGCAGTGGCATAACCGTGCACCTCTTGGTAAAAACGATCAAAAATATTGTTGATTTTGATAAACCCTGTCATATGCTTTGCGAAATTGTGTTGCAATGAAAGATTCGTCACATTGTATTTTCCAATATTCGTTCCATCAACATCTTCTCTTTTGCCCACATAATATCCGTTGATATTTACAGTATGTTTGTCAGTTGGGTACCATGAAAGCGAATATCCAATTTTCTCTTTAGCTCTTCTTGGCAGATCGTTGCCAAAGGCATCTTTCGCATCGAGATATGTATAGTTTAGATTGAGATAAAACTTTTCAAAAAAATCTTTGGAAAATGCCACGGTGTACCCTTTAAAAGTGCTTTTTCCAGGAGCGTTATAGTAGTAATCGTTTGGCGTCCTATAGTCACCGTCCGGATCGGTATAACTGATGAGGTCCTTAATCGCATTATGAAAGTAGGTGAATTTTATCATATCGTTGCCGATGAAGAAGTTATATCCAAAACTTTTTTCAGGATTGAGATTTGATGTGGCATTGTAGTTGAGTTGAAAAATAGAGGGGGCTTTATAACCTGTGGCTCCATTTGCTCCAACATATATATCTTTTACAATTGGGTATTTGATCCCTACCTTGTAGGTCAGTTTATCATCAAATCGGTTATAGCTATCATATCTCGCATCAACGTTAATGAGCAGCTTGTTTGATTGCAGCGTGTTCGTTATAAACAGATATCTGTTTTGACACCCATCATTTGTAGGGGTTCCGGCTGATTTTTTTTGATAAAAACGCTGCCAACCACCGCCAAATTGTGTTATCAAAGAGTTGATTACAACGCGGTCTTTGAATTCAAGTTCTCGAACGCTCCCTTCGTATCCACCGTATTGTGATCGTTTGAAACCTGAATAGGAGTATTGCAGCTTCAATGCATGCGATTCGACACTTTTCTCCAAGCCGGCTTGAAAAAGCGTATCGTTGATGACATTGACAGTATAGGGACTATCTGGCGCATCATACCCAAATCCGTCATAATGGACTGTCGCATCGATTTTGATAAAATTTGCAAAGAGTTTTGCACCATAGATTTCCCAGCCTGTCTTGAGCTGAATTTTTCGATTTTCGTATCCGTCATCCTCTAAAGGAAGGTCGCTCACCTTTACTCCATAAAGCGGTTCTCCTCTTTTGGCGCTATAGGCACTGAACCCTTGCGTTTGATATTTGGACAACGCAACACCAAAATAGCCTTTTTCAAATCCTTTGAAAAGATTGATATTTCCATGATAAGTAGAGTAACTACCACCTTCCATGCTCCATCCACCATGGGTACCTTTTTGTGCACTCTTTGTAACTATATTTATCACACCTCCCATCGCATCTGCACCCCAGACACCGCTTTGAGGGCCCCGTATAATTTCAACACGTTGGATTTGGGACAGATCGATGAGTTCAAGCTGTCCCCCATTGAGACCAGTTGGATCGTTAAAGCGGATTCCATCGATGAGAATAAGCGTTTTATCAGGATTTAAACCTTGCAAATAGAGCGAAGCGGGCTGCCCAAAACCACCGGTTTGCACAATATCAAGACCCTGTATCTCTTTGAGAAGTTCGGGAAGAGTCTGCACACCAAGCTCTTCTATATCCTGTTCAGTGATTATTGTGACATCATCCGTCACATCTTCAAGAGCCTGGGTATCTTTGTTTGCACTCACCACTATTTTCTCTATAGACTCTACTCTTGCTGCCTGTGCATTCAGTGTAAAAACAGAAACGGTAGCAGCGATTGCGGCCAAAGAGAAGTACCGTCTTTTGAAACCTCTTGCCATAACAACTCCTTGAAAAAATTTAAAAACTAAAGTCTATCAAAATTCTATGCCTTTTCTTGCCACCAAACCTCGATCAAAATAGTGTTTTATCTTTTTCATTTCTGTGACAAGGTCCGCTTTGTCGATCAGCTTTTGTGTCGCTTTTTGCCCTGTCAGTACAAGCTCTCTGTTTTTGGGACAGCTTTGCATCAATGCTAAAATATCCTCTTCGCGCAATAGACCAAAATGCATCGCTACAATAATCTCATCCAAAACAATCAAGTCAAAGGGCATGTGCAGAGCCTTTTTTGCTCTTTGAAATTGATCAAATACCATCTTTTTTTGATGATCACTGGCCTCCTCTTTTATAAAACGACCATTCCAACTCCTATCAATGATGACATTTTCAAAATTTTGCAATATTTCTAGTTCACTCTCTTCCCAAGCTTTCATGAACTGGAAAAAAGCCACCCGCATACCAGCTCCTAATGCTCGCACGGCAAGACCTATCGCCGCAGTCGTTTTTCCTTTCCCATCGCCGGTGTATATCTGTATCATTGGGCCACTCGTATTTCAATGTCGTCGAACTTTATTTGAGAATCTCCAGAGGCGATTACACCAACACCGCCCAATAGATCTTTTTGCAGTATCTCTTTTTGTAACACCTTTTTGCCATCAAACCACACAATAACGTTTTTTCCGCAAAAACGGACTCTTACCCTATGCCATTGATTAGGATTGGCTACTATTTTTTTCTCATAGATCACTTTTGGTGTTTTCCTATCTATCAATTCAACGATAAGTTTTTGATGGGAAAAATCGATACGAACAGCATAATAGTTTTTTCTATCTTTGGCCCGAAAAATAACACCACCATCTAAAACTCTCCCCTCTATTGGCTTCATGCGAACAGAAACTTCGCCATTTTTAAAGTAGTGGTCTTTGGTAAAAAAGAGATTTTTCTCCTTTTCATTCATTCCCCTTGGATAAAGGAGACATAGACACCCCTCTTTGTTCACACCCCAGTGTCCCGTCATTTTTTTATTTGTCTGGCTCTCGATCCATCCAAATGGAACATCGCCAATCTTGATCGATGCAAAATCTGCAGTATGCACTTTTGTAAAATGCGAACATTGTGCTAAAGCCATCGCAGCATATATCAATACAATCACCATCTTTTTCATTTTTCGCTCCTCTCATTCTCCTCGTACACAACTCTATTTCTTCCAGCCCTTTTTGCTTGATACAGTCTCTCATCGACTCTTTTTAGAACAGTTTTCATGTCTTCATTTTCGTTACGATACTCTACGACACCCGCACTTACTGTGACCCTTCTATCGATACCAAAATTATGTTTCTCAAAAGCATCTTTAAGTCTGTTTGCGATAGCGACTCCTTCTTTCAGATGGGTATTTGGACAAAGGATCATAAATTCCTCCCCTCCCCATCGTGCAGCAACATCACTTGAACGTATAACTGTATGGAGGATTTTTGCAGATTCTTTGAGTACTTTGTCTCCTATATCGTGACCGTAGGTATCATTGATCTGTTTGAAATGATCGATATCGAGCATAATGAGACAAAACGGCTCTTTATAACGTTTATATCTTGCTATTTGATGCTCAATATCTTCGATCATCTTGTATCGATTATACAGTCCTGTCAACGCATCTTTCAAAGCCATCTCTCTTAGAAGCATATTGAGTTTATGCAGTTCACTATTTTTTCGCAAAAGCGCGTCGTTGGTCAATTTTTCGATATTTTTTTCAATCTCGTCAAATTCATCCAAAGTAAGTTTCCTCTTTTTAATCTTTTCCGGTTTTCCCTCCAGCATTGCGTAGATATTGTTTTGAATGGTATTCAAAGCCATTACAATTTCGCTGGAAAAGAGTTGAGAAAAATAGAGTCCTAAAATAATGGAAAAAAGGGAAACTATCAATAAAATTGCAACTGTTTTCAAAAATATAGGTAAAAAGATCTCATGAGCATCGACCGAAGTCACTAAAATCCATTCCAATTTATCAAGCTTTTTAAAAAAGGCATATCGTTTATGACCATTTTGCTCATACGTAAAATAACCACTCTTTTTTTGTAGCCTTTTCTTATTCACATGGTATTTATCAAAAAAATTTCCTCCAATCGCCAACCTATTGTTGCATACTATAATCGTTCCATTCTTCTTCAAAATGATATTGGACAAAGAGGAGAGATTTTCATTCTCATTTAGTTTGTTCAAAATCTTATCCAAAGCGGTATCGATAGAGACGACTCCTACAATTTCTCCGCGATCATCTACCAATGCTTTTGAGATGGATATAAGCCACTCTTTCGTTTTGATTTCCTGATAGGGAAGACCTTGCGAGATGTGTGGGAAGGATTTGAGTGCTACCTGATACCAAGGGCGTACAACCGGATTGAAACCTGGTGGTGGTACATAGTTGTTGATAAGAAGCAAACCATTTTTGTATCCTGCATAGATATAGTTTATATCTGGATCTATCTGCTCGAAGATACGAAACAGTTCAAGTACCTTTTTTCTTGCTTTTTCTTTACGATATATAGCATTTCGAACCTCTTCAACACGACTCAAATATTCGACGGCATTGTACATCTTTATAAAGTATGCATTGATAAAATTGGCAAGCTCACTATTTTTTGTTTCGATAAATAGTTGTATATTTTTCTTCTCAGTTACATAAAAAAAATAGGAACTTGTCAATCCAAAAAAAAGGATCATTGAAATGATGACAAAAAGCGTCCTTCGAAATATCTCATGTTTCAGTGTTTTCATAATCACCTAATCATATATTGAAATACTTTGCTTCCGGATGGTGTACTACAATCGCACAGGTAGACTGCTCAGGATGGATCTGAAACGTTTCACTCAAGGTTATGCCAAACTCTTCAGGTTGCAAAAGGTTGAATATGTGTCGGTTGAGTTCCAGATCGGGACAAGCCGGATAACCCGGTGAGTATCTGGCTCCTTGATAACCTACCATCTTTACATCACCCAAATCCGGTTTTTCATTTCGCAAAATCCCAAGCTCTATGCGTATCTGCTTATGTGCAATCTCAGCCAAAGCTTCGGCAAGTTCAACGCTTAAACCATGGACCAGATGGTACTCATGGTATTTTCCGGCTTTGAAGAGTTCCCCTTCATATTCACTAAATCTGTTTCCTGCACTCACACAGGTAAAAGCGCTCACATCCATTCGTTCATCATGGAAATAGTCTGCAATACATCGATGCGGTGGCTTGGACTGTCTTGGAAATGTGAAGATCTCTATCGCATCTCCGATAATATTTTCTATCGGCTCACGATTGGCATCCTCATCTCTTTGCCAGCCAAACTCCTCTCCAAAAACATAAAGCTCATTGTCTACAGCTCTTGCAGGCCAATAGCCATAGAGAATTGTTGGCTCAAATATATCTCCCAGCTCACTTCTTAATCTGTTAAAAGCTGGAATCACCTTTTCATCCAGCTGCTTTTGATACTCCTCTTTGCTCAGACCCTTTGACTTATAACCCCAACGCTGTTTAAAAAGAAGTCTTTTATTGATCCATTCATAGGCGATGTCTGGATCAATTTCGAGCGTTTTTCTACCCCAAAATGGTGGAGTTGGAACATGGGCTGGTTTTGGCAAGATTATATTTGCCGGATCGATTTTTACTTCCTCTTTTGGTTTGATTTCTACAATCTCCTCCTCATCACTGTCACTTCCAAGCCTTGTGTCGAAATTGCCCTCTTCGATTCTGCTCATCGCGACAATTCCATCAAATGCATCGCGACAATAAAAAATCGGTCCATCATACGATGGACGGCAAAACTCATCCACAAACTTTTTCGTCAAAGCAGCCCCGCCTAAAAGTATGGGAGCATCGATACCTTTTTGCTTCATCTCTTTGAGATTTTCAAGCATTACCTGGGTGGATTTGACCAGAAGCCCACTCATTCCAATCGCCTGGGCATTGTGTTCTTTGTAGGCCTTGATAAACTCTTCGAGCTCTACTTTGATGCCAAGGTTGATGACTTTGAAGCCATTGTTTGTGAGCAAAATATCCACGAGGTTTTTGCCAACATCATGCACATCCCCTTTAACTGTTCCCAAAATGAGAGTAGTTTGGGACTGCTTATCGGTTTTTGGCAAGAACTGATTAAGATAATCCACCGCTGCTTTCATTACCTCTGCACTTTGCAGCACAAATGGCAGCTGCATCTGTCCGCTGCCAAAAAGATCTCCCACCTCTTTCATAGCACCTATCAAGATCTCATTGATAATTTTTTCTGGGTCAATTTCATCTTTTGCTTTTTCAAGCAGCGGCATCATCCGCTCTTTGTCCCCATCGATGAGAAGCTTGTGGATCTGTTCTTCCAGTGGAAGTTTACTCAACTCATCATCGCTTGCAGCCTCTTTTTTATCCGCTTTGCTAAAATGCTCGATGAAGGCAAAAAGCGGATCGCCATTTTCTCGTCTGTTAAAAAGCAGATCTTCACAGACTTTTCGATCCTCTTCGCTGATTTTATGGTATGGAATGAGATTTTTGACATTGACGATCGCCATCGTAAGACCGGCTTCGACACAATGATGCAAAAAGACACTGTTAAGGTACTCCCTTGCATGTTTGTCCAAACCAAAGCTGATATTGGAAACTCCTAAAACTGCTCCAACCTCTGGATGGCGTCTTCGCAGTTCACGAATGGCTTCAATAGTCTCTATCGCTGCCGTTTGATACTCCTCATCTCCACTTCCTACGGTAAAGGTCAAAAGGTCAAAAACAAGATCGCCAGGATTGAGGCCATGTTTGTTTACAGCTCTTTCATACATACGCTCGGCAACTGCGAGCTTTTTTTCCTTTGTTTTTGCCATCCCCTCTTCATCGATTGCCAACAGCACCAGTGCAGCGCCATATCGTTTGGCTAAGGAACAGATTTTGTCGAATTTTTCTACTCCATCTTCAAGGTTGGCTGAGTTGATAATCGGTCGCCCACCAATATGCTTGAGCGCTACTTCAATAGCAGGTACCTGAGTGGAGTCTGGCATCAAAGGGATAGAAATCTTTTCATTGTAGAGCTTGATGACTTCATGCATATCCTTTGTCTCGTCACGCCCGGCGAATCCAACGCTCACATCAATGCCGTGGGCTCCACTTCTGACTTGCTGCTGAGCGACACTCAAAGTCCCTTCATAATCGCTTTTGAGTAAGAGCTCACGAAAAGCTTTACTTCCAGTAGCATTACTCCTCTCGCCCATCAAGAATGGCGCTGGATCTTGCATGAGAGTACGCGATTCAAAAAGGCTTGCGATAGAGCGTGGTTGTTTGCCTTTTGGGGGGAGGGGCTTTTTGCCTTCAACTGCATCTACCAAAGCTTTGATATGCTGTGGAGTCGTTCCGCAACAGCCCCCAAGCAGTGCCACACCATCAATAGAAGTAAACTTTGCTTCAAGCTCTGTAAACTCTTTTGGTCCCATAGGATAGTAGGTATAGCCTCCTCTGTTTTGCGGCAATCCCGCATTGGCATGAACACTAATTGGCCGATCCCACACTTCGCTCAGCACTCTTACATGTTTTTCCACCATATCGGGACCAGTCCCACAGTTAAAACCCAGGGATATGATGTCAAAAGGCTCCAAAATGGTTGCAATAGTTGCAGCATCGGTACCGATAAGCATCGTACCGTTTTGCTCAATGGTGACACTTACCATTATAGGAATTTCAGGAGCAGTATCTTGGCAAGCGTGCATTGCAGCTTTGATCTGCAAAGGATCCTGGCAGGTTTCAAGCAAGAAGATATCAGCTCCTCCATCTTTGGCTCCTCGTGCCGCTTCTGAGTATCCTACATACATTGCATCATAATCGATATGCCCAAGACTCGGCAGTTTCGTTCCAGGCCCCAAAGAGCAGGCTACGAAACGCGGTTTTTCAGGTGTACTATAAGTTTCGCAAACCTCTTTGACTAGCTCACACCCTCGCTTTGTCAAATCATACGCTTCACTGGCCAAATCATACTCATCAAGTACCCAAGGCATTGAGCCAAAAGTGTTCGTTTTAATGATGTCGGCACCCACTTTGGCATAGGCTTCATGGATAGATTTTATAACCTTGGGTGCGGTTCTATTCAATAGCTCATTGCATCCCTCTTTGCCTTCCCAGACATCGGCAGATATTTCGTTTGCCTTTGCTTGGAGTTGCGTGCCCATAGCACCGTCTATAATCAGTATTCTTTCTCTAAGTAATCTTTTGATCAATGTTCCCCTCGATAAACGTTTTTCTAATTATATCTTTTTCAACGCTCTATTGCGATTTTACTATTTTTACTTTATAATATAAATAATAATAAAAAGTAATATAAAGGACTGTTGTAATGGGATATAAGAAAAAAATAAAAAATCTTATCACCGGACAAGAGATCATAAAACCAGATCCTGTGGATGAAGAGGTACCGTTTGATGGTGGTGTCATGATCACTGAAACCGATACCGCAGGCATCATTACCTATGCAAATAGAAAGTTTCGCGAAATGACAGGATATACCAAAGAGGAACTCATCGGCGCTCCACATAACATAAACCGCCATCCCGACATGCCAAGTGCTGCTTTTGAAGATCTATGGAATACGATCAAACGCGGCGAATATTGGGAAGGCTATGTCAAAAATATGAGAAAAGACGGGAAGTACTACTGGGTTGTCGTATGGATTAAACCAAAATTTGACGACAAAGGCAATATCACCGGTTACATCGCCGGTCGGAAAGTTCCGGATAGAAAAATGGTAGAACGTGTAATAGAACAATACAAAGAGATGAAAGCTCAGGAAGAGTAGTGTTTATCAACCGCTTTCCCAAAATGGCTGCACTGCAAAAATATCGAGCACTTGCACTTGGTTTCGATGAAGAGATGGCCGAAGCAATAGGCATTGCACAAGCCACAAAATATGCCATTTTCAAAAATCTCTCCTATCGACGCCGCAAAGAGTAAGAGGTGGAATACATAACGAAAAAACTTAAACAAGCTCCAGAAAACCTTGACGAAAAAACTTTCGCAATCTTCAAACTACAAGCATTTCACAGTCTCCCCTTTGTCGGGAACAAAACTTATACCAGTGAGGACTACAAAAAGGCCGTTTTTATGAAATTTGGGGAAGAGATTGGTCAAAAAATCGAACAATGGGCACAAGCAATCATAGCCTCTTGCAAGAACGAACTTTTGGAAAATGAACAGAAATTTTTTAATGAATGCTGGAAACCACATTGAGATGAAGACCCATCCATAATTGATACAGGTCAATGAAGCAACTTCCATATAAATTATATACTTTCTTATGAATTTATCCAAATAAGAAAGTTTATTATGAAAAAAATATTTATTCTTATTGTTTTGCCATTTCTTATCATTACTACTCCCTATATTTTAGGAAAAGTTAACACCTATGTTACACTTCATACACCCGTACAGCAAATATCTCCTCAACAGCTTCGGCAATTGGCAATTTCTGCTGGATTTCGATCCAATCCAAAAAATTTTGATGAGCTTTTAAAACTTCTCGATACACCATCCAATAGACTTACGAAAGAAAAAATTCTTCTTGGGAAGATGCTCTTTTTCGATCCAAGTCTCTCCAAAGATCGAACTATCAGCTGTGCAAGTTGTCATGATCTTGACAGAGGCGGAGATGATGACAGGCCAACGGCAATCGGTTACAAAAACCGAAAAAATCCTCATCATCTTAACTCCCCAACCGTTCTCAATGCCGCCCTTCAAAAGTTTCAATTTTGGGATGGAAGAGCAAAAAGTGTAGAAGAGCAGGCAAAAGGTCCTTTGCAAGCACCGTTTGAAATGGCAATGACGCCAAAAGAGGTGGTGGAACGGGTACGACAAAATCCATCTTACCGCAAGATGTTTCAAGAGGTTTTTGGCGATGACACCATTACATTTGATCAAATTACAAAAGCGATAGGAGCGTATGAACGAACGCTTCTTACACGAGGGCGGTTTGATGATTTTCTTGATGGCAATTTAAGTGCATTGACTCCAAAAGAGCAAAAAGGATTAAAACTTTTTATCAATATCGGCTGTAAGGCCTGCCATATGGGACGCAGCGTTGGCGGACAGATAATACAAAAATTTCCAGTTATCGAATATCATAGCCCTATCTATCCGGTTTTTGGGTTTTATGACAATAAATATTATTTCAAAGAGTTGCGTTTTGATACAAATATCTCGTACGATCCCTACCCGTTTCCAGATATTGGTCATTACTACGGAAAAAACAGTGCCAGATATTTTAAAGTACCAATCTTGCGCAATATCACCAAAACAGCCCCCTATTTTCACAACGGCACCGTCAAAAACCTCAAAGAGGCTATTCGGATAATGGGAAAATACCAAAGAGGATTGGAATTAAACAAAGAACAAATTGATAGTATTGAGGCATTTTTGCATACCCTTGAAGGAAATATAATCGATTATGGTATTTAACGAATCTTTTTGAGTTTTCTTTGTGATAGTCGAAAGATTTTTGAAGGCTTACTTTCATAAAGACCTCGTCTATCTTCTACCACAATATCGGCTTTTTGAACAGCCCAGTGGCGTTCAAACCTTTTCCCACTCTCATTGGCACTCGTTGAGTAAAACCAACCAAACTTTTTCAAAAATCTATAGTGCTCTGTACTCTTGATAACCCGCAATGCTTTACCATTTGGATAGATAAAAGTGCTCCTTTTCGATCGTCTCACTCTCTTTTTATACTTGTTAGGAACTCTGACAAAATACTTCAACACTGAAAAAGAGGAAACGGCTATCAAGAAGGGTTTTGATGGAGGTCGGTTTTTGATATTTGCCAGTTTGGAGTCATCTTGACTCAAGAAGCCGACTGTTGTGTCGGTTTGAGCCAAATAGATTTTCTTTGGATCTAAGATATTACTCATTCAAATAATCTTGCAACGCTTTTGGTTGCAGTTCATGCTCTTTCAAAGATCGTATCGCTTCTGCAGCCACAAGTGCAGCAGATACGGTAGTAAAGTATGGAATCTGGTGTCTTAAAACCTGTTCTCGTATCCGTTTTGCATCGTTTTTGCTCGCTTTGTTGTCACTAGTGTTGATGGCCATTGCTATTTCACCATTTTTGATCATATCTTCGATGTTGGGTCGACCTTCACTGATTTTGAGAACAAGTTGACTCTCGACACCATTATCTTTTAAAATTTGATGGGTTCCTCTCGTGGCAACGATCTCAAATCCAAGATCGATGTAGGTTTTTGCCAGCTTTGGTGCAAAGGGTTTGTCATAATCGGTCAATGATAAAAAGAGCTTCCCACTTGTAGCGAGTCTGTTACCGGCAGCGAACTGCGCTTTTGCAAAACTCTCTCCAAAAGTTTCGCTCACCCCCATCACTTCACCGGTACTCTTCATCTCAGGTCCCAAAATGAGATCGGCTCCTGGGAGTTTGTTGAATGGAAAAACCGCCTCTTTTACCGAGATATGGCTTTTGAGTTTCGGTTTGAAGATTTCGCTGCTAAAGTCCACTATGTCATATTCGTCGTAAAATTCAAGGGCCTCTTTGAGATCTCCTTTGATCATCACTCTGGTTGCCACTTTTGCCATTGGCACACCCGTTGCTTTACTCACAAATGGTACAGTTCTCGAAGCTCTTGGATTGACTTCTATGAGGTACACTTCATCTTTGTAAATGGCATACTGAATATTGAGTAAACCTTTAACTCCGAGACCAAGTGCAATTTTTTTCGTCTGATTTTCGACTTCATGCAAAATCGCTTCATCGATACTTACTGTAGGCAAAGAGCAAGCACTGTCACCTGAATGAATACCTGCCTCTTCTATATGCTGCATGATGCCACCGATATAGACATTTGTTCCATCACTTATCGCGTCTACATCCAGTTCGATTGCATGATCTAGAAACTTGTCGATGAGTACAGGGGACTCATGACTCACACTGACCGCTTCATCCATATATTCTTTGAGTTCATTTTCGTTGTAAACGATACGCATCGCCCGACCACCTAATACGTAACTAGGACGAACAAGGACCGGATAGCCTATCTCATCGGCGATTTTGAGCGCATCCTCTTTTGTAAACGCAGTTCCATTTGGCGGCTGTTTGAGTCCGTTTTTGGCAACGAACGTACTGAATTTCTCTCTGTCTTCTGCCAAGTCGATCACTTTCGCACTTGTTCCTACGATTTTTGCTCCCAAAGCAGTCAGAGGTTTTGCAAGTTTGAGTGGCGTTTGTCCGCCAAAATGGACAATTACGCCGCTTGGATTTTCCTCTTTGATCACTTGGCGCACATGCTCTAAGTCAATTGGTTCAAAGTAGAGTATATCACTCGTATCATAGTCGGTAGAAACCGTTTCAGGGTTGCAGTTGTACATAATAGACTTTATACCCATATCTTTTAAAGCAAATGCGGCATGGACACAGCAGTAGTCAAACTCGATACCTTGTCCAATTCTATTTGGACCGCCACCGATGATGAGAACTTTTTGCTCATCACTCTCTTTTTTTGCTTTTGGCAGTTTCGTGATATTCGTAGAGCTATACAGATAAGGCGTACGGGCTGGAAACTCCGCCGCACAGGTGTCTACCTCGTTGTATTCGAGTTCAATTCCTAAAGCCACTCTTGCATTGTATACATCGTTTTCACTCAAATCGGTATGCTCTTTTTCATTGATGAGTTTTGCGATCATCTTATCGCTGAAGCCATAGGTTTTAGCAAGTCTCAAAAGCTCTTCGTTTTGCAAAATATCAAGATCGATTTGATTTTCAAACGCGACTATCTCTTCGATTTGGTACAAAAACCACGGATCGATTTTGGAAAGTTCATGAATCTCTTCTACACTCAAGCCTTCTCGAAATCCCTGAGCCACATACAGAAGTCTTTTTTCGTTTGGTCTTCTAATCTCTCTTCGGATCGTATCGATGTCAGCCTCAATTTTTTCAAACCCGCTGAGTCCTGTTTCTAGCGAACAAAGCCCTTTTTGGATAGATTCTTTAAAGGTCCGTCCTATCGCCATCACCTCACCAACACTCTTCATAGAGGTAGTCAGCGTAGAGTCAGCCATAGGGAATTTTTCAAATGTGAATCGAGGGATTTTTGTCACAATGTAGTCGATTGTTGGCTCAAAACTTGCAGCAGTTCCCGTAATATCATTTTCAATCTCATCTAACGTATACCCAACAGCAAGCAAAGTGGCTACTTTGGCAATAGGATAGCCTGTGGCTTTGGAAGCAAGAGCGCTACTTCGTGAGACTCTTGGATTCATCTCGATAACAATCATTCGCCCTGTTTTTGGATTGACCGCAAATTGAACGTTACTTCCCCCCGTATCCACACCGATTTCGCGCAAAATTGCAAAAGAGGCATCCCGCATTCGTTGATACTCTTTGTCTGTAAGCGTCAATGCCGGGGCTATAGTGATGGAATCCCCGGTATGAACACCCATAGGATCGAGATTTTCGATGGAGCAGACGATGATACAGTTATCCTCTTTGTCCCGTATCACCTCCATCTCATACTCTTTCCATCCAAGGAGACTCTCTTCTATCAAGATCTCGTTGATAGGACTTGCCTCCAATCCTTTTGCGGCCAAAACTTTAAACTCATCGATGTTGTATGCAACTCCACTTCCACCACCTGCAAGGGTATAGGAGGCTCGGATGATGAGAGGAAAACCGATCTGGGCAGCTGCTTCCATCGCCTCTTCCATGCTGTAGGCGTACCGGCTTTTCGGCAAATCCATACCGATTTTGAGCATCGCTTCTTTAAAAGCCTGTCTATCTTCACCCTTTTTAATGGCTTGAGGCTTAGCTCCTAAAAACTCAACACCATCTAACATCCCCTTCTCGTACATGCTCATCGCCACATTGAGCGCCGTCTGACCACCCATTGTAGGAAGTATCGCATCGACTTTTTCTTGCTGAATGATCTTGTATACCACATCCTCTGTTATAGGCTCGATATAGGTTCGATCGGCAAAACCGGGATCGGTCATGATGGTTGCCGGGTTGGAGTTGATAAGAACAACCCTGTATCCAAGAGATTTGAGAGTTTTTACAGCTTGCGTTCCGGAGTAGTCGAATTCACATGCCTGACCTATGATTATGGGGCCAGATCCTATGAGTAAAATCGTTTTGATATCTTCTCTTTTTGGCATGATATCCCTTGCGTTTTAGTTTTTGATTTTATCCAAATAATGTTTATAACTTCATTAGCCAAAAAAACCATGGATGTGACAGATCGGCATAGTTTCGAACCTTTGCAATCTTGTAACTGCCTTCGTGTTTGATCTCCACGACGCGTCCCACTTTTATTCCGTAAATAAAAAGTCCGTCCAAACCATTTGTCACCACTTCGTCACCGATATGGATATGTTCATAGTTTGGGATATATTTGACGACAGTAAAGCGGTTGTCCCCATTCCCAACGGCAATTCCATATGCTTTTGTTCCAACCTGTACTCCAAAAGAGCACTTTTTATTTCCCAAAAGCAATAGTTTACTTCTTTTGCCTTCTCCCATAGCGATCCCTGCAACGTAAGCTCCCTTCAAAGCGCCTACGATAGTCCCATTTGGAATACCCGCATCGATCCAGAGTGTAGTAAAATCACCAAGTGTCACATATGAAAGAGCCTGAACTGGCTGCAAATGAAGAGATGTCTTTTCAATAATATGACAATCTTGTAACAGCGCATTGTATCTCTCTTTTATATCCGAATATAAAATTTTGTATTGGAAAAGTTCTCTGTTTTGATTTCGTAATTTTTGTATCGTTTGCTGTTGATTAAAATGATCTTCCAAGAATTGATTAAAATTTTTTTTCAGTTGAAGATACTCTTTTTTTATACCGAATGTAAAGTCAAGCACAAAATCTTTGAATATTTGGTTTGTCAAAAAAAGAAGGGCTGCCAAAAAGACAGCGAACAAAAAGAAAAGAAGTTTTCTATTCATCAGTGAGTTGTTGCAAAATCTCTATTTCATCCAATACTTTTCCCGTTCCTTTGGCTACGGCCAACAGAGGCTCTTCGGCTATATAGACCGGAATCTTCACGATTTGGGAAAGATAGCGATCGAGATTCCGTATCAAAGCGCCTCCTCCTGTAAGAACGATGCCGTTTTCGATAATATCTCCGGCAAGCTCTGGCGGTGTCTGTTCCAACACATCTTTTAGAGCCTCTGCTATAAGTTTCAAAGGCTCTTTCATCGCTTCGTAGATATCCTCACTCGTTACCGTTATAGTGTTGAGAAGTCCTCCCACCTGGTCACGTCCTGTCACGTTCATCTTCAAAGGTTCATCCAGTGGCAGTGCCGTGCCTATCTCTATTTTTATCTCTTCGGCCACTCGGTCGCCTATCACGAGGTTGTATTTTTTCTTGACAAAATCGACAATAGCTGCATCGATCTTATCTCCAGCTATCCGAATCGATTTGCTTACCACAAGACCACCAAGCGAAATGACACCAATCTCGGTAGTACCACCGCCGATATCAACGACTAGACTCCCTTGTGGCTCTTTAACAGGAAGTCCTGCCCCGATAGCAGCGGCCATCGGCTCTTCAATCAAATAGACCTCTCTTGCTCCTGCGCTCAGAGCCGACTCCTTCACAGCTTTTCGCTCTACCTGCGTCAAGCCGTAGGGAACACAGATGATAATGCGAGGTCGAATAAAGGCTTTTCGTTTGTGTGCTTTTTCGATGAAGTATCGAATCATCTTCTCAGTAATATCAAAATCTGCTATGACGCCATCTTTCATAGGTCGGATCGCTTTGATATCACCCGGAGTTTTTCCGACCATCTCTTTGGCCTCTTTCCCTACAGCCAAAATTCTTTGACGCCCCTGTCTATCACTTTTAATAGCCACAACAGATGGCTCGTTGATGATAATTCCTTCTCCCCGGCTCAAAACAAGAGTATTTGCCGTACCAAGATCGATCCCCATATCGTTGGAGAACATTCCGATCAATTTATCAAATATCATCCCTGTTCCTTATGCGGTGCGTTTCTGTTTTTTGACAAGTATAGGAGCCGATCGTTTTTCTATTACATCTTTTGTAATGACCACCTCGTACCCTTTGTATTCTGGAAGATCGAACATGATATCGACCATAATCTCTTCCATAATGCTACGAAGTCCCCGTGCACCTGTCTTTCTTTTGATGGCAAGGTCTGCAATCGCCTCAAGTGCCTCTTTTTCAAATGAAAGTTCCACTTCATCCAAAGCAAAGAGCTTCTTATACTGTTTCACAAGAGCGTTTTTTGGTTCTGTTAAGATACGTACCATATCGTCTCTGCTCAATTCATTGAGTGTGGCAATCATATGAAGGCGACCGATAAGCTCTGGAATAAGACCATAATGGACCAAATCATCCGGTTCGACATAATTTAGTAGATCACTCTCATCCCGTTTACTGCGTTTTTCCTGGCCAAATCCAAGAACATTGCCACCCAATCTTCGTTTAATGATATCCGTCAGTCCATCAAATGCCCCGCCACAGATAAAGAGGATATTTGAGGTATCGATCTGGACGAACTCTTGATTTGGATGTTTTCGGCCTCCTTTAGCACTGATATTGACAACACTTCCTTCAATGATCTTCAAAAGAGCCTGCTGTACACCTTCTCCACTCACATCTCTCGTGATGCTTCTATTTTCGCTCAGTCTCGCAATTTTGTCGATCTCATCGATAAAAACGATTCCTTTTTCGGCCTTTTTCACATCCTCATCGGCTGCATGATAAAGACGCGTAAGGATATTTTCCACATCCTCGCCTACATAGCCGGCTTCCGTGAGGCTTGTCGCATCCGCGATCGCCAAAGGCACATCCAGAACTTTCGCCATTGTTTGAGCCATCAATGTTTTCCCACTTCCTGTGGGTCCTATAAAAAGAACGTTTGATTTTGCGATTTCCGTATCTTCGTCAACCATGTCTTGTTTGAAAATTCTTTTATAGTGGTTGTATACAGCAACGCTGAAAACTTTTTTCGCTTTCTCTTGACCTATTACATATTGATCCAAAATAGCCTTGAGTTCTTTTGGAGTTGGAAGATAATCAAGTGTTAGGTCCTCTCCTTCTTCCTTCTCTTCAATGTCGCCAAATAAAATCTTGTACGCCGAAACGATACAGTTTTTACAAATGTAAACATTACTGTCACTTCCAGCTATCAAAGGATTGTCACGACTCTCGAAACTTCCACAAAAACTACACTTTTTTAACATTATTTTCCTTATCGATATGGTATTCCTCTTTTAGACTCCAGTACAAACTGTGCAAGATTTCGTACGTATTGGCTAGGACTGTTTATCAGCTCCTTGGCCACCTCTTTGGGAGATTCACCAGATTTAAAAAGTTTTTTAAATGCCTGTTTGATCTCATCCACTACCTCATTGCCAAAATTTCTGCGAAGTCCGACGAGATTGAGGCCTCTGAGTTTCGCTCTGTTACCTTCAGCCAACGTATATGGAGGAATGTCTTGACTCACAGCACTCGCTCCTCCAATCATGGCAAAATCACCGATTTTGACAAATTGATGTATCGGTGTCATCCCACCAATTACTACATTGTTTCCAAGCTCTACGTGTCCCGCAAGCGTCGCTGCATTGGCCAAGATACAGTTATTGCCAATTTTACAATCATGAGCCACATGTACATAGCCCATCAATAGATTGTTGTCTCCAATAATCGTTTTGCCGCCACCATGTGCGGTCCCCGGATTTATGAGACAAAATTCTCGGACAGTATTGTTACGACCGATAACAAGTTCAACATCCTCTCCACTAAACTTCAAATCTTGGGGGATCGATCCGACAACGGCATTGTAAAAAACTCTTGTCCCTTCCCCTATTCTCGTTTTCCCATCAATGATGGCACCCTGCATGATCGTACAATTATCTTCAATCACTGCATGTTTCGAGATAAAGACATTTGGCCCGATAGTTACGTTTTGGCCAATTTTTGCGCCCTTTTCGATTATTGCTGTAGAGTGTATCATTACTTATCCACAATCATTGCTTTAAGCTCTGCTTCGGCAACCAAATTCCCATCCACATAGGCTTTCCCATCGAGTACCCAGATGGAGCCGCGATGTTTGATAACTTCCAAATGGTATTCGAGCTTGTCTCCGGGTCTTACAGGATTGCGAAACTTTGCTTTGTCGATACTCATGAAATAGACCACTTTATCTTTTGCCGCCTCTTGCTCCTCTTCAGAGCTACTCAGAAATGCCAAAACGCCTCCGGCTTGTGCCATTCCCTCTATGATCATAACGCCTGGATAGATTGGATGACCCGGGAAATGCCCCTCAAAAACAGGTTCAGAAATACTCACATTTTTGTATGCCTTGACGCTTTTCCCCTTTTCCAGCTCCACAACTCTATCGACTAGCAAAAAAGGGTATCTGTGGGGAAGAATCTTCTGAATTTCTACAACATCTAGCATCTCAATCCTTTATGACAAGAGTCTCTTTTACATCTTTATAGCTTTGTGCTTCTATATATATCTCAAACTTTTTATCTGGAATTTTATCTAAAACAACAATAGGAGACAAACTGTTCGCGAATCCTTCAATATCAAATCGGATTTTTTGTTCCAACTGCCATGGTAAACCTCGGAATGCAAGCTCTTTTACATTTGAAAATGGTTTTTCCATGTATCTATTGATATAATCAAGATCTACTATTTTTATTTCATCTCTGTTGGCATATCCAATACCATCGATAATCTCTTCTATCTTAGCCTTGGCAAAATCTCTTCGAAGATGGGAGTAGCTCAATATATAACTTGGAACCACCTCTTTCTCAATTCTTACAAAAGCTCTCAGCAATCGATAGTTCAAAAAACGCTTTCGTACGATCTTATATCCAATCCCTTGCTCTTCCAATTCCACTCTTTTTTGATACATCTGCAATCGTTCATTGATAGATCCTGGAAGTATCTGTCTGGTAATCGGTTCAATCATCTCAGCCATCATCACTTGCTGATGTGCTCTTTGCTGGGAAAGCCCAAAGAGGCAACCACAATAATCTTGCCTGTAGAGCTGCTGCTCTTTTGTCACTTTGGCCTGTTGTTGTGTCCCGCCAAAAGAGCGAAAATCCACGAACACAAACTCCGTTCCGAGTTTTTGATCAACTTCCGCACCACTTTGCTTGAGCTGTTCTTGAGATTTGAGAGGACTGACAAGCAAAGTTGTCGTATATCGCTTTTCTCCTATCTCTTTTGCCTTTTGTGCGGCTCTTTGCAGCCTTTTATCAAAACAGACTTTGCACCGCTCTCCCTTTTCAGGCTCGTTCTCCAAACCTCGCACCGCCTGCAGCCACGACTCGTAATCGTATTCTCCCTCAATCAGCTCGATACCGAGTTTCTTACAGCTTCGCTCCACATCCAATAGACGCAGTTTGTACTCACTGTAAGGATGAATGTTCGGATCATAAAAAAATCCGATAAGCTTCTCATCGGGATATTTCTCTTTCAATTTTTCCAAAAAAAAGTGACTATCCACACTGCAACAGATATGCACTAGCATTCATCCCCCAATTCATGCAACCAGATTTTTACATTTGCATCGCTTGGCATACGCCAATCCCCTCTTGGAGAAAGAGCTATCGTACCAACTTTAACGCCATCTGGCATCGCATTTCGTTTGAACTGGTTGGCAAAGAAGCGTTTTAAAAAGAGCTTTAGCCATTTTTTGATCATACATTCATCATATTTTTCTTCAAACGCTACCTTTGCCATTGCAACGATCTTCTTAGGTTCTGCTCCATATTTTAAAAAATGGTAGAGGAAAAAGTCATGGAGTTCATAAGGTCCTATGATATCTTCCGTCTTTTGAGTTATTTTGCCATTTTTGGCTGGAAGCAACTCCGGAGACACCGGACGATTGATAATTTCAAGAAGTATTTGCGTTATATCTGTTTGCTGCATTGCCACCCACTCTATCACATAGCGAACGAGGGTTTTTGGTACACCGGCATTGACATTGTACATGGCCATATGATCGCCATTGTAGGTAGCAAAGCCAAGAGCGATTTCACTCAGATCCCCAGTCCCTATGACAATACCGCCCACTTCATTGGCCAAATCCATCAAGATCTGCGTTCTCTCTCTTGCCTGAGCATTCTCATAGGTTACATCACAAATATCGGGATCGTGATCGATATCTTCGAAGTGTCGTAAAACACTTTTTGTTATATCGATCTGTTTGTATGTTACCCCAATCGCTTCACAGAGCTTTCGTGCACTCTTTTTCGTTGCATCTGTCGTTCCAAATCCAGGCATGGAAACGCCTACGATATCAGAGTACGGTTTTTGTAAAATCTCACACACTTTTGCACAGACTAACAACGCCAAGGTGGAATCAAGCCCTCCACTGACACCAATAACCAGTTTCGTCTCTTTTGCTATATGCATCACTCTTCGAGCGAGGGCAGAAGATTGGATAGAAAAAATTTCATGGCACACTTCCTCTCTCATATTTTTAGGAGGAACGAAAGGGTGTGGATTATATGGTCTTTTTACATCTTTTGTCTCAGGAAGGGGCGAAAGCGCAACTTCTCGAAAATTTTGCACATCCGCATCACCGAAACTTGTCTCACTTTGGCGTAAAATTTTCAGTTTTTCAATATCGATATCGGCTATTGTTACCACATCATCAAAAACAAATCGTTCCCCTTCGGCCAGAATCGATCCATTTTCTGCAATAATGGTAGCTCCGCTGTAACAAAGATCACTACTGCTTTCACCAACACCACTACTGGCATAGACATAGGCTCCGACAATCCTGGCACTCTGTGTTTTCACAAGCTCTTTTCTATAAGCATGCTTTCCAACAAGCTCATCACTGGCTGAGAGGTTGAATATCACATTTGCTCCAGCCGCAGCCATAGTAAAAGATGGAGGAGTGAGCGTCCAGAGATCTTCGCAAATCTCTAGGCCAAAACAGAGTTCTTTATAGCGAAAAAGAAGATCTGTTCCAAATGGGACATCAAGCAGTGTGGCACCTTTTATATCTTTGCCGCTATGAAACCACCGTTTTTCATAAAATTCCCGGTAGTTTGCTAGATAGCTTTTTGGAACAATGCCTACAATTTTTTGATTTTGCATGACTACTGCACAGTTATAGAGCCTCTCTTTGTACCAAAGGGGGGCTCCTACAATAACCACGCCATCCATCACACACTTTTTGATCTCTTCAAGCGCCTCCAATATCTTTTGGTGCACAATCTCTTGAAAAAAGAGATCACCCATCGTATATCCGGTGATACAAAGCTCAGGGAAAAGAGTAATCGCCACCTCTTTTTGCGACTGAATAAGCGAACAGATATGCTTTGTATTTGCTTCTATATCGGCTAAAAAGAGCTTTGGCGAAATGGCAGCAACACGGATAAATCCAAACATCTAGTCTCTATCCTCTTTCACTTCCACTTTTTCCATGATATCGTTTTGATCAATCATATCGAGTGTCATGAGAGACTCGGCATCATCTTCCGGAATCTGTCCAAATACGGTATGAACGCCATCTAAATGGGGACAGTCCACGAAACAGATAAAAAACTGGCTACCTCCCGTATCTTTTCCCGCATGGGCCATAGAAATTGCTCCACGCTTATGTTTATGTACATTTTTATCTGTTTCACACGCTATCGCCCAACCTGGTCCTCCCCTGCCCGTTCCTTCAGGACATCCACCTTGTGCCATGAAACCTTTGATGACTCTGTGAAACGTGAGTCCATCGTAAAATCCACTGTTTGCCAAATGAGCAAAGTTCGCTACCGTATTTGGAACCTCTTCGGGAAAGAGTTTGATCCAGATATCGCCTTTATCCTTAACCTTGATATGGGCCCATTGATACTTTTGAACATCACTCAAGTCATACGTTTTTAATTTTTTTCCAAAAATGTTAATCATCTGCACACCTTCATTATTATATTTTTTTAAATTGTACTACATTAAATTAAGTTTATCGAAACCTTTGTTACAATCGGATAAATTTTACAACAACAATGAAAGGTTCAACCATGAAGAAAATCGTTCTAGCAGTTGGAAGTGCCTCAATACTCGCTTTTGGTGCAGCCTATAAAATTCCAGAACAGTCTGCCAGGAGCATCGCACTTGCCGGAGCCTACGTTGCAGCACCGAAAGATGCTGATGCTGCTTACTTCAACCCGGCCAATATGGCTTTTATGGATGATGCAAACTATATGGAGCTCAGTTTTACAGGTGCGTATCTTTCAAAAGTCGATTTTGATGGGCAACAAGTGACAAATCCGGGACCTCCTCCTACTTTAATCCCCGCATCTGCAAAAAGCCAGTCTCAACAATATCTTATTCCTCATTTCCATTATGTCAGCCAAAAGTTTGGAAAATTTCGATTTGGTATGAGTGTCACAACACCTGCCGGTTTTGCCAAAAAGTGGGACAAAGCACCACAAACTTGGAGCGCAAGGGAATTTACCCTAAGAACTGCTCAGGTGATGCCGAGTTTTAGTTACCTTGTCAATGAGAATTTCGCAGTTGGCGGTGGCATCCGGGTTGTATTTACCGACGGCAAAATCAGATTCGATCATCCTGTACTAGGCACATACGATATGGATGGCGATATTCAGACGCGATACGGCTATGAACTGGCTGCCACGTACAGATTAGAAGGTCTTACCCTTGCAGCTACGTTCAATTCAAAAATCGATCTCAAAGAGAAAGGAAATGTGGTTCATAACGGGACGACAAAAACGAAAGGTCGTACCGAAGTTCCCCTTCCGGCAACTCTTGCTTTGGCAGCGGCAGTTGAAGTGAACGAAAAGGCAACAGTCGAGTTTGTGTATGAGCGAACCTTTTGGAGCAGTTATGAGAAGCTCATTATGACATTCGAAGACCCTACTGTACCGACTGTCGTTTCTGAAAAAAACTGGGATGATACCAACACGTTCCGCTTGGGTTTGACATATAAAAACAGTGCAAAATTGACCACTATGTATGGTATCGCTTATGACCAAGCACCGATTCCAGCCCAAACCCTAGGATATGAGCTCCCTGATAGTGATGCGATCGTTTTTTCTCTTGGAGCTCTCTATGAAATACAAAAGGATTTGAAACTTGGAATCTCCTATCTTGCAGACTATAAAATCGGACGAACTCTTTCTCTTGGAGAGAACAAAAATGGAATCGTTGGAACTTTTGGAGATGGCGTTGCGGCACAGCTGCTCAATCTCTCACTGAACTATAAATTTTAAGGAATTCGATGTTCGATTACCGATATAACAATTTCTATGAGATTGTGAAAGAACACGCGACAAAAAGGCCTAAAAGTGTAGCCTACTTTATAGATGAGCGCAAAATCACGTTCCATAGACTTCTATTAAAAATCGATACGCTTGCACGATTTATGGAGCTTATGGGGGTACAGAAAGAGGAAAAAGTTGCCATTATTATGGCGAATTCTCTTGAGTTCATCATCACACTTCTCGCTGCGCAAAAACTAGGAGCGATCCCCGTTCCTATCAATAATTTTTTAAAAGAGGATGAAATCACTTTCATCCTCAATGACAGTGACGCGAAACTCCTTGCAGCAAGTGCCAAGTACGCTAAAGAGCTTCGTAATGTTTTGGAAACTACCAATGTACAAAAGATTGTATGGGAAGGGGAATATCAAGGGCTTGATGAAAACAATATCGCTTTTTCCGAAATACTAGAGAGCCTGGAAAGTCATGAAAAACTGAATCAGCATGTAGATATCGACGATACGGCTGTGATCATCTATACTTCCGGGACCACAGGAAAGCCAAAAGGGGCGATGCTCTCTTATAGAAACATCTTTTCCAATATTTTAGGTGTCGAAAGGCTTCTGACCATAACACCCAAAGATCGGTTCATCGTCTATCTACCAATGTTTCACTCTTTTACGCTAACGGTTACTGTTTTAATGCCCCTCTATTTTGGTTCACCCGTAGTCATTATTCGCTCCATCATGCCATTTTCCAATATCATCAAGCAACTGCTTTTAAAAAGAGTTACCATTTTTACAGGTGTACCCGATGTCTATAACGCACTTTCCAAAGCAAAACTTCCTTGGTATTTCCACTGGTTCAATAAAGTCAAATATTATGTCAGCGGCGCTGCAGCATTGCCGGAAGATACCTTGAAACGCTTTCAAAGCAAGTTTAAAAAAGGAAAACTTTTGGAAGGGTATGGACTGAGCGAATGCTCCCCTGTGGTTGCAGTCAATCTTCCCAATAAACAAAAACCAAAATCGGTAGGTCCGGCACTTCCTGGAGTTGAAGTCAAGATCGTGGATGAAGATATGGTTGAGCTTTCTAGAGGAGAAGTTGGCGAGATTATCGTCAAAGGCGACAATGTCATGCAGGGCTACTGGAAACGTCCTGAAGCCACTGCTGAAACGATCGTCAACGGTTGGCTCAAAACGGGAGATCTAGGCTATATGGATGATGAGGGGTTTATTTACATCGTCGATAGGAAAAAAGATCTCATCATCTCAAAAGGCATCAACATCTATCCTAGAGAAATTGAAGAAGTTTTAATGAACAACCCTCATATCAAAGCAGCGGCCGTCATCGGCATCAAAGATGAAAAGAGCGGAGAGGTTCCGGTAGCTTATGTGGAACTTGAGGATGGGGAAAAAATCAGTGAAAACGAGATCAAACGCTACCTCAAAGAGCATCTTGCAAACTTCAAAGTGCCAAGATCGGTCTATATAGTCGACGAACTTCCAAAAAATGCAACAGGTAAAGTACTCAAACGTGTACTAAAAGAGAGATTGCAAAAGGAAAAAGAGTGAATATAGCAATTCTTGGCGGGGGAGGCGTAGGAGGATATATAGCGGCAAAACTATCACCAATATGCAGTGTAGATCTCATTAGCGATTCAACGAATGAAGTAGTGATAAAAGAGCAAGACACAATCACTAAATACGATATTCCTATCTGCGCAACACCTCCAAAAGAGAAACGATACGATGTTGTTATCGTTGCAACAAAAAGCAACGTTTTGCTGGAAAAAATGAAAAAAATAGAAAAAAATATAGACGAAAAGAGTGTTGTTCTACCACTTTTAAACGGAGTTTTACCCTATATTCTTCTAAAAAAACATTTTGCTGCCACGGTCATCCATGGAGCGGTCTATATCATTTCCAACAAGCAAAATGATGGATCAATAGAAGTAAAAGGCAAAGGCGCCATGGTAGTTTTCGAAAACATCAACGAAACCACCCAGTCACTTAAAGCGTATTTCGAAAAAGCCGGTATCAAAACACAAACTCCTGAAAACATAGAAAAAGCAGTTTGGCAAAAGTATCTATTTATCGCTGCCACTGCTGCTCTTGCGACATACTACAACCAAACATTTGGAGAGATTGTGTCGCATCATCTAGAGGAGTTCCGGTCCATTTTGGAAGAGATTGTTCACGTTGCTCGAAACGAAGGAGTTGCACTAGATGAAGATGATATCCAAAAAGCAATCGACCTTTTACAGAAATCTCCAACCAATGCGAAAACATCACTGCAGCTCGATTTTGAAAAAGGCCGAAAAGGGGAACTGGACAACCTTTTGGGCTTTTTAGCCCAAAAGATGCCAACGGGGAATATTGCCAAAATCTATAGAGAGTTACAGTTACGCTTCTGATTCTATCCCGCAAAGCTTAAGTAGTGCTTCGCTTTTTGGTGTTCTTCCCGCAAAAGCTTTGAAGCTTTCCAGCGCCGGTCGGCTTCCTCCTTTGCAAAGGATCTCTTGCAGATAACTCTCGGCAATCTCATCGTTATAAATCCCGTTGTCCACAAACATAAAAAAGGCATCGGCGCTTAAAACTTCGGCCCATTTGTAGCTATAGTATCCCGCCGCGTATCCACCGGCAAAGATGTGGCTGAAACCCCACTGGAATTTGTTGTATGGCGGCGTTGGAACAACGCTCACCTCTTCTCGTACCTCATCCAGTACTTGTTGCACATCTACTGGCCAATCCATATGCACCAGCATATCAAAAAGACCAAATTCAAGCTGGCGAACCATTGCCATGGCACTTTGAAAGTTTTTGGCTTTTTTGAGTCGCTCAATCATTGCTTTAGGGAGTGGCTCACCCGTTTTGTAATGTTTTGCAAAAAGATGTAAAACCTCTTCTTCATAGGCAAAATTCTCCAGGAACTGGCTAGGAAATTCCACTGCATCCCACTCGACGCCGGCTATGCCACTGACCGCAGGTTCACTCACTTCACTGAGTAGATGATGCAGTGCATGGCCCATCTCATGAAAGAGCGTAACAATATCATCAGGACGCAAAAGACTTGGAGTGGTTTTCGTTGCAGGTGCGAAATTTGCCACTATGTAAGCAACGGGATATACCACTTCACCTTTTTGATCAATATGGTGACTCACCCACTCATCCATCCATGCTCCGCCTCTTTTGCCTTCTCTGGCCTCCAGATCCACATAGAGCCTTCCAACAAGCCTGTTTGGCAAAGATATCTCATAACATTTGACGCTTTCGTGCCAAACGGGCGTATCGATCTCTTGAAACTCTAACTTAAAAAGTTTATGCAAAAAGGTAAAAAGACCGTTGACTGTAGCATCTTTTTCAAAATAGGGTTTATACTCCTCATCATCGATATCATACTTTGCCTTTTTGAGTCTCTCACTCCAGTAGGCTATATCGAAAGCCTTCAAATCGTACTTAGCACCCTGCTCTTTTGCAAAAGCTTGCAGTGCTTCAAACTCTTTTTTTGCCTGAAGTTTGCTTTTTTGTGCCAAATCTTTTAAAAATGAGACTACTTCCTCAGGTGAAGCAGCCATTTTTGTTTCAAGACTTAACTCGGCATAGTTCTCAAACCCCAAAAGTCTTGCTTTTTTATGGCGAAGGGCTAAAATCTCATCTATTAAAGCCTCGTTTTCAGGTGCTCTTGTCACATAAGCTTTGTAAAGTTCTTCTCTTTTTTCCCTGTTTGGCCCATAGGTCATATAGGCGATATAGCTTGGCTGTTTGAGAGTAAACCTGTATCCCTCTTCACACTTTGCAGCCTCTTTGAGACTTTCCGGCATTCCTTCTACATCACTTTTGCTTACAATCATCTCATAGGCATCGGTGGCTTTAAGAAGATTTTGTCCAAAACTGCTGGTAAGCTCACTCAGTTTGATATTGATCGCTTTGAGCTCCTCTTTCGCACTTTTCCCCAGTGCTACGCCACTGAGCTCAAACTCTATGATCATATCTTCAACCACTTTTCTTTGCTCTGGCGCCAGATCTTCTTCTAAAATCTGCTTTAGAGCTTCGTAAATCTTCTCGTTTTGTCCAAGTTCTGTGTGATAACGGCTCAGTTCCGGTAACAAAGCGTTATATATTTCTTCCGTTTTAGGAGAGTTCTTTACATAATTTAGATGGGAAACGGGGCTAAAATAAAACCCTAGCTTCTCTTCCATCAATTGCAGTGGCCGCACGAAGTTTTCATATGTTTTTGGCTCCATATTCAAAAGTTCTTCGATCTTTTTCCTATTTTCTTCGATGGTTCGCAGCACAAGCTCTTTTTGTTTGTCTAAATTTTCATCAGTTACTCTAAATTCTGGAAAATTGGGCATTGTGCCTCCTTCAATTTTTTTGCAAATTGTAGCATTTTCAAAATAAGACTTTACAGCCGTACACCTCATCAACAAGGAGTTCAACTTTCCTCGTTTTTTTACCAAATCTTCGTATGTATACTTCTGTTTTTCCTTTTTGCAGGAGCTCTTTTACCTGCTTTTTCGTAAGCTCTTTCCCGCCAAACCGACTAATGGCATTTTTGAAAATAGCAAATTCGCACCCCTCTTCCCATCTACTACATCCGTAACTCAATGGATACTCCACCACATCAGCCTGGCACACCGGACAACTCCCAAATGATGCCGCCTCCACTCCGGCTTCAAAATCGACCTGTGGCCAAAACTTTCCCTCTTTTTCTACGAGTTCCACTCAAAAAAGGCGCTCAACGCCGCTACTCATTTTAAATGAGAGTTGCGTTGGACCTTTGAGTAGCATTCGCATCTCTTTGGGAGTTATGACAGAATGGCCAAGATGTACAAGAGACTCTTTGCCGACACTAAAATCACAACCCTCTGAAAATCCCGTGCATCCGTAAAAGCCACCTCTATCAGCAATATTTTTCCCACACTTTGGACACGTACCTATTTTAGAGTGCATCTAGTTGTCCTCTTATACGTTTGATAAAATCTTCCATAGGAGAAAGTTGTACGTTTCCCTCTCGCTGTCTTTTTCCCCAAAGAGGTTCAGGGAAAAAGCTGTCATTTTGAAACCTTGCCTGAATATGCCAGTGCACCTGGGGTACATAGTTGCCAAAGGAAGCAATATTGATCTTATCTGGTTTAAAATAGTCAAGCATCTCTTTTTCTATTATTTCGAGAGCCTTAAAAATCATCTTCTTTGTTACTTCATCACAATCACTCATCTCTTTACATTTTTTCTTTGCAAAAATTTTGAGCCATGGCACTTCACTCTCTTCGACTTCGATATAGATATAGCGATTTTCATACACCATCATACTCCCTGTTTGCTTTTTGTTCTTTTCTTTTCTTATAATTTTGACAAAAAATGGAGACAATATGAAAAAAATTTTGGGATTCATTCTTTCGAGCTCTCTGCTTGTCGCTTCATCCATCAAATGGCAACACGATTTTCAAAAAGCTTACGATCTCGCATTGAAAGAAAAAAAACCGCTTTTTATATTTATCGAAAGAGTTGTTCCACCTTGCCGTTGGTGTCACAAAATGAAAACAACAACACTTCAAGATCCCGAAATTGCACAATTTATCAATCAACATTTCATCGCTGTTATACTGGACCGCGACACAAGTGAATATCCAGACGATCTCTTTCCCCAATATGTACCGACCATGTATGTCCTAAAAGAAGGCACTATAATAAAAAGAATAATCGGCTACTGGCCAAAAGAAGATTTTTGGAGCGATTTAGAGGATGTTAAACGAGAGCTTCATCGATGATAAGGAGAGTTGGCTTTAAAAATATCAAACTCTTTACACTTGTACTTTTTATTCTTTTTGTTACACTTTTTACTGCATTGATTGTATATGAAGAGTACAATGAATTTAAGAAAGAGATTGCTCTTTTTGAGAAAAATTTTATCAATAAACAAAAAGAGCTCGTAAAAAAAGAGACTCTTCGTGCTCTTCGCTATATATCGTACAAACACCTAGAAGATCCAAACAAGCCTCTTTCACAACTCCAAAAAGAGATCATCGATGCAATAGAGTACATGAGAAATGAGAGAGATGGTACTGGGTACATTTTTATCTATACATTTGATGGAATCAATGTAGCAGATCCAATTTTAAAACAAAACAAAGGTAAAAATCTCATCAACTTTACTGATCCTACTGGGAAAAAAGTCATAAAAGAGCTTATTGAAGTCTCAAAAAAACCTGATGGGGGATTTGTACAGTACTACTGGAACAAACCAACCACAAATACTCTTGCTCCAAAGATAAGCTATGCAAAAGCGTACCAACCTTTTGGCTGGATGGTAGGATCTGGTGTATATCTCGATGAAATTGAAAAGATAATCCGCCAAAAAAAGCTGGCCTACCGAGACAAAATGGTAAAATATATCATCAACATTCTCACACTCTCTTTTATGCTCTTTTTTGCCACATTTGTAATATTGCGCTACACCTCCAATCTCATTGAGCGCTCACTACAAAAGATTAAAATACGAACACAAGATGCTGCTAACCATGGAACCTATATCTATGCCCAAGATCTCTTATTTAATGAATTCAAAGAGATAGCAGGCTATACCAATAAAATGATCAAAATCATCAAAGATAGAACAAAAAAGCTGCAAGAGCTCAATAAGACCCTTGAACTCAAAGTCTTGCAAAAAACACAAAAACTCAACCAGCAAAATGAAGAGCTAAAAAGAAGTAAAGAGTTTACAGAAAAGCTCCTACACGATCAAGATAGTTTCTTAAAAACCGCCATTCATGAGATTAATACACCTCTAAGTATCATTCTTACAAATATAGATCTTTTAAAAATGGAAAACATCAAAAACCAAGAGCTTACCAATATTGAATCTGGTATCAAAATCATCCACAATATCTATAACGATCTAGCGTATCTACTAAAAAAAGATAGAGTCGAATATAAAAAGAACTTCATCAATGTTTCATCATTTTTAGAGCAACGAGTAGAGTTTTTTACTGAAGTAGCCAAAGGGAGTCGTCTACATTTTATTACTAAAATTGAGCCAGATATCACTCTTTTTATCAACGAGATAGAGTTACAGCGAATCATAGACAACAATCTCTCCAACGCTATCAAATACTCTCATATAAATACAGCTATCACTGTTAAACTCTATAAAAAAGATACAATAGTACTTGAGTTTTGGACTGAGTCAAAAAAAATAGAAGACAAAGAGGCAATTTTCACACAGTTTTATAGAGAAGATAAAGCCAAAGGTGGATTTGGACTAGGCTTAGCGCTTGTTAAAGAGATTTGCGACAAAAACAGTTGCACCATCGAAGTGGATAATGATGGAAAATACAATATATTCCGCTACATTTGGAAGAGACAATGAAAATACTTTTGATGGAAGATGAGATAATTTTGTGCGATTCGATAGAACGTTACCTTGAAAAGATCGGCCATCAGGTCACAACTGCATATGATGGGGAGCAGGCATTTGAGCTCATACAACAAAGCTCCTTTGATCTGCTCATCCTCGATATCAATGTTCCCAATATCGATGGATTTACTTTGATGGAGCTTTTAAAAGAGCATAAACGCTACACTCCAGTTATTTTCATCTCTTCCCTCACAGATATTGAAGATATCACAAAAGGTTTTGAACTTGGATGCAAAGACTACATCAAAAAGCCCTTTCATCTTAAAGAACTAGAGCTTCGCATAGAAAAGCTTGCCATTCAAGATAAATCCCATGTAGTTCTTTCAAAAAGCTACAGCTACTCTTTTGAGCAAAAAACCCTCTATTTCAATAATACTCCAGTAACACTTACCAAAAGACAACAGCAAATCATCGAACTCTTAGCAAAAAATAGAGGTATCGTAGTCGATTATGATATGTTTCGCGAGTATGTATATACAGAAGAGTTTGTGGATAATCCCACGATACGCGCAGAAATTTCTCGCCTAAAAAAGCTTTTGTGTGAAGATTTTATACAAAACATTCGCGGTGTTGGATATAAGATAGATAAATAGTTTTTTGCTACATTCATGCTACGTTTGCTCCCTAGAATATAGTCTGAACTATTTCTCAAGGAGTCTAAATGAAAAAAATCGCACTTTCATTTGCTGCAAGCTCGCTACTTACTCTTAGCTATGCCAGTGAAGTTCCAACTCTGCAAGAGGCTTTCACAAATGGCAATTTCAAAGGCCATATACGTCTTATATATATAGATAGGCATTGGCAAGGAAGTATTTCCAAAAAAGATATAGACGCTTTTGCAGCAGGTCTAGATCTGCACTATGAGACAGCTTCTTTCAAGGGCATAAGTCTTGGTGCCGCTCTCTATAGTGTAAGCGACTTTGGATTAAACCCTTCATTTTCAAGCGGTAAACTCAACACCTCATTGCTCGGTGACAAGGGAGAAGATTACGCTTTTGTAGGAAAAGCCTACATTAAATATAAAAGAGGCAATACTACATTCAAAGCTGGACGCCAAAGACTCGATACTCCTCTCGCAGCAGCTGACGATGCAAGAACAATTCCGACTCTTTTTGAAGCCTATGTGCTTACCAACACCGATTTACCATCCACTACCCTCGTAGCAGCACATATAACGAAAGTTGCTCCCGGAACATTTTACAACCAATATCGTCTTCCACTTCCAGCTTTGGCTTTAACTGCAGGATATGGTGCAGGATATCTCAATCCTACTCAAACAGGCATTGTGGGACATTTTCTGGATATGGGGCAATATGCCATTGGACAAGATACAGATGGTGTTACAACAGTAGCAATTATCTATAAAGGAATCAAAAATCTTAGCTTGCAGGTCTGGGACTACTATGCACACGATATTTTAAATGCTGTTTATCTACAGGCAGATTTCAAGTGGAACTGTCTCATTAGCGACGAGATCAAACCATTTGCAGCACTGCAGTATATCAATGAAAAAGATGTGGGCAATAAGTTGGCGGGAGAAGTGGAGAGTAACTACTTTGGAGCCAAAATTGGTGGTAGTTACCACTATTTCACAGCCTATGCAGCCTACTCCACTACAAATTCAAATACAAATGCTGCTGTCAATGGAGGGGTGATTACACCATGGGGAGGTATGCCGGCATTCACACAAGGCATGGTGACACGCCACCAATTCTTTGCCGATACGGATGCCTGGAAAGTTGCAGCTGCATATAAGTGGAGTGACTATGGTCTCAATCTCAAAACTGCTTTTTTTTACACCTCTTTCGATGTGGGTCAAAATAACTCTTTGGCAACTGACTCAGCTGATTATGCACACAGCTGGACTGCAACAGAAGCTGGATTTGATTTTATCTACTATCCAGAAGCCGTAAAAAATCTGCAACTACGTTTCCGTGGCAATTTCCCAAGAAAATTTCTCGCAAAAGCAGATGGCAGCGATCTTGGCTGGGACGAATATCGTTTTATCGTCAACTACAAATTTTAAAGGAGCTGATATGAAAACAGAAGTTTTAGAAAAACTCAAAAGTAATCCTAGACTTTGGGAACTCGTAGAAAAACGTGAGAAGTTTTCTTGGACTATGGCAATTATCATGCTTATAGTCTACTATGCATTTATTCTCACCATCGCTTTTGATCCTTCACTCTTAGGAAAACCACTCAGTGAAGGCAGTATCACTACAATCGGTATTCCTATCGGTATAGGAATCATTGTTTTTGCGTTTATTTTAACAGGAATTTACGTCAACAAAGCAAACAAAGAGTTTGACACTATCACAAAAGAACTCAAAGAGTCGATTAAGGAGCTGTTATGAAAAAGTGGATACTTCCATTTATCTTTTCTCTCTCGGCATTTGCAGAAGGTGCAGCAGAAGTAAGCGGTAAAAGAGACATCAATGTTTCTGCTGTAGTGATGTTTTTACTCTTTGTTGCATTGACACTTTTCATCACATACTGGGCAGCTAAGAGAACACGTACAGCAAAAGATTTCTATACTGCAGGCGGGGGAATCACTGGTTTTCAAAACGGCCTTGCGATGGCAGGAGACTATATGAGTGCTGCATCCTTTTTGGGGATCTCGGGACTTGTCTATCTCAAAGGGTATGATGGACTTATCTACTCTATAGGATTTTTGGTTGGCTGGCCTATTGTGCTTTTCTTGATAGCTGAGAAGCTCAGAAATCTTGGTAAATACACATTTGCCGATGTTGTCTCTTTTCGCCTCAAACCAGGCCCTACAAGAACATTGGCAGCTTTTGGATCTATTGCAACAGTACTTTTATACCTCATCGCACAGATGGTTGGTTCAGGAAAACTGATTCAAGTACTTTTTGGACTTGACTATGCCTTTGCAGTCATCATAGTCGGAGTCTTAATGATTCTTTATGTTACATTTGGTGGTATGCTTGCTACTACATGGGTGCAGATTATCAAAGCAGTGCTTCTTTTAGCTGGTGCTACATTTATGGCGTTGGCAGTTATGGCACATTTTGGATTTAGTTTGGAAGATCTTTTCAAAAAAGCAGTTGCAACACACCCTGATGGCTTAAAAATCATGTCTCCAGGGGGGTTAGTCAAAGATCCAATCTCTGCAATCTCTCTTGGTATGGCATTGATGTTTGGACTTGCCGGTCTTCCACACATCTTAATGCGTTTTTTTACTGTTGCTGATGCAAAAGAGGCAAGAAAATCTGTTTTTTATGCCACAGGATTTATAGGGTATTTCTATATGCTTACATTCATCATCGGTTTTGGTGCAATTGTGTTTGTAATGACAAATCCAGAGTATCTTGGTCCTGATGGGAAAATCTTTGGTGGAAACAACATGGCTGCTATCCACTTAGCACATGCAGTGGGTGGTAACTTCTTCTTAGGGTTTATCTCAGCAGTTGCTTTTGCTACCATTTTGGCAGTTGTCTCCGGCTTGACACTTGCAGGAGCATCTGCAATCAGCCATGACCTCTATGCAAGCGTTTTTAAAAGAGGACAGGTTGATGAGATTACAGAGATGAAAGTCTCCAAAATTGCTACACTTGTAATAGGAATTTTGGCAATTTTACTCGGAATTGCATTTGAGAAGCAAAACATTGCTTTTATGGTAGGTCTTGCTTTTGCAATTGCTGCGAGTGCTAACTTTCCAGTCCTTTTCTTGTCAATGTACTGGAAAGGTCTTACAACAAAAGGAGCATTCCGAGGAGGTCTCCTTGGACTCATTACTGCAATCATATTGGTGATTTTGGGACCTACTGTTTGGGTAAGTGTTCTTGGCAACCCTGAGCCAATCTTTCCATATAAATACCCGGCACTTTTTAGTGTTACAGTAGCATTCATTGGTATCTGGTTTTTTAGTAAAATTGACAACTCTCCAGAAGCGCAGGAAGAAAAAGAGAAATTTGAGGCACAATTTATCAGAGCCCAAACAGGTATCGGTGCTGAAGGTGCATCAGCTCATTAATTTCAGCCGCTCTTTGCGGCTGTAAAAGGGATAACAATGGAAGAGGTAAAAAATTTTTTGAATACAATCCACCCTTTTGACACTCTTACTCCACAACAGCTCGATTTGCTAGTTTCTCATACCGATATAGGATACTATCAAGAGGGTGAAGAGATTGTGCTCAATAGATTTTTTATTATTATCAAAGGAAGTGCCCAAGAGATACAAGAAGATAATGTAGTTGAAATCTATCATGAAAAAGATTTTTTCGATATTCAAGCACTGCTTGGAAAAAAAGATGCACACTTTGTGGCAGTAGAAGAGACACTTTTATACGAGATAGATAAAGAGACTTTTTTAGAAGTTTTTCATAAAAACAGTACATTTAAACAATATTTTTTTCAAACAATTTCTCAAAAAATTGATAAACTCAAAGAGCAAAAGAGTCTTTCGCAAGTGGGCGATCTACTCTCAGCCAAACTAGAAGATATTCCTCTCACACCTCTTTACAAAGTGGAGGCTTCCACTCCCATCAAAGATGCAGTGAAAAATATGCAACACCTTCTGCTTGTACAAAAAGGAAATCTCGAAGGAGTGGTAACTTCAAGCGATCTTAAAAAAGTTATTCTTCATGCAATCGATTTTGCCACACCAATAGAGTCAATTGCGACGTTTCCTGCCATAACTATTCAATATGATGACTTTTTATTCAATGCCCTTTTGCTCATGACAAGTAAAAATATCAAACACCTCATCGTCAAAAAAGAGAATACCTCAATAGGAAGCGTGGAGATAGGAGATCTTCTCAGCTTCTTTTCCAATCAATCCTACCTACTTGCACGCAAAGTCGAGCGGGCAGACTCCACAGAAGATCTCAAATATGTTACAGATAAGTTTATCCAGATGGTAGAGATCTTGTACCATAAAGGCATTAAAACACGCTATTTAGCAAAACTTGTAAGCGAGCTTAATGAAAAAGTATATAAAAAGGTCTATGATCTCACATTTGGCATAGATGGTACATTTTTGCTTCTTGGTAGCCAAGGAAGAGGCGAACAGCTTCTTAGAACTGACCAAGATAATGCTTTTATAGTAAAAAATCCGGCAGACAAACAAGCTGCATTGAAAAAAGCCGAAGAGTTTGTTGCTGCATTGGAGCTTCTTGGCTATCCACGCTGCAAAGGCAACATCATGCTCAATAACCCGCAATGGAACAAAACTACAAAAGAGTGGGAAGAGACTCTACTTAGCTGGATCGAACATCCAAACGAGACAAATATGATGTATATGAGCATTTTTCTCGATGCCAAAGCAGTCTATGGAAACCAGGAGCAATTCGAAAATCTCAAAAGAATACTTTTTGATCATGTAAGCGACAATGCAGGCTTTTTATCGCAAATGGCGCGACCTGTTATGCAGTTTGAAAATCCTCTCAATATGTTTGGTTTTTTTCGCAAAGCACGTACAATTGATCTCAAAAAGGGTGGTATTTTTGCAGTAGTTCATGGGGTTAGAGTCTTGGCACTACAATATCATATCCATAATACAAACACAGTTGAGCGACTAAAAGAGATCAGTAATCTTGGCATTTTGGAAAAGAGCTTTGTTACAGATCTCATTGAAAGCTTTGAGACACTCAACTCCTTTAGGCTCAGAGCATCTCTGCACAATATTCAAAAAGGATTAGATGCTACCAACAGCATCGATGTTACAACCCTCAATAAACTAGAACGTGATATATTGAAAGAAAGTTTTAAGACAATTGAAAAATTCAAAGAGTTTTTATCATACCACTATAAACTATCGATGGTGAGCTGATGTTTTGGCAGAAGTGGTTCTATAGAGGTGAGTTTAAGTTTCTTTTTGAGCCATACAGTGGTGATGAGATAGTTTTTATCGATTGTGAAACAACCGGACTCGATCCAAAAAATGATGAGATTTTATCTATTGCATGTTTGCCAGTCAAAAAAGATAAGATACTTCTCTCAAAAGCGCTCTATCTTGAGCTCAAACCACAAAAAGATATTAGCGCACAAAGCATCAAGATCCATCACTTAAGAGCTTGCGATCTGCAAGGTGCGATGGAACCAAAAGAGGCAATTGAGAGAGTTTTATATTTTATCAAAAATCGCCCAGTAGCGGGGTATTATGTGGAGTTTGATGTAAAGATGATAAGTAAATATACCAAAAAGTTTTTTGGATTCACTCTTCCAAATAAACAGATAGAGGTTTCGGGACTCTATTATGACTATAAACAAAAAGCGATACCGCAAGGGTTTATCGATTTGAAGTTTGATACAATACTTAAAGATTTGAATTTACCTAAACTCAAAGCACACAACGCTCTCAATGACACTATAATGAGTGCAATGATTTATCTTAAACTTATAAAAAGGAGACAATATGGATAAAGTACCTGTTTTCGACCCGACACCAAGGATCAAGGAACGAGCCCGCATCAATTCTATGGATCAGTATTGGCAGATGGTCAAAGAAGCTGAGAGTGATTATGAGGGTTTTTGGGACAAACTGGCAAAAGAGAAAATCAATTGGCGTGATCCTTATACAAAAGTTCTCGATGAGAGTGAAGCACCATTTTACAAATGGTTTATAGGTGGAAAACTCAATGTCACCGAGCAGTGTATCGACAGACACCTGGAAACCAAAAAAAACAAAGCAGCAATCATTTGGGAAGGTGAACCGGGTGATAAAAGAGTCATCACTTACTTGGAGCTTTACTATGAAGTAAACCGCTTTGCAAATCTACTCAAAAACAAGTTTGGTATCAAAAAAGGCGATCGCGTCGTTATCTATATGCCAATGATTCCGGAAGCCGCTTTTGCGATGCTTGCATGTGCGAGAATCGGGGCAATCCACTCTGTTGTTTTTGGTGGATTCAGTGCAGAGGCGCTTAGGGACAGAATCCAAGATGCCCAGGCAAAACTAGTCATTACCGCCGATGGAGCCTACAGACGAGGCAAGCCATATCTCCTGAAACCTGTTGTAGATGTGGCTCTTGCAAAGAACTGTGAAAGTGTTGAAGCTGTTTTGGTGGTACGAAGAAACAACGAAGAGATAAAATGGCATGATCACAGAGACTATGACTACAATGAGCTCATCAAAGATATGCCAACACGGTGTGAGCCAGAAATCATGGATAGCGAAGATCCACTCTTTTTGCTCTATACTTCAGGAAGTACTGGCAAACCAAAAGGGGTACAGCACTCACAAGCCGGATATATCCTTTGGGCGCAGCTCACTATGGAGTGGGTATTTGATATCAAAGATACCGATACCTACTGGTGTACAGCAGATGTTGGCTGGATCACTGGGCACACCTATATAGTCTATGGACCTCTCGCAGCCGGAGCTACAACTTTGATGTACGAAGGGGTTCCTGTCTATCCAGATGCCGGAAGATGGTGGAGAATGATCGAAGAGTATCAGGTCAATCAGTTCTATACAGCACCTACTGCCATTAGACTCCTTCACAAACTTGGTGCAGATGAACCGGATAAGTATGATCTAAGCAGCCTCTACATTCTTGGAACAGTGGGTGAACCTATCAATCCCGACGCTTGGATGTGGTATTTTGAAAAAGTCGGACGGGGTCAGTGTCCAATCGTCGATACATGGTGGCAGACAGAAACTGGAGGTCACATGATCAGTCCTCTTCCAGGAGCCACACCGATCAAACCAGGATCTGCAACATTTCCGCTCCCGGGAATCTTTGCTGAAATTATCGATACTGACGGAAACAAAAAAGAGCCGGGTGAAAAAGGGTATCTGTGTATCACAAAACCTTGGCCTAGTATGATCAGAACTATTTGGGGAGATAGCGAACGATTTGTCAAAAGCTATTTTGGAACCTGTAAGAAGGATGGAAAACCTGTCTATTTCAGTGGAGATGGCGCGATATATGATGAAGAAGGGTATATCTGGATCACGGGGCGTATGGATGATGTTATCAATGTCAGTGGCCACAGACTTGGAACAGCCGAGATCGAAGCGGCTATAGGTCACCACCCAAGAGTGGCAGAATGCGCGGTGGTTGGAAAGCCGCATGAAGTAAAAGGGGAAAGCGTTTTCGCATTTGTCGTGCTTAAAGATGATGAAGGCATAGCGGATGAGATGGAGCTTATCAAAGAGATCAATGATGTGATCACAAAAGATATTGGTCCTTTGGCAAAATGTGATGAGATCGCATTCGTTCCAGGTCTTCCAAAAACAAGAAGTGGCAAAATCATGCGCAGAATCCTCAGAGCCATCGCAAAGGGTGAAGAGATCAAGCAAGATACCTCAACCCTTGAGGATCCAAGCGTAGTGGAAAAGATTATCCAGATAGTCAACGGATGATGATCGGGTAGCCTTTCGCTACCCTCCACTTTTGGTTATAATAATCTTATAAAATCCATTTTTTTCCATAGGATTGTTATGACCAAACGATTGCTGTTTGCATTTTGTATCCCAACTATATTATTGTCTGCAGATACGCAAACGATCGAGCAAGATTTTCTTACAACGCTCAACGAAGCAAGTGAAATTGCATCTGCTACAAAACTCAATATCGATAAAACACCATCGACCGTCACTGTTTTAAGAAAGGATTTCATCAGGCATACTGGAGCAAAAACACTTTTTGATTTGATGTGTTATATTCCAGGCATTGAAGTTTCTATAACTTCAAGTGGGAAAAAACAGATTATTGTTAGAGGCGTAAAAAACAGTTATCGCGACAAAATCAAATTTTTGATCAATGGCGTGGAAGTCACCAACAACATATACACCAATCAGTTTTACTACTACAATTTCCCGGCAGACCTCATCAAACGCATTGAATTCACCAAAACACCCGATTCTGTACGATACGGCGATAATGCATTTTTAGGAGTTGTCAACGTCATCACCCTCGATGAGAGTGATGAAGACATGGTTTCGACATATTACAGCAGCGAAAATGGATACGGAATCAGTGCATTTAAATCCATCATAACAGAGCAAGGGACATTGTTGCTTGACCTGCATAAGCTCTATTCCAAACCAGATCTTCTCTCTCCTACAACACTCAAAATCGATACGCTCAACGATACGACGACAATTTTTCGTCAATCTACCCCGGCCCATGCACTTGAAAAAAATGACGGTGTTGGTATTACGTATAAAAATGAAAATTGGACAGTGCAATATAGACTGCAATACTACAAAAAGGGAAATTTTTTTGGTATCTCGCGCGTTTCTCCACTCAAACGCGATCAATTCGTTCACCTACAGCATCAATTTGTCGATGTGGGATATCAACAATATCTCACCAAAGATTGGAAAATCGAAACGAATGTAGGGTATAAATATTATATCTGGAATGGAGCGTTTCGAGTCTATCCATACGATCTCAATTCTACGAGCGGTCCTGACAAGGACTTGATCATAGGCGGGAACTTTGCAGAAAAAGAGATGTATGCGAAAGCCGATATCAAATATCTTTCACAAAAGCACAATCTTCAATTCCATATAGAAACCAGCTATGCCAAACCTAGCAGAGCATACTATCTGCAATATGTCCCTGCTTTAGGGAATTATGCACATCTTCCAGGACCTATCAAATCAGATGTACATAGATCCATTTTTGCTTTGGGTATCGAAGATCTCTACTTCATCAATGATAACTTTACATTGACAGGAGGCTTACGATTTGATCACTATAACGAGTTTGGCTGGAAATTCTCCGCAAAAGCGGGTCTTGTATACAACTTCGATCCAAAAAATACGATGAAATGTATTTACAATGCAGCATTTCGAGCACCATCTTGGGTAGAACTCTATGCCAATACAGCAGCGGAATTTAATGGAAATGAATCGTTGCAGCCAGAATATATCAATCTTTTGGAGTTACAATATATCAAGAAATTCACTAAAACAGACGTATTAAAAACGAATTTCTACTATGGGAAAACAAAAGATACCATTGATAGGTATCTGTCGGATTCCGGTCTACGAATATACGAAAATCTCGGGGACTATTTAATACGGGGTATAGAAGTGAGCTATACGAAACTTTTTAATCATGCAAAACTTATACTTCGTTACGCGCACAACTTCAACAAACGCGAATATCAACGAAGCCCCAATGATCAAACAGAGTATCTTGGTATTCGCAAAAATATATTTTCTACTTCGTTCGATTATGACTGGGACCATTTCCATTCCCATACCATGTTCAAATGGACCTCAAAAATCGATACCCCCGACATTTATCGAGATGTCCGACCATCTCTGTCGTTGAATCAGGTTTTTACCTACTCTTTGAACGATCTAGATATCCAGTTTGGTGTGAAGAATATTACTGATCACAAGAACTATGCATACGTTACACCATCGGAACTCATACAAAATAGATTCCAGTTTGTCCCTCAAGGATGGGCTGTACCGCAAAGTGGGAGGGAGTTGTTTTTTAGAATAAGGAAAAGCTTTTGATACGGATATTTTCTCTTATTTTTCTTACCATCATTACTCTGTTCGCCTCTTCACTCAATCCTGCACTCCTTGAAATTGAGGCAAAACTGTTCCCAAAAATTATCATGCTCGATGAAAATATTGATCAAAAACTTGTCAATAACAAACTCTTAATCAATATCGTTTATCAAAACAGGTACCGTAAAGAAGCGTTTTTGATGAAAAAACTTCTTGACAAGAAAACGGTATACGGTAAACGAATCAAAGTAATACCTACAAAAACGAGGGTTCTCAAAAATGCTTCAGCCTATATTCTCTTCATGGATTCTAAAAAAGCAAAGAAACTGTACAATTCGCTTTTAAAAAAGAAACGTCTCATTTTAAGTGCACTTCCTAGTGCAATTGAAGGGGCAATGATTTCTATAACCGTCAATTCCAAAGTGCACCCTTTAATCAATCCATCGGCCATTAAACAATCAAATATAAAACTCAATCCAATAATATTCAAGGTGTCAAAGTTTTATGAAAACAAGTAGATATTCACTTGCTTGGATGATTCGTGCTACAATTCTTTTAGCAATTGTCGTTCTATTTGTTTTTCAAACGATTATCTATTTCCAAATTCGTACTACATTACAAAACATAGAAGAACAAAATATCAAATTTATCATTCAAGAAAATCTCCGTACGATTGCCCCTCTTGCCTATTTTCATTTTGACGATGAACTGCAAAAAACACTTCAAAACATTCAAACAAGCGTCAGTTCCATTAAAAAATTAAAGATTGCACAAAAGCCCATCCCAACACAAAAGAATCAATCCCTCTATCCTATACAATACAAAAATCAAAAAGTCGGATATCTTTTCGTTGAATATGATTATGAAATAATGAATCAATTTTTTAAAAAATTCGATATATACTTCACATTTTTCACTCTGCTACTGCTTGCTCTTGGTCTCATTTTCGCTCGCTATATTAATAAAAAAATAGACGCTTTATATACATTCTCTTCGCAACTATCAAATATCGATATCCGAACGACCAAACAGGTCAAACCAACAGATGAATACCTCGAACTTATTGCAATTACAAGAGCCATCAACAAAATGCTACATGCAATACACCTTTATATCCAAAAAATAAAACAGAGTGAAATGCACCTAGCAGAAGCTCAAAAAATTGCCAATATGAGCAGTTGGGAGTATATTAAAGATAGTGACACCTTTTTTTGCAGCGACCAACTCTATAGAATTTTGGGCCTCAATATGAAAGAGCGTCTAGATTGGGAACATTTCCTACAGATGATCGATCCGCAAGAAAAGCTCCGTTTTATTGAAGAAATAGAAGAGGCATATCAAAAAGGCTTAAAATTTGAAACGGTCGTCAAATTCTATACCCCTAAAGGGGAGAAATATCTTAAAAACGTTATCAAAGTTCGAAAAAAACATAACAGATCCACGACGATAATAGGTATTGCCATAGATGTCACCGAAGAGATCAAAGCAAAAAAACAGGTGGAATTCCTTGCATACAATGATCCACTCACATCCTTACCAAACAGAGTCTCTTTTCAAGATATCCTAGAAAAACTGTCGAAAATTGCGCAAAGATCCAAAGAACGTTTCGCCCTTATCTTTCTTGATATCGATAATTTTAAATTTGTCAATGATACCTACGGTCACGAGATAGGAGACAAACTCCTCATAGATATTGCTACCATCCTTAAAGAAACGCTCCGTTCTTCGGATCTTATATTCCGCATCGGTGGAGATGAGTTTGTCGTTTTGATACCGAAAGTAGAAACAAAAGATTCCTTGGATATCGTTTTGGAAAAAATAAAAGAGTCTGTAGCAAAGGAGTATCGCTACGGAAATATCAATTTTTCCGTTTCCTGTAGTCTTGGCATCGCTATCTTTCCCGATGACTCGGATGATATCGAAACATTGACACGCTATGCCGATATCGCCATGTATGAAGCGAAGAAAAGTGGAAAAAACAGATTCGTTTTCTTTAAAGAAGAGATGAAAAAGTATCTAGATCATCTGCAACAGACAACTCAGGATCTTCGCAAAGCACTGAAAAAAGAGGATGAACTCACTCTTTTCTTTCAGCCTAAAATCGATATTCAAAATAATAAAGTTATCGGTGCAGAAGCACTTATTCGCTGGAATCACCCGCAAAAGGGTCTTCTTACTCCCAATGTTTTTATTCCCGTAGCCGAGCGAAGCGATTTGATAGAAAAGATCGACGAATTTGTCATAAAAAAGAGTTTCCGGCATTTACAAGAGTGGAGTAGTGATAAAGAGTTACAAAACATCGTGCTTTCTTTAAATATTTCAGCTAGACAATTTAGGAATCCAAAATTTCTCGACTTTCTTGATAAGAATCTCAAACTATATAACATCGATCCATCGAAACTGGAACTCGAAATCACAGAGACACTCTCAATGGAAAATGTCTCACATACCGTCAATATGCTGGAAGCCATCAAACAGATCGGATTTCAAGTCGCACTTGATGATTTTGGAACGGGGTACTCTTCGCTCAATTATCTCAAACGTCTGCCATTCGATACGATAAAAATCGATAAAAGCTTCATAGATGATATTGACAAGGATCCTGAAGACTATCAGATCACAAAGATTATCACAGATATAGCGTATACATTCAGAAAAGAGATTATCGCAGAAGGTGTAGAGACAAAACAGCAAGAACGCATCTTAAAAGATCTTAAATGCTTCTATGCCCAAGGCTATTTATATGCGAAGCCTTTGCCTTTGAACGAATTCAAAGAGTTCATCACATCCTACAACCACTAGATGCGATGTGAAACTCCTCTTGATACCCGCAAGCATCACATTCGAATAAGACACTGTTCGTACCGCTACACCCGCCACTCTTGTTTCTTTTTATTTCTATACTGGCTTCTTTACACTCAGGACAAATACCCTGTTCTATCAAAGTGAGGCGTTTCGATTTTTGACGAAGGAAGAGATAATAAACAGTGATAGCTGCTCCAACGGAAAAAACGATCACAACAAAAGTATACATCTACTCTCTTGCAAAGACACTCGATGTAGCGCAAATGGTCTGAAGCATATATTTGGCATCAAGACTGCCTCGTCTGTTTGCCTTTTTCCACCATTCTACTGCCATTTTTTCATCCTTTTCTACACCCCATCCTTCATAATACATCATACCAAGGTAATACATCGCTTCTGCATCACCCTCTTTGGCCAATTTTTTAAAAATCGGCAGTGCTTCATCATATTTATCGTTTTCAAATAGATCCACCGCTTTTTCGATCATGGTCCCTCCTTAGTCAATCTCTGTATAATGGAGTTTCAATCCTTCATCACTCATAACAAATCCATTGATCAACAATTTCCCTTCATGAACCATTTTATGATGTTTGGAACAAAGAGGGATCAGGTTGAATTTATGATTTGCTTTAAAATGATCGATAAACCCTCCTTTGGCTTTCGCTTTTGGTTCGATATGGTGCACCTCTTCCACGACTTCATTGCAAATCGCACACTTCGTTAAATAGACTCCCTTATTATACCTGCTACGCTTCTTTTGTTTGAGAAGTTCGATCTCGCTGTACTCTTTTGTCAACTTTTTCCTGATACTATATGCATAATCGAGAAAAATTTTATCCATATGAAGAGCCTTGGCAAACTCCAAGCCATAGAGTGTACCACCAGGGCCGACTTGGAGCTTTCTATCATAAATCAATCGATCATTTTCTTCATCATATGTCACACCAAGATGCAAGAAAACGAGACGTTTCAGTGACATGATAGGTTCTATAGTGGTGAGTTGATGCAGATGGGTCGCAAATATAAATTTGCTTCCCATCTCATAGAGCCTTTGGATTGCGGCACCGACAATCGACAAAGCCGAATAGGTTTCCGTCCCGTGACTGATCTCATCTCCAAGAACCAAAGATCGATTTGTGGCACGATTGAAAATGTTTTTGAGTTCCAGCATCTCGACTGCAAAGGTGGAGAGCCCTTTGTAGAGATTATCTTTTGAGACGATTCTCGTAAAAATCTTGTCAACAAGTCCGAACCGCATCGATGCTGCCGGAACGAACATTCCAGCTTGCGCCATGACTACTGCAATACCTACACTTTTCATCAAAGAGCTTTTCCCACTAGAATTAATTCCATAGAGTAAAATACCCTGTACCGGTTTATTGTCACTCGCTTGCAATGTCACATGATCACATTGTGGCTCGAAAGGCTCTCCGAGATAGATATCGTTTGGAATGTAGATCCCATTCTCCTCCCTTGATTCGATGATGGGATGGCGTAGAGCAACAAACTCTAAAATATCTTGCTTTACAATTTCAGGTTTCGAGTAGTTAAACTCCTTGGCACATTTCGCACCGCTAATGGAAAAATCGATCTCTCCAATGAACGTTATAAGCTTTTCCATCAAAGCACTGTATCGCAGCTCTATCTCCATAAGAACTTCTGTGTAGCTTTTTTTGACGAGAGCTACAAGACGTGTTTGCAAAGCGGTATACTCTTTCGAGAGTTCCTCAATGATTTCATGGGTAAGCTTCACACTGTTTTTCAGTTTTTTGATATGAAAATCTTTGAAAAAATAGTGTTCATTTTCTATGGTCACGAAACTCTGTAAAAGATCCTTTTCAATCTGCATGAATCTATTTTTCGTCATAACTATATGAAAACCCTCACTCTCTAGCCATCCCAGCTGCACACTCTCCTCTTTATCGCAAAAGGAGGCGACATGGTTTTGAATCGCATGGAGTTTTTCCAAGGTTTTCCCAATCTGCTTTTCAATTTGATCAATAAAAAGATTGACACCAGGTTTGAAAATGTTCGCATCAATTTGCTCTTTTCGGTACTTGGCACTCTTTTCCAGATCGAAAACATCTTCGATCGATTTTCTAAATCTATACACTTCCTCGATACTGAACGCTTCTATACCCATATCGTATGATTTCAATGTGTTGGAAAGTTTCTCGATATAGTACAACGAAGTATGCAAATAGTTGATCTCGAAAGGGTGTGCTTTTCTAAGTTTGATTCTTCTTAATATTCGCTCGATATCATAGATCTGTTTGAGTAAAACTTCTATCTCTTTAAAATGGGGTATGAATTTTTCTATCATAGCATATCGGCGTTGCAGCTCTTTTTGGTTCTGAATTGGATTGAGAAGGCGCTCTTTTAGGACTCTTTTACCAATAGGCGTAGAGGTTTTGTCCAAAAGTTTTAAGAGTGTCATCTCATCGGGGTCACGGGAGATGATATTGAGCTGTTCCAAAGCGTTGTTTCCCAGATAGACGAAATGGCTACTGCCGATAAATGTAGGTTTTTGCAACTTTTCCACGATTGCGGGATCGTGATCGATAATAAAATCGAGAAGTATTCCAAGACTTTCACTAGCATAGGGATAACGCTCAAGATCCAGGTATTCGATAGGGGAAAGAATCGACTTAATGGAAAAGACTTTTGCGAAAAGTTCATTTTGATAGGTGATTTTCAAGCGACTTCTATTTTCATGAAATGTATAATGAGCAGGTATTTCAAGATAGCTATAGATAAAATCTTTATCCACATTTCCTTCAAAAGTCAAAATCAATTCAGCAGTATTATAGGTTTGTAAAAGAGTAAAAATTTCATCCAGTGCAAAGGTCTTATCCTCTCTCGTGGAGTACATTTCATTGACAAACGATTTTCCTGTCGTTACATCGATGGCCGCATAACCGGCATAATAGATACCTCTATTTTCACCCAGTATCATCGAAGCAATAAAGTTTTCCGTAGGCTCTATCTGATAATCGAAGTTTGTTCCTGGAGAGATAATATTTGCGAGATAGCGTTTGACATGGGGTGGTTCACCCTTTTGCTTAATGAGGACGACCGTATATTTTTTGCTTTGTATAAGCCTATTGAGATAGCGTTCCAATGCGAAATTGGGTACTCCGGCCATCAATGGATTGGAAACACTTATTTCAAGAATCGATTTGTTTTTGCGGGTAAGTTGAATATTAAGAAATTCTGCTATCTCTTTTGCTTTTCCTATTTTTTCTTGGGGAGTATTGAGCTCATATACTTCAAAAAAAGAGCCTACCTCCATAAGTACGACTGTATTGTCTCCATAGAGCTTCTCAAAATATTTTTGGAGATCGAAGTAGATTTGGGTCAGAAGTTTTTTCTTATCGTTTAAAAGATTGGAAAGATACTCTTTGTCGAACAAACCGGCCCTTAACTCTTTTTTTGATATTATATCACTAAAAAAGGGGTTTCATGCAGCTTTGCGTCGCACTTGATCTACCCAGCATAGAAGAGAATCTCTCCCTTGCAAAATCCTTGAAAAACTACGACATCTGGCTCAAAGTTGGTCTGAGGAGCTATATTCGAGACGGAAAAGAGTTTTTAAAACAGATCAAACAGATCAATCCAAATTTCCACATTTTTCTTGACTTGAAACTCTATGATATTCCCAATACCATGGCCGATGCAGCCGAAGAGATCGCAAAACTTGGTGTCGAAATGTTCAATATTCACGCCAGTGCTGGCAAAGAAGCGATGCAGAGTGTCATGCAAAGAGTACAAAAATTTCAAAATCCCCCGCTCGTTCTTGCAGTCACTGTACTTACATCCTTCAACGAAGAACAGTTTCGATCCATCTACAATGATTCGATCGAAAACAAAGCAAAGCAGTTTGCCAAGGAGGCCTACGAAGCAGGACTCGATGGCGTGGTGTGTAGTGTCTATGAGAGTGATTTGATCAAAAACATCACAAGCGATACATTTATCACTTTGACTCCCGGTATAAGACCTTTTGGAGAGAGTGCAGGTGACCAAAAACGTGTAGCTGACATCAATCTTGCAAAAGAGAAAAAAGTGGATTTTATCGTCGTAGGACGTCCTATCTATCAGGCGAACAATCCAGCTGAAGTTGTGGAAAAAATATTGACAAACCTCTAAAAATTCTTTATAATTTCATCCACTTCAAGGACAGGTGGGTGAGCTGGCTGAAACCACCTCCCTGCTAAGGAGGCGTACCCATTGCGGGTACCGAGGGTTCGAATCCCTCCCTGTCCGCCACTATATTTCCATCTACTTTTTACCATTCAAGAAGAAAACGACAAAAAACTGTTCATAATATCTGCAGCTCTTTTTGACGAACTCTTCTTCATCGATTCGAATACGATAGAGCTTGTTATGAAGTTTTACATAAGAACGTACTAGAAAACAGACTTCATTTTTTGTAATATCCGCTTTCGTTTTCGTGATATTCCTTGCCATGATAAAAGCCAATTTTTTGGGATCTCTTATCATTGTACAATTTCATATATTTTTTCTATTGCCTCTTGCCCTCCTAATGCAAGGCCCACAGTGGCTCCTTGCGCTTCTCTCGGATTGATACGAATCAAAGGGGCATTATAATTTTGCGATATTTGTTCACCTAAAAGACGAATCGTAGGTACTGCAGTGCCGGCTCCAATCTCCACAATAACCAAGGATTCTTTCGCCCGATGCAGAAAGTTTTTGAAACGTCCTTGTTGCGCATCTTCCCTAGAAGATATCCAATGCCAATCTCCAAACATTAAAATATTAGGCCTGGCAACCGCACCACAATAAGGACATTTTGGCAAAGGCTCCCTTGCTAAAAAACGCTCCGTGTCAATTTGAATATCAACTCCATCAGCACTCCATATATCATCACGACAAGGCTTTATGCACTGCAAATAGTGAATGCTTCCATGAACTTCATCGATTTTCATTTCATCAAAACCGGCTTTTTGAAATTGCCCATCCACATTTGAAGTAACCACAAAATACTCTTTTTTTCTCTGAGCAATCTCTAGAAGCAGTCGAAATCCTTTATGAGGATTTGTATCACGATAAAGATGCAGGCGATGGCCATAAAACGCCCATGCAAGTTTTGGGTCTTTTTCAAACCATCTTGGATTTGCCAACTCTTCAAATCGAAGGCCGAGCTTTTTCGCTGCCGGATAAGCCCTCCAAAATCCATGAACTCCTCTAAAATCAGGGAGCCCACTATCCACTCCCATACCAGCCCCAGCCGTAATGAGAAGATAATCTGCCTGTTTGATCAAATTAGTAGCCACTTCAATCATTGCAAACCTTTTTGTATAATCATACAGTGAAAAAACTCAAAAATATATTGATTCTCGATAAAACACTATAGATTCAACAATGATTGATTTTGAAAAATTATAATACAAATGGATTTAGGTACAAATCATGTCATGGAAGCAAAACATTAGGGGAGTGTGGTAGCTGGGGGGAGACTTGAACTCCCGACCTCCGGCTTATGAGACCAGCGCTCTCACCAGCTGAGCTACCCAGCCAAAGCGAGTGAAATTATACTTCAAAATCTCGAACATGTCAACAATATATAATGAAAGGTGAGAATGAAAAGAGTATATTTTTTTTGTATATTTCTATACACATTCTCTTTCTCTTTTGCGCAAACGATCATTCTCGATGATAACAAAATAAAAAATATCACACCTTCTACACTCTACTATCTCGATAGAAACTCTCAGTCAAATCTAAACTATCTTTTGCATCACAAACAGCTATTTCAACAAACGAATGTCAATAAATTATTGCTCGGTTATCAATACGATGCTACCCTTTGGCTTCTCTTTCGCATAAAAAACCCTTTTGATAAAGCTATCACAAAAGTTTTAGAATATGACTATCCTATCCAAGAAAAGATCTGGCTGTACGATCTCAATAGCTCCAAAGTATATGAAAGTGGATACCGATTAAAAAAACTGCCCTCACACTATCTCACCCATCCCTTTTTAATCTTTTTCAAGCCATATGAGGAAAAAACTTTTTTGCTCAAAGCCCAGGATCAAAATGTGGGGTTCTTCGCAAAACTCAATCTTGCCGATCCAGCATACTACGAAGCAAAAAATGAAAAAGACAAACTTGTTACCTTTTTGTTTCTGGGTGCAATGCTAGCACTGATCGCATATAATATTTTTCTACTTTTTATGACAAAGGATGTAAGTTACCTTTACTATGTCATTATGGTCAGTTCGTTTCTCGTATTAGAACTTTTCGAATCGGGATTTTTCCCACTCTTTTTCAAAAACTTTTTTATGAGTACAACCGCTATATATACACTTTTGCTTATTATGGCTCTCTCGATCATTATGTTTACAGTCGAGTTTTTACAAACAAAAAAAAACTTTCCAAGAATTCATAAATTTCTTCAATTATTAATCGCTTTTAGCCTCATTCTATATCTACTCAACATTACAGATATCGTCAGTACCACACCACAGCGGATCATCTATATGATTATGTTTTTCATTATGATTGTTATTGGATTGTATGCCTATTTCAAAGGATACAAACATACTATCTATTATATTACTGGATGGAGTCTTCTGTTCGTTGTTGCCGTCCTGCTTGGTCTGAAACAGGCCGGATTTATATCATGGATCGATCACTTTCCATATTTAGGAAAAATCTCGATTTTTTCTGAGGCAATTCTCTTTTCTATGGCATTGTCTGCAAGAATCAACGCATACAAAGCAGAAAAAGAGCGTGCTACCAAACAGCTTTTAGAAAAAAAAGAGATCGAAAAAGCTAAACTTGAAGCCTATGCAGATCAAAAGACACAAGAGCTCACAAAAGCGCTCGAAGAGAAAAATGTCCTCCTCAAAGAGCTCCACCACCGCGTAAAAAACAATCTTCAAATCATTATATCCCTTTTACGATTGCAATCTGACAAACTGAGCAACCAAAAGATGCAATCGATCCTCACAGAAGCAGAGAGCCGTATCAGAGCGTTGAGCAGCGTCCACGAGATGCTTTACAAAAGTGACAATATAGCCTACATTGACGCACAAGAATATATCCAAACATTGGCTAGTGAACTACAACACCTTTTCTCACAAAAAGATATAGCAATTCATGTAAAAAGTAACGCAATATTTTCTATGGATAAAGCGATATACACGGGTCTCATTATCAATGAGCTCCTTACAAATGCCTTCAAACACGCTTTTCCGGATAACAAAGGGGCTATTTTTATAACTTTAGAGCAAAAAGGGGATCTATATGTTCTCACTATTCAAGATACGGGAAAGGGATTCAAGAGCTCACATGCATCAAAAGAGAGTTTGGGATTGAAACTCGTCCATATATTGGTTCAGCATCAGCTTAAGGGACGTATCGATATCGATACGTCCCATGGAACGAAATATATGATCACTTTTTAGCGCATCACGAGTCAAAGTGGATCTGTTCTCGAATTGTCGTCAATCTTTGCAATTTTGCCTTATTATGCTGTCTGGTCTCTTGGAACCAATACGGGTTAACCCACTCATTTTGGTCTTTGGAAATAACTTCAACTTCTAGCTTCTCTTTGCTATCCTCCTGAAACCAGTATGGATTTATCGTATCGGCATACAAAAATGCTGCTACAAACAAGATTCCAACTATCATTCTCATAGTACTCTCCTTTTTCGATAAAAATCGAAAGAATTATAAACGAAGAACGTTCCAAAAACGTTCTAAAATGTCACATTTTTGTCACATTATTGGAGAATACACCCAATACCTGGAATACTTTTGAGGCAATCTTTTGAAAGTTTTGAGCGAAGTCTGTGAATGAGTGTCCTACGAGTCGTCTCGCTTACAGGTTTCTGGGGCCACAATTCGAATTCGATTCTTTCGAAGGAAACAAGTTTTCCTCTGTTTTGAAGAAGGAGATGCAGCAGTTCCCTCTCTTTTTTTGTGAGTGTTATCTCCTGGTTATCCTTTTTCAATACTGATCTATTCTTATCATACTGCACACCTTCGCACAACTCCAATATTTTGTTATCGAAAGCGTTCTTGCCCAAAGCAAGATTGATTGCTGCATAGAGTTCAGGTCTACGAAAAGGTTTGATCAAATAACCATCGGGCTGGCAATCGAGGGCTTCACGAAGTGTTGTTTGATCTGAATATGCTGTCAAAAAGATGATTGGTATATCAAACTCTTTTTTTACAATCCGACACGCATCGATTCCATTTGTACCATTTGCAAGATAAATATCCATTATGACTACATCCGGTTTGGTGTCGCGTATTGTTTCTAGAACCAAACTGGCATCATCAACAATCGCTATACACTCAAATCCAACTTGCTCAAGTGCACTTTGGATCTCAAAAGCCACGAGGCTTTCATCTTCTACGATTACAATCCTTTTTTTCATAGACAGCTTTTAATTTTTATAAATTTTTTATAAATATACATGCTGTTAGATTATAAATTTATTAAATCTAGAAAAGATTCAACAATTTTTCGGCTTCGGCCGGTATTTTGTTTTTCAATTTTTTCTGCAATTTCTGTTTCACCTGATCTTTCAACAAAGCTTTCGCGTCAACGGAAACTTTTGGTGATTTGAGACTGCCTTTGATTTTTACAAAAACTGGTCTTTTTTTGATTTCCACTTTCAACTTTGCATTCACATACTCTTTCTGGAGATCAACAAGAGCGTCTTTTGAACTGATATGAGTCAGTCGACTCTCCATATCGAGATTGGATAAGATTTTCTTTTTATCTATGATGCTATGAAGCGCAGTTACTTTATACACCTCTCTTGTGATATCGAAGTTTGCCATTTGCTGGAGCAAAAATGTCATTTTATTTGGCAAGATCCTGCCATCATACGCTTTGGCAACCAGCGTTCCTTTTTGAGTTGATATATTGTATTTTAGATCTGCTTCCATAGAGGAATCAAAGATTTTTGGATAATAGAGCATATAAGTAAGTGCCGTTACTTCGATATTTTTGAGTTTTGCATGTAAATCACTGTTTTTCAAAACCGCATCAACAGTTCCGCCAAGAGTTTGTGAATGTGCAGTGACAACAAGATCTTTCGCTTTTTGCACTTTTCCAGTTACAGTGATTTTTCCCCGCATACGCCGATTGGTTAAAAAATAGAGTTTTGAAAGATTTGGGATATCGACAACATAAGGGATCGTAAGAGTGTTGTTTTTCAAGTTATAAACAACATTCTCCAAATTTGCTGTCGCGATGGTAGAATCAAATGACATCTTTGTAGTGATTTTTTGACCATCTAATATACTTTTTTGATCAATCCTATAGTTGATTGTTGCTTTCTTTATGCCAAACTCTTTCTCGATCTCTTTTTCATTCACTTTTCCGTGCAAGATTTGCGAAACAATACTTCCCTTTAGATTCTTTACATTCAGACTATCAAGTTTGATATCACTATTAAGAAAGCCATATGTACGCACGGGCTGATAAACCATGTATTGTAATTGCGCCAAATCTGCATTTTTTATGGTTGCAGTTAGACTTTCAGGATTCAACTCTTTTACTACAACTGTGTATTCGGTACCACTCTTTGCTATATCACTGATTCCTTTGATCGTAAATTGATCTAAAGTGCCTTTAATACGCCCCTTCGTATTCAAAGGCCCTCGCAGTTTTTGACGGTGCAACGGTTCAAGAGCCGCTAAATCATCTATTTTGATGTTGTATGTCAGGTCGAAACGTCTTTGAAGCGGATTTAGATCCCCGTGTACAACGGCAATCGATTTTCCAATCTCCAATACAATATCCATCGGAGCGATTTGAAACTTTCGTAATGCAACTTTCACAGGTAGTTTTTGATTAAGGTAGCTTTCTATTTCCGGTTTTAAAACTTGGTTTCCACTTTTTGTAAAAAGTAATCCATAGATACCAACTAAACCTATAAGAATAGAGACGATTAAGAACAACCCTATCTTTTTCATAATAATACTCCTTTATCTTGACTCTATTATAGCCTATAATCAACCATTTCTTTTTTATATTATATTGACAAAAAATTTTAGTCTTATCGATGTAGATTTAATGATATTCATAGTTTAGTTTAAGCTTTATTTAAGCATATTCTCTGTAAAATTTTGGCACTGAAAAACAGTAAGTGACAAAAACTTGATAAAGGAGGCCGCAATGAATTTCCAACCACTTGGAAACAGAGTTTTAGTTGAGAGAGTAGATGAGCCTGAAAAGACACCATCCGGAATCATTATTCCTGATAATGCGAAAGAAAAACCGCTTGAAGGAAATGTTTTGGCAATCGGTCCAGAAGTAGAAGAAGAAGGACACATTAAAGTTGGTGACAGAGTTGTTTTTGCTAAATATAGCGGAACAGATATTACATTAGATGGAAAAGAGTATTTGATTTTACAAACTGACGATATTCTTGGAATTTTGAAATAAGAAGGGGGTGAAAAATGGCAGCAAAAGAGATTCATTTTAGCGATATTGCAAGAGGAGAACTTTTTGAAGGCGTTAAAAAACTGGCAGACGCCGTAAAAGTTACTATGGGTCCAAGAGGACGAAACGTACTCATTCAAAAATCTTTTGGAAGTCCAAGCATTACAAAAGACGGTGTAAGTGTTGCAAAAGAGATCGAGCTTCCAAATACTGTTGAAAACATGGGTGCACAACTTGTTAAAGAGGTTGCAAGCAAAACTGCTGATGAAGCAGGTGATGGTACAACAACTGCAACAGTTCTTGCATACAACATTTTTAAAGAAGGTCTTCGAAACATCACAGCAGGTGCAAACCCTATCGAAGTAAAACGAGGTATGGACAAAGCTGCCGAAGCAATCGTTGCTGAGCTTAAAAAGATCGCAAAAGAAGTGAAAGATAAAAAAGAGATCGCGCAAGTTGCAACAATTTCTGCAAACAACGATCCAAAAATCGGTGAGCTTATAGCAGAAGCGATGGAAAAAGTTGGAAAAGATGGTGTTATCACTGTTGAAGAAGGAAAATCTCTTCAAGATGAACTTGAAGTTGTTGAGGGTATGCAGTTTGACAGAGGATACCTCAGCCCATACTTTGTAACTGACACTGAAAAGATGGAAGCAGTACTTGAAAATGCATATATCCTGCTTTACGACAAAAAAATCAGCAACATGAAAGACTTGCTTCCAGTCCTTGAAAAAGTTGTACAAACAGGCAACAAACCGCTTCTCATTATCGCTGAAGATATCGAAGGTGAAGCACTTGCGACACTTGTTGTAAACAAACTACGAGGAACACTCAACGTTTGTGCTGTTAAAGCGCCAGGATTTGGTGACAGAAGAAAAGCGATGCTTCAAGATATTGCGATCTTGACTGGCGGGCAAGTGATCAGTGAAGAAGTTGGTAGAACGCTTGAAAGCGCAACACTAGAAGATCTTGGACAAGCTGACAGAATCGTAGTAGACAAAGAAAACACTACAATCGTTGGCGGAAAAGGCGACAAAGCAGCAGTTGAAGCGAGAATCAAAGAGATTAAAGCGCAAATCGAGCAAACAACAAGCGAATATGACAAAGAAAAACTGCAAGAACGACTTGCCAAACTTGCTGGTGGTGTAGCAGTTATCAAAGTCGGTGCTGCAACTGAAACTGAGATGAAAGAGAAAAAAGACCGAGTCGATGACGCATTGGCAGCTACTAAAGCAGCTGTTGAAGAAGGTATCGTCATCGGTGGTGGTACTGCACTCGTTCGAGCAGCGAACAAAGTAAATCTTGATCTATGCGGCGATGAGAAAATCGGTGCTGAAATCATTCTTAGAGCTATCAAAGCCCCTCTCAAACAAATCGCTGAAAACGCTGGATTTGATCCAGGTGTAGTAGCGAACAATGTTGAAAACGCTGAAAATGAAAACACTGGGTTCAATGCAGCAACCGGTGAATATGTAGATATGTTTGAAGCTGGTATCGTTGACCCGGCAAAAGTTGAAAGAGTTGCATTGCAAAATGCAGTCTCAGTTGCTAGCTTGCTTCTTACAACAGAAGCGACTGTAAGTGAAATCAAAGAGGACAAACCTGCAGCTCCTGCTCCTGATATGGGCGGAATGGGTGGAATGGGCGGAATGGGATTCTAATCCCTTCCCTCCGCCATTTTTCTTCTCAACTCCAAAGCCATACTCGGAAAATCCGTCGCTATAACATCCACTCCTTTTTCAATGCACTCCATCATCAAGGACTCTTCATTGACTGTCCAAGCAACCACTTTCAATCCCAGTGCATGGGCAAATCGATTTGCTTTTTGGGTGGCTATCTTGTAGTGAGGCAAGACAAAATCGGCTCCAATCGCTTTTGCTTCTTTAATTTTTCCAGGCGGCCTGCTATAGACCAGTCCTGCCACAATCTCAGGATCATTCTTCTTGGTCTGCTCGATCACTTCTTCATAAAAACTGATTATAGCAATCCATTCCTTCGCATCATGCGCATGCACCATCTGTATGACTTTATCTGTTAGACTTGGTTCTTTAATTTCTAAAAAGAGCCCACATTTACCGTCAACTGTTTGTAAAGCTTCTTTGAGTGTGGCAATCGGCTCTTTTCCAAAGACTTTATACTTTTGCAGCTCATCAAAATCCACATCGTGTACTTCTTTCATGATGCCTGCAATACGGGTCAAATCCGGATCATGTAGCAAAATGAGTCTGCCATCCTTTGTGCTTCGAATATCCACTTCAACAATATCGACTCCGATGGAAAGTGCATACTCAATTCCTCTAATCGTATTTTCGACACTCTCTTCTCCTCCCCCACGATGCGCCACGATGCCAAAAGGCTTTATCGATAATTTTTCTTTAATGAGACTCATTTATAAGCTCCTCTAAGATATGCAAGGCCCTCTCTTGCTCTTTTTGCGACAATTTCCCATGTCCGATATACTGGACCCTTCCATTTTGATCAAAAATCATCACGACTTGATCGTTATCCGGCAGTTGCCATGCATGAACCAAAACTTTCTTGTTGTCCTTGACATATACGGTATATGGATACTTCTTCTGTTTTGCTTTCAATATGGCATTCAATAAAAAATTGGGAATCCAGGTTGCAGCCATGTTGATAATTGCGATGGAGGTGTACCTGTTCCTATCAAAATTTTTGGCTTTTACCTTTTCAAAAAAGGGCTCATTCAGATCCCTTTTATCAGGATCCGAATATATGACCAAGTAGACTTTCCCTTTCATTGAAGCCGTATCAAAAGGGCTTCCATCAATTGTACCGCCTTTATCTTTTTCCAGTACGACACGTTTGGGAATCGTCCCTATCTCCAATGCCATCAAAAAACATGCAATGATAGAAAGCATAAAAACCTTTTTCATCATACCCTCCTAAAACCAAAACCGAATGCCGGTAACAAATCGATCTTTCACTTTGCCCTCTTCTCTTTTCAAACCACCAAAATTTCTAGTAACAGAATATCCAATATAGGGAGCAAACTCTCTTTGTATTTCATAACGCAATCGAAAACCAACGGTTATGTCATTGAGTCCTTGAAAAATGCCAGCTTTTTCAATATCTTTGCTAAAGATCCTGCTCTCGATTCTTGAATTTAAAATGAGTCTTTGCGTAAAGAGCGTTTCATATTCAAAATCAAAATCAATTCCCACACCTCCTTCACCAAAAAGCAGTTTTGTTCTCGTTTCAATAAAGTAAGGAGCCAGTCCCATAAGGGTAATTTCACCAAAAGTGGCTCCTTTGTCTTTCATATCGTGTTCCATTCCAATTTGTAGATCGAAAAATGGGGTAATGGCATGGGAAAAGACGATCTCGTTTTCCTGCTCTTTACTATCTCCCTCGCTATACAGATAGATCTTATTCGCATCATACCCTATAAAAAAACTGGCATCCCAAGAAGGTTTTCCTTGTGATGAGGCTTCAAACTGATCGACTAGCATCTGATATCGAAAGATATCTCCGCCTCCAGCAAACATGCCCGTAACCAGGAACAGCAATACAACAAAATTTTTCATGAGAGCACCTTTACTTCTCGAAACATCCCACCCATGTGATACAGTAGATGGCAATGAAAAACCCATCGCCCAGTTGCATCCACATTGATGCGCATACTCAGTTTACTGCCCGGCTGCACATTGACGGTGTGTTTTCGCAAAATTTTTCCATCTGCTTTTTCGATATCACTCCACATACCATGAAGATGCATCGGATGATTCATCATCGTATCATTGATAAACGTTATTCGCAGTCTTTCACCATAACGAAACTGCAAAGGTTTTGATTCGTAGTAAGGAATCCCGTTTATTGCCCAGATATAGCGCTCCATATTGCCTGTTAAGTGCAATTGGATCTCACGATCTGGAAATCTGTTTTCGATATTTGGCGTATGCAGATCAGCGTAGGTTAAAACTTTTCTTTGAACGCTTCTTAATCCAACTCCTGGATCATCAAGTCTATACCTTGCACCCTTTGCCTCCATCGTCCAAGCAATTCCCTTTTTCATAGGCAAAGGGGTCTTTGGAATCTTTGTTGTATGAGCCATTTTTTTCTTCATATGATTCATTTTCATCCCATCCATAGCCATACCCATATCCACCATAGAGAGAGGTTCATACGGATAGGACTCTGGTATAGGAGCTCTTTTTTGAGGTGAAGTGCTCAAGATTCCATACACATACCCATACCGATCGATACTTTGAGCAAAAATGGTATAGGCTTCTTGCGTTGGACAAACCAATACATCATAACTTTCAGCCACCGCGATGCGAAGATCATCCACCTCGACCGGTTCAACGGGCACGCCATCTGCAGCCACAACCTTCATCTTCAATCCGGGAATTCTTACATCAAAATAGCTCATTGCCGATTGGTTGATCAGTCTTAAACGAACCTTCTCACCAGGCTTAAAGAAAAAATGGGCTGGATTTTTGTTTGTATGTTCGTTGATGCAGTAGGTATACGTATAGGCAGTCACATCAGAAAGATCTCTATCATCCATACGCATCTTGTTCCACATTGCTCGTCTTTGCAAAGCTTTGGCAAATCCAAACTGCTGTACCTCTTTTGCAAAATCGAAAACTGTTCTTTTTTGAAAATTGTAGTATCCGCTTTGAAGTTTTAGCTTTCTATATATGGTATCTGGATCTTCGTCACTCCAGTCGTGAAAACCTACCACATAGTCTCTATCGGCATCTATATCGTCATCAATCACGATTGCCCCGTGTAAACCGGTCTGTTCTTGAAAACCGCTGTGAGAGTGATACCAGTAGGTACCGTTTTGCTCTACCTTGAACCGATACGTAAAGCGTTCTCCTGGCATAATCCCAGGATAACTCACACCCGGTACTCCATCCATCGTATAGGGTAAGATGATACCGTGCCAATGCAAAGAGGTAGGCTCATCAAGATGGTTCGTCACGTGAATCGTAACAAAATCACCCTTTTTCCATTTCAGCGTGGGAGCCGGCAACATATCGTTAACCGTGGTTGCTATAACAGGCTTGTCGCCAAAACGTACCCACGTCTTTTTAATATGCAGATCAAATTCGTTTCCTTCAAGGAGTTGTGTTGGCTGATGCTCTCCGATATCCTGTTTTGCAAGAGCAGGAGTGACAGCGATAAGACCAAAGAGTGCACTACTTCGCAAAAAATCTCTGCGTTGCATTGTTCATCCTTTTTTGATATCTTAAAGAATTATAATAAAGAAAGTATGGAAAATGCGTGTAAAAACCATATTGATGCTCTTTTTTTTCTTTCTTTCACTCCTCTCGGCACCCATACACAGAGAACAGGTAGCCATGGGCACTTTTGCATTTATCACTCTTGATCAAAAATACTCTTTTGCAACGTCTATCTTTTTCCAAACTCTCAAACAAGTAGAATCTTCCCTCTCCTCTTTCCCAAATGGACTTGTATACAGACTCAACCATCACCGCTGTATTCAAAAAGATCCAATAGTACAAGATGCCATAGAAAAAAGTTTGTACTACTATAAACGAAGCGATGGCTACTTTGATATTACAATCGGATCTCTAACAAAACAACTTTTTGGTTTCGGCACTCCTCAAGAGAAAATCCCAACAATTAAAGATCTCAAAAAGGCAACTCTTGGCGTAGATGGTATTCATATGGATCAAAATAGCATTTGCCTGGATAAAGGCATCATGATAGACCTCGGTGGCATGGGAAAGGGATACGCTATCGACCTTGCGGCAACGAGACTCAAGAAAATGGGTGTTCAACAAGCAGTTTTTGGCCTCAGTGGCGACATTCGCTGTCTTGGACAATGTCAAATTAAAGTACAAAACCCTTTTGAATCTGAAACTGTAGCCACCATTCGATCGAGCTCAAAAGATTTTGCAGTATCGACCAGCGGAACGTATAGGCGCTATATCAAAGATACCCGTTACAATCACCTCATAGATCCCAAAAGAAGAAGATCACAAAAATCGATCGCTTCGGTTACATTGGCAGGGAGTCGACAAAACGCATTTTTAGACGCAATGGCCACAGCAATCGGTGTTATGCCTCTGGATAAAGCATTGATGCTTGCACATTCTCTCAAAAACATCGATTATCTCATAATCTTGAAAAACGGTACGATGATAAAACATGGTAAAAGTATTTCCATTACCAAACCTACCGGTTTTATCCTTTTTCCTTCAACCGTATCAGCATATATACACTTACTGCGACAAACTGAAAAGTAAATAGAAGAGAAAATAGAAGATGTATGCTTGGTTGATTGAGGAGTAAAGCAATCTGATCAATGAAAGCGAATCCAAAGAGAAGCATACCCCACCGCAAAAATGTCTCACTGTTTTTCATAAACAGGAAAAAATGGAGTATCACAAACACCATCACAGACATGGAAAAAAGATGGGGCGTAACAATCTGCAAGGAGTGTTCAAATGTGTGTGATTGCCAAATCCCGTTCATGAAAAAAAGAGTTGCTCCAGACAGTACTATGGCAATAGTATACACTCCAATCCAAAAGATAATTGCCTTGTATCCAGATTCGATATATTTCATGAAAAATTGAGTCCCCATACTGTCTTGGCAGCCATATAAAGAGCTACCAAATGCCAAAATATTTCACATACTGCCCATACAACCACTCCACTTATCCCTAAAAAAGGAATCTCTAAAAAGAACATTTGAGAAAAGAGTGCCGTTATAAAAAGGAGATGAATAAATCTTTTTCTCTTTTCACAGAGGCGTATGAAACTTGCAGCAATGACACTAAGAACAATGACAATATAAAAGAGATTGGTATGTACCTGCAAAAGAATCTCTTCAAAAGGCAAAGGTTCAGTAAAAAGCTCCTCGTTTCCTATAATCGTTGCTGATACGCTTTCAGGATTCCAACCATACTTCCACCCATACAGTAACAGATGTGAAACGAGAGAAAGCATCATCAAACTAAGCAGGCATGTGAGCAAATATCGCATGGACGCGTGTTTTCGGATATCTTTTATTACAAAAAAACGCATCATTTCCCTTTTATGGCAATTTCATATATCGCCAAAGCGATTCTTGCCCCGTCAACAACGCTTCTAGCCGACATCGTCGCTCCGGTGATTTTTGGAACATCCCTTCCAACTCTCAAAGGCTCTTGCAAACTCTTTCCTTCTACCAGTTTGATCCAGCTCTTTTTTGGTTTGTATTCAGGAGGCTCAGCAAAAGCAAGAATCTCAATCTGTTTTAAAGTTCCATGTTCATCTATGATATATAAAATAGCCGCTTTTTTGGTTCGAACTTTCTGAGAAAGCACTATAGCTGTACAGAGACGTTTTTGTCCATTCATGGCTTGATAGTATCGAACAACTTTGGATTTGATTCTTTTTTTTGCCAACTTTTGTACGGCAAGAAACTGCTGTTTATCCAGTAAAAGTGTCTTTTTCTCTACTTTTTTCGCATCTGGACAAGAGAGCAAAAGGATCGAAGCTATATCGATTCCTTTTGCATACATAGCATGAACAGATAAAACGAAAAATAGTAGCATTTTAGAAAATGAAGCCAAGCCCGAGGGAAACCGTATCGACTTTGTCACTGCCATCATTATTGTCCTTTATCTGATAATCTGCTTTCAAAACCACTTGCTCATGTGGATAAAAATTGAAACCAAACGTCCAGTTTTCAATATCATTCATCTCGTTTTGCCCATTGGCTGTCTCTTTGACGGGATTATAGTTTTCATATTGTATGAAAACTGGAAGACGAAAGGAAGAACCTACCAAACTTAAAACATCATATTCCGCATTGAGATAGTATCCTTGCGCTTTTTTAGGTGCAGAAGGTGCTATATTTTTGGCATTATCCAAAAAAGCTTGTGTAAAAAGCCCTCGAAACATAAAAGCATCTTTTTGATACATCGCGTGCAGATCATAAATAAACAAGGAAGTATCAGGTACATTTGTTTTTGCGTTTGAACCGCTTCCATAATAAAAGGACCCTCCTACCGTCAAACCTTCTACACCACTATAATCAAGTCGTCCGGTAAGAGCAAGTTTTTGCATCGTCGCTTTATTTGCCGAGCCCCACCGACCGTTTCGTATCCATTTTTTTCCTGACGCTACGGCATCTGCATTGTTGGCATTCAAAGCATTGATGATACCAATATGGTAGTCAAAATCGCTCTTGCCAATTTTCCCGTAGGCTATGACACCGGTTTCACTCCAAGTGCTTGGGATGATATACGTTTCTGTTTCTGGACGCAAAACAGTAGGAAAGAGCGTTGGCTCATGCTTTTGGTTTACAAGCCCTACAGGAACAAGCTGGTTTCCTACTCGCACATTAAGATTTTCACTCAATAAAAAGTCAAGATACAAAAACTCTATTGCGACTTCCTCGCCACCATGTTCAAACTCCAGCTCACTGTTCAAAACGATCCAATCATTAAATTTATAACCGATATAGGGAACAAAACGATACACATCAGTTATTGCCTTTTGCCCACTGCTATCCGCCCAGTATAACTCTCCATATCCACCAATTGACAGAGGGTTTTGCGTGTAGTAGACTTTTGATGCAGCTGAACCCAGTCCACTATGACTTTTTGATGTATCCACCGTCTGAAACCACCCTTCACTTTGAATCGTTCCAAGCTCTTCGAGCATCGTTTGGGAACGTTCTTCCTGCTTTTGCTGTTTCATCTCAAGTTCCAAAATTCGCTCTTGCATCTTTTTCATTTGGGCTTTGAGCTCCTCCAGTTCTGAAGCGAATGCAGGTAGACTCATGGCAACTACCAATGATAAAGGAACAATTTTTTGAAAATATGACATCTCATTCTCCTTATTTGAAATTGATTATCATAATTGTACTTATTATTTCTTATATTTTTTTGAATTTTTATTAACACTCCATTAACCTCATATCCTTATAATTTTCGAAAATCGTAACGAAGGAGTAAATATGTTGATCGATGAAATCGTTTTTAACGACAAAGAAATGGGGTTTATTCCAAGTATCGGTGTATCGTTTCAAATTAATGAAACCGGAAAAAAAATTATTGAAAAATTCAAAGAGGGAAAAAGTAAAAAAGCTATAGCGCAAGAACTTTCTCAAGAATATGATGTTCCTTGGCAGGAAGTTTATATCGATGTGGAAGACTTTTTGCAAAAAACAAAAATTTATGGATTAATCCAATGAAGATAGCCATCAGTGGTCTGAATAATTCCGACAATCCAGCACCAGGAATTGGAGTTGCCAAGAGTCTTTTACAATATCCTCTCATAGGACTAAGCTATGATCCTACAGAACCGGGTATCTACCAAGATATCTTTGAACATGTCTACTTGATGCCCTATCCTTCGCTAGGTTTTGAAGCACTGAAAGAGAGACTTGAATATATCAAAGAAAAAAGTGAGATCGATATACTCCTTCCCACTCTCGATGCGGAACTTCCACAAATCATCAAATACCAAAATGTTTTACAAAACTTGGGTATTTCTACATGCGTTCCGACCACTGAACAGTTTGAATTGAGAGAAAAGAAAAACCTTCAAAAATTGTGTCAACAAATCGATATCAAACATCCTTTCACGATCGAAATCGCCTCTTTGGATGATCTGATCAATGCAACAAAAACTATCGGCTTTCCTCTTTTTATTAAAGGAAATTACTATAAAGCCTACAGAGCCAATAGTTTGGATGAGGCGATCGAATACTTTTATAAAATATCACATGAATGGGGTTTTCCTCTGCTTGTACAAAGCATTGTCAATGGTGAAGAGATCAATTACGTAGGCGTTGCCAAACATGGTCAACTCCTAGGGGGCGTAGGCATTAAAAAATTGACTACGACGGATCTTGGAAAAGTATGGAGTGCAGTAAGCATCAACAATAAAACACTTCTTGAGAGTGTACAAAAATTTGTTCAAGAGACAAATTGGCATGGTCCATTTGAGTTCGAGGCTATTTATAGTACAAACGAGATCTATCTGATAGAGATCAATCCCCGTTTCCCAGCATGGACCTATTTCGCAACCCAGCTTGGCATCAATTTGCCTCAGATGGTTATCGATATTATTTCCAACCATCCAATAGAGCCAAAACTCACCTATCCCGAACAAAAAATGTATATGCGGTATGTAGAAGAGAAAGTGTGCGACTTTTCTCTTTTTAGCAAACTCATACAAAACAGCGAACTGTAAGGAGTAAACAATGTATCAAAAACCGAGCATAATCAAAATCGACTATACAAATACACAAAAATCGGGCGCTTTTGGAAATCCACTAAAAACACAAAAAGTACGTAGCGAAATCGATGGTGTTTTGGTAGAAGAGTTAATTAAACAATATGGCTCTCCTCTTTTTGTTTTTTCTCAAAATAGCATAGAAGAGAAATATCAAGAATTCAAACAAGCCTTTACATCCAGATACCCTGAAGTGGAGTTTTGGTGGAGCTATAAAACAAATTATCTCGATGCTATTTGCCAGATTTATCATGATCTTGGATCAAAAGCGGAAGTTGTCAGTGCTTTTGAATATGATAAAGCAAGAAGATTGGGTATGCCGGGTAAAGATATCATATTCAACGGTCCATATAAGCCGAAAGAGGCGCTGAAAAAGGCGGTACAGGAAGGAGCCAAAATTCATATCGATCACTGGTATGAGATAAACGACCTTGAATCAATCGCTGATGAACTAGGCATTGAGATACCCGTTGCAATACGGTGCAATATGAATACAGGTATCTATCCACAATGGAGCCGATTTGGTTTCAATATAGACAACGGGGAAGCATATGATGCGATAGAGCGCATCTATGAAGGGAAAAAACTCTACATTACAGGGCTACACGCTCATATCGGTACATTTATGCTTTCTGCGCATGCATATGCAGAAGAAACAAAAAAATTGATACAGTTAAAAAATAGAATTTCTGCCGATTTTGGATACGAAGTGGAATATATAGACATTGGCGGAGGATTCGCAAGCAAAAATAGACTTAAAGGTATCTATCAACCACCTGAAGTTGTCGTTCCATCACCTGATGAATATGCAGAAGCTGTAACTGGAGCGATTTTTGAATATAACGAAGGCAATCTTCCGAAACTCTTTTTAGAAACAGGAAGAGCCTTGATAGATGAAGCTGGCTATCTTTTAACATCCGTTTTCGCTTCTAAGCGGCTACTTGATGGGAAAAAATCGTATATTGTCGATGCCGGTGTCAATCTCTTGTACACTGCGTTTTGGTACAATTTCGACATCGCTTTGGATAAACGCTATGAAGGTTTAAATGAACCATCACAAATCAATGGACCTTTATGTATGAATATCGATACAATTGCTGAAAATATCATGCTTCCTCCATTGCCTCGTGGTTCTATTCTCTCTATTTGGCCCGTAGGTGCATACAATGTCACCCAATCAATGCAATTTATTCAATATCGTCCACGAGTTGTCTTGATCGATAAAGAGGGCTCAACACATCTCATCAGGGAAGCAGATGATTTAGAATATGTTCGAGAAAAAGAGATTCCTCTCAAGTAAAAGTATGAAACAGATTATTCGTCTTTTCCCAAAATCCTATATATCGATTCTATTCTTACGGGAAGTAAAAGCAGGAGTCATTCTCTTGCTTCTCTCTTTTTTACTTCCAAGTGTCGGTTTTTTAGGCTTGGTCGCTATCATTGCCACTATCTTGTTTGCGGAACTAACTGGATTGAGAGAACACTATCTCAAATATGGTTTTTATCTCTACAACTCTTTACTCGTCGGTATGGGAATAGGATTTTATTATGAGATATCTATACTATCAATATTTCTTACTTCATTACTAGCAATTTTGACATTTTTGCTATCCTTCGGCCTTAATCGTATATTCATCCATTACGCTTTACCGATTCTATCCTTACCTTTTGCCCTTGTAAGTCTTCTTTTCTATTTGGCTTCACTCAAATATACGACTCTGCTATCCAATCTGTTACATCGCTCACCACTCATCGATGTTCAACTCCCTTTTGCTCCTTTTTTTCAATCACTAGGCACAATTTTCTTTTTGCCATACTCCATCGCTGGTGCTATTATCGCCTTAATCATACTTTACTATTCACGAATTTTGTTTTTTTTGGCTGTCAGTGGATATCTTTTTGGTATAGCAGTCCATTCTCTTTTTGTTCCCATCCCAAGCGCTATACACTCTCTATACAATTTCAACTATATCCTTATAGCAATGGCCGTTGGAGGCGTCTTTTTGATTCCCCATATAAGAAGTTATCTTATTGCTTTTACGGCTGTCGCTGCATCGGTGGTTATGATTGACGCTATGGAAGTCTTTTTCAATCTCTATTCTTTACCAGTATATACACTTCCTTTTAATATTATCACCCTACTAATCATTCTTCTTACCTTTGGTGGAGGATATATCTATTTTAATCATGACATAAAAGGTACACCAGAGCGCTCATTGGAGCATTTTCTTTCTACACTGTACCGATTTGGAGGCAAGTCAAGAAAAATCTATCTTCCTTTTTCTGGAACATGGAGCGTGTACCAAGCTTTTAATGACGAATGGACCCATAAAGGGAAATGGAAATATGCATACGATTTTGTCATCAAAAAAAATGGAAAGACTTATCGAAATGATGGACATTTTCTAGAAGATTACTATGCTTATGGAGCATCCGTTCTTTCACCAGTGAACGGATATGTGGTCGATATACAAAATGAATTACCAGATAACCCTATTGGCTCTGTAGACAGGCTGAACAATTGGGGAAATTATGTCATCATTAGAAGTCTTGAAGGTTTTTATGTAGAAATTTCCCATCTCATGCAACACTCGATTCAGGTACAAATAGGTGAATATGTCGAAGCTGGTGATGTGATAGCAAAATGTGGTAATAGCGGCTACTCTCCTGAACCTCATATTCATATACAAGTCCAAGAATACCCGACATTGGGAAGTGCTACACTCCCTTTTGTATTTCATGAATATATCGTCAATGGCAAACTCTTTTTTTATAGTCTTCCAAATAGAGGTGAAGAGATTCTAGCAATGCCAACTGATGTAAGTATGAAACAGCGTTTAACATTCATTCTAGATGAACAATTCCACTATACAGTGGAAAAAGATGGAGAAAAAATCGATTCGTTCACTATTACTGTCAAAATGAATGATAAAGGGGAATTTTATTTTGAAGATGAACAATTGAACCGACTCTACTTCTATCAGACGCAAAGACTTTTTTATTTTTATAATTATGAAGGGAAAAAAAGTTATCTCCAGCTTTTTTTTCTGCTTGCTCCCAAAATTCCTTTCATAAGAGATAACATATGCTATAACGATACATTGCCACTCTATTTACGATATTCACCTATGAAAAAAATGTTTGCAGAGTTTGTCATACCGTTCTCTTACAAACTTTTTTTCAATAGAGTCGAATACTGTCTCAAGCAACTCCACATTCACTCCACATTTGGTATGGTACAATTCTCGTACTATGAAAAGGGATTTGCACTTCTGCAAAGCAGATCTATAACTATCAAAAAGGAACCAATTGAAGTATAAAAAATGTATACTCTTATTTTTGCCGTTGTTACTTTTTGCCCAAAGTTTTGATCAAATTAAAATTAAAAATATCTATTACCAATCGTACAATTATGAGAAAACGGGTAATTATAAAGACGCCATTCGTGTTCTTATTCCCTTATATAAAAAGTTTCCTCAAGGTTATACCATTAATCTTAGGCTTGGATGGCTCTTTTATCTCAATAAAGAGTACGCCAATGCTATAAAACATTATCAACAAGCTTCTTTGATACTTCCTTCTGCATTAGAACCAAAACTTGGATTGATGCGTACCTATCTTTCTATGGGAAAATATAAAAAGTGCATGGAAATAGGTGAAGGAGTTGTACGTATAGATTATTACAACTATTATGCGAACTATTATGAAGCAGTAGCATTAAGATATATAAAAGATTTCAAAACGGCACTATCAATTACACAAAAAATGTTACGACTCTATCCAACAGATACAAAATTTTTAACAGAATTAGCTCTTATAGATGTCTCTTTAGGAAAAAAGAGTGAAGCAAAAAAAATATTTGAAGATATTTTGATTTTAGATCCAAACAATATTACGGCAAAAGAGTATGTAAATGATTAACGTTGCGGTACTTGGTTTGCATCAATCCATTCAAAAAGAGTTTTATTATTATCATGATGAAGATCTTTTTTTAGAAGCCTGGACAAAAAAAAGATTTGATATCGTCATTTTCCATCTGAGCTATTTGCAAACAATTGTCGATTTACACAAAGTGTATGAATTCTACCGTATTGCAGTATATGAACATTTAGACTACTTTATATATAAAAAAGTTTTGCAATATACAGATTTCGTGTATGATTTTTATGAACTATGGAAGATACCCTTACGAGTACAAAAAATCAATATGCAAATTACGAAATTAAAAAGCAATATCTTTCAATACAATGATCTCCTATTTAATGTAGAAACCGAACAACTTTATAAAGATAAAAAACCAATCAAACTATCTCCCGGTGAAAAGGACCTTCTTAAACTCCTTATTAAAAATAGAGATAGAGTACTCTCCAAAGTAGAAATTGTGGAAGAATCTGAGACAATTTCTAGTCTGGAGAGCATTAAAGTGCTTGTGTCACGACTTCGCTCTCTTGGTTTTCAGATTCAAAACCATAAAAATCAGGGTTATCAACTAAAGGAGACATCATGAAAAAGAGTATTGTAGCTCTATCGGCTATATGTAGTTTTGCACTCGCGCAAGGAAGTTCTCTTGTCCCGTACTTTTCATATATCGACTACGATAAAGCGACAAGGGACAATGCTAGTATTGTGGGTTTATATGCCAGTCACGGCGATACCCAATACAAAATTGAAACGGATATTGAGTATTTCACTTTGGATTATAACGACAATACACCTACATATAGACAATGGGACTGGACGATAGTAGGCAACTACTATTATGGATCAAATGTCGTGCTTCGTGCAGGTATTCATAATATTTTCATTGATCAAACCAACAATAACAACGACTATGACAAGGTACTCTTTGCCGGGGCAACATACTATGTACTCAATCAATATAGCATGGGAATTGATTACTATTTCAGTGACTATGATAACTTTGAAGTTCACCAATTTACACCAAAAGCTACCTATACGTTGAACTCTTTATCACAGGAGTATGGTGTCATCACATTGGAAGGAAAAGTAAATTTCATTAAGATTTCCAACTCTGGATATACTACGAAAGATAATTATACAAATGCCGATTTTGATTTCTACGATACAAAAGGACCATGGACGACACATATCGGTTTCAATATAGGTAAAAATAGTTATAAAGTAGCCAAAGATGGCTATGTCGTTTATAACCTTGGGGCTGAATACAAATACGGTATGGGGATCGATTTAACGTATGCTATTTCTCATACAGACTTTTTAAAAATTGGTTATAACAGAAGTAAATTTGATGAAGGAAGCGATAAAGGGGCCTATTCGAATCTCTTTTTACTCTCATATAGCAAATCGTTTTAAGAGGCTCAAAGAGCCTCTTCGTCTGTTTCGCCTGTTCGTATACGAACAACTTTTTCGATATCACTGACAAAAATTTTACCATCTCCTATTTTGCCAGTTCGTGCAGAATTCATGATCGCATCTATACAAGAATCTACGTTCTCGTCACTGACTACCAGTTCTATTTTAATCTTTGGTAGAAAATCTACTGCATACTCTGCACCTCTATAAAGCTCGCTATGGCCTTGTTGACGGCCATAGCCTTTCACTTCTGTTACTGTCATTCCTATTATTCCAATCTCTGTCAATGCCTCTTTCACATCTTCAAGTTTAAACGGCTTGATCACTGCTTCAATTTTTTTCATTTCCTACCCCTTATAGATTAAATCCGCGTTCACCATGAACAGCTTCATCAAGACCCATCGCCTGGGTATCTTCATCAACTTTTCCGCCACCTGTAATCAATGATGAAACAAAATAAACAATAGCTGTCATCACTGCGGTGAATACCATTGTTACGACAACTGATTCAATCTGGACCCACATCTGCCCCATTCTGTCACCATGATCCTTCAAAGGACTTCCTTCCCATGCCAAATTTTGCAATGCAAACAGCCCTGTTGCCAAAGCACCCCAAAGTCCAGCTGTGAAGTGCACACCAAATGCATCCAAACTATCATCGATTTTGAATTTTCTTTTGATGAGCATAATGCCAAAATAACCTGCTATACTTCCACCAGCTCCAATAATCAGCGCTCCAAGCACATCCACAAATCCCGCTGCTGGAGTAATAGCTACAAGTCCAGCCACTGCTCCAGTCGCCGCACCAAGAAGTGTTGGCTTTTTATAGACTATCCATTCAATAAGCACCCATGTCAAAGCCGCTACCGCTGCTGCAAAATTTGTCATGAGAAGCGCGCTTCCTGCTACGCCATCAGCTGCAAATTCACTTCCAGCATTAAATCCGAACCATCCAAACCATAGAAGTGCCGCACCTAGGGCGGTTAGGATGATTGAAGATGGTTTCATAGGTTCTTTTGGAAATCCTTTTCTCTTCCCTAGCATCAATGCTAGCACCAATCCTGCCAAACCACCATTCATGTGAACTACTGTCCCACCTGCGAAATCAAGCGCACCTTCATTGTATAAAAATCCACCACCCCATACCATATGGGTGATCGGAACATATACAAACGTTACCCAAAGAACTGTAAAAATAGTCCATGTGGAAAATTTCATCCTCTCAATTGCAGAACCACTGGCAATCGCTACTGTAATAGCTGCAAAAGTCCCTTGAAAAGCAATGAACACAAACTCGGGATAAGTACCACTCAAACTTTCAGCCGTAACTCCTTTTAAAAAGATCTTACCAAGATCACCTATAACTGCTCCATCGCCGTTAAACGCTAACGAGTAGCCCCAAAGAACCCAAATAATCGAGCCTATTACATAGGCAATGAAAACCATCATATAGGTATTGAGCACATTTTTTGCACGCGTCATACCACCATAGAAGAGTGCAAGTCCTGCTGGAGTCATAAGCATTACAAATGCAGTCGCAACAATCATCCATGCGGTGTCTCCGCTATTGAGTTTATCTTCTGCCAGTAAAAATGATGGCAAAAGAAAGAGTAAAGATTTGAATCTCTTCATCGAAGCTCCTTAAAAATTGTAATCGAAAAAATTATAGCTTTTATTGATCGGTTTTGGACCGAAGAAATTGTATAATTTTTATACAATCGCTCTTTTTAAAGAGGGCCAACCGTTAATACGGAGAATTGGTTATAATACTTTTCATGGAAAAGAATATATACCAAATGGTTTTATACAACGCTATCAATCCTTTTTTCATTTTCGATAGTGACGGGAACCTTGTTGATTACAACAATGAGGGAGAATATTTGCTCACTTTTCTAGACAAAGAAGAGATCTTTCAAATTGCTATCGAAAACGCAACCCATTTTCCCGGGTTTAAAAATACTTTTATAGATCTCTCCCTTCCCCAAATGAATTTTTGTGCTATTAGTGTCGGATATATCGATGACGAAAATATTTGTATACAGTTTCAAAAGCACGTCTGTAAAAAATCTTTTACAATTACAGATAAACTGCAGTCAGCAAATATATTCACTCTTATAGATATAGCGCTCAATGCAAATATGATAGATGAGGCCAAGCTGGTTCGCGAATATGATATATCTATACCAGAATTCAAACTCGATATCGATCATTTTTTGAAAATACTCAATAAAATTTTAAAGCATTGCAAAAATAGTCAGAAAGTTATCATTAAGGTCATGTACGCTACCGGTAGACATATAAAGATTGAAAATAAAAAATATGCCGTCGTTGCTATAGATATCGTTGCAGAAGATACAAACTTTACAAAAATAGATTTACAATCGGAAGAGCTTCTGATCGACCCTATAAAAAATGGTTTTCATGTAGAACTACCTCTCATTCTTTAAGCGGTTTTCATATTTTTTTAGTTTCTTGGTCAGTGTAGCTCTGTTGAGGCCAAGAGCTTTTGAAATAGCCAAGGCACTTTTATATTTCCTTTTTGCAGCTTTCAGTAAAGGGATTTCGAATATATACAACATATCTTTGTAGTCCATCGGTAGTTTCTTTTCTAAAAATCGTTCGATAAATAGAAGCATCTCCTCTTCACTCAAGGTTTGCAGTATAGCTTCTTTAAACATTCTTTGTTTTAATTCAATTGCATTATAATGTCTTGGTATGTTTTTTGGTTCGAAACTTTCGAGTCCAAGTTCTTTTTGAACCTGCTTGGCATAAAGTGAAAAAAGCTCGTCAAATTCTTCCGGCCTTTCACTCAGTGGTGGCAGATGTAAAATAACAGGGAAGAACTCTTCATACTCACTTTTTGAAACTTCGCTCAAAGCTATTATGGTATGCTCTTCAAACTCTTCCATAATCCGCTGGATATCTATTGCATTATGCAAATCTGCAATTCCAAATTTTTGGGGCAGATCTTTCCAATTTTTCACATCCTCCACACTGTAAAATGCAAGATCTGGAAAGACCTCTTTCACTAAGGTCATTTTGCCACTCCCCTCCTCACCAACCACTAAGATATTGACCGGTAATCTAGAAGAGATACGCAGAGTATTGAGCAGCTTTTTACTGACCGGAGATCTTGCTATAAATCTTTGCATATTTTTATCCTTTATAATTTAAACTCCTCTTCGATGTTTCTTGCTAGCACCATACCTTTTACCGTCAAACCAGCAGCATTGACCAGATCCTCCTCTTTGAGCTCTTTTAAAAGTTTTTTTCCCTCTTTTCGAGTAAAAAGATGAGAATTTTCCAACATAGCAATCACATCCAAAAGAGCTTCTTGCGGCTCTTTTTTATAGATAGCCAATAACAGTACTTTTTTATTTATCTCCATACATGAGCCTTCGTATATAAAAATTTTATTTACATTTATTTTAACTATTGTGTCAGTCTAAAAAAGATATAATATCCAAAAAATTTTTTTAGAGGAAACGATGGCAGATCTATTTGAAAAGAATCAAGATATCCAAGAGATCGATATAGAAGAGTCTGTTAAAAGTAGCTATCTTGACTATTCGATGAGCGTCATCATCGGTCGGGCCTTACCTGATGCAAGAGATGGACTCAAACCTGTACATAGACGAATCCTCTATGCAATGAATGAGCTTGGACTCACCAGCCGGGCTGCTTATAAAAAGAGTGCACGGATCGTAGGGGATGTGATCGGTAAATATCACCCGCATGGAGACAGTGCCGTCTATGAAGCACTTGTAAGAATGGCACAAGATTTTAGCATGCGCATCCCTCTTGTGGATGGACAAGGAAACTTCGGTTCTATCGACGGCGACAATGCTGCGGCGATGCGATATACCGAAGCAAGAATGACTCCGATCGCCGAAGAGCTCCTCAGAGATATCGATAAAGACACCGTCGATTTTATTCCAAACTATGATGATACACTGAGTGAACCAGACGTACTTCCAAGCCGAGTACCCAACCTCTTGCTGAACGGCTCGAGTGGTATTGCCGTTGGTATGGCAACCAATATCCCCCCACATAGACTCGATGAACTCATCGATGCTCTCGTTTTGCTCATTGAAAATCCCAAAGCCGAGTTGCATGAAGTCATGGAACACATCCAGGGACCGGACTTCCCGACAGGCGGAATCATCTTTGGAAAACAAGGGATCCTCAATGCCTACAAGACAGGACGAGGACGGATAAAGGTACGGGCTAAAACACATATTGAAAAGGTGAAAAACAGAGAGGTCATCGTAATCGACGAGATCCCATATCAAGTCAATAAAGCACGACTGATCGAACAGATCGCCCAAATGGTTCGAGAAAAGCAGCTTGAAGGAATTAGTGAAATACGTGACGAGAGTGATAGAGAAGGTATCCGGGTTGTTATTGAACTCAAAAAAGACGTGATGAGCGATATCATTCTCAATAATCTCTACAAATCGACGCAAATGGAAGTGACTTTCGGAATCATTTTGCTTGCCATCGTCAATAAAGAGCCAAAAGTCTTTACACTTTTAGAGCTTCTCCATCTTTTCCTCAACCACAGACGAACCATTGTTATTCGACGAACTATCTATGAACTTGAGAAAGCAAAAGCAAGAGCCCATATCTTAGAGGGGCTTTTGAAAGCTCTTGACAATATAGACGAAGTCATAGCTACGATCAAGGCAAGCGAAGATACGCCAACAGCACGTGTCAATTTAATGGAAAAATTTGAACTCACTGAAATCCAGGCCAATGCCATTTTGGATATGAAGCTTCAACGCCTCACGGGTCTTGAGCGAGAAAAGTTGGAAAACGAGTATAAAGAGCTCATGGAAGAGATAGAAAGGCTCAGTGCCATTTTGAAAAGTGAAGAGAAGCTCAATGAAATCATCAAAACCGAACTTCTTGAAATCAAAGAAAAATTTACCACTCCGCGCCTCACGGAAATCGTAGAAAGCTATGAAGAGATTGACATCGAAGATCTCATCCCGAATGAACCGATGGTGGTAACAATCACGCATAGAGGCTACATAAAACGGGTTCCTCTGAAGCAGTATGAGAAGCAAAAAAGGGGCGGTAAAGGGAAAACTGCCGTTACAACCTATGAAGATGACTTCATCGAAGACTTTTTTATCTCCAATACACACGATACCCTAATGTTCGTTACGGATAGAGGACAGCTCTATTGGCTCAAAGTTTATAAAATCCCTGAAGCTGGACGAACAGCCAAAGGGAAAGCGGTTGTCAATCTCCTACAACTCCAACCGGATGAAAAGATCAAAGCAATTATCCCTACGACAGATTTTAGCGAGGATAAATCATTGGCTTTTTTCACCAAAAACGGCATTGTCAAACGAACGAATCTGGCTGAGTTCAGTAATATTCGTAGTAAAGGGGTACGGGCTATAACCTTAGATGAGAGTGATGAACTGGTCGAGGCAAAAATCGTTAAACCAGAAACGAAATGGCTTTTTATCATTACCAAAAAAGGGATGTGTATACGTTTTCCAGTACATGACGTACGCGAAATGGGAAGAAGCGCCAGAGGCGTAACTGGAATTCGTTTCAAATATGAAGGCGATTATGTGGTAGGAGCTGAAACGATTGCGCAAGAAGAGCAAGAACTCTTAACAGTGAGCGAAAAAGGTATCGGCAAACGCACCCAGGCGAGCGAATACCGTGAGCAATCTCGGGGCGGCAAGGGCGTTATCGCCATGAAACTAACCCATAAAACAGGTGATGTCGTGGGTGTCGTCACGGTTGAAAACAACAAAGATTTGATGGTACTCACATCAAGTGGGAAAATGATACGAGTAGATATGGAAAGTATCCGAAAAGCTGGTCGAAACACAAGCGGCGTCATGATTGTTCGATTAGAAAGCGGTGACAAAGTAGTCAGTATCGCCAAATGTCCAAAAGAAGAGGAGGAAGTTGATGAGGAAAGTTAACGTTGCAGTAGTCGGTGCCACAGGAGCTGTCGGAGAAGAGATGCTTCGCGTCATGGAAGAGGTCGATTTTCCTGTAGCAAAACTGGTACCTCTGGCAAGTGCTAGAAGTGCTGGAAGCGAAGTGGAGTACAAAGGCGAACCAATAGTCGTTAAAGAGTTGACAGAAACTGTATTTGAAGAGGAAGAGATAGAGATAGCTCTTTTTAGTGCAGGAGGAAGTGTTTCTGCACACTATGCCCCCTTTGCAGCAGAGGCTGGTGCGGTTGTAATCGACAACACAAGCCATTTTCGAATGGATCCGGAAGTCCCACTGGTCGTTCCAGAAGTCAATCCTGAGGACATCGCCGCTTGGAAGAACAAAGGGATAATAGCCAATCCAAACTGCTCAACTATCCAAATGATACAGGCTCTCAAACCGCTTGATGACATATTTGGAATAAAACGGGTTGATGTAGCAACATATCAAGCCACCAGTGGTGCTGGGAAAAGCGCTATGGAAGAGCTTGTAATGCAGATGAAGGATTTTTTTGCTTTTAAACTGGATGAAAGTGAGCACAAAAAATTCCCACACCAAATCGCACTTAACGTTATTCCGCAAATCGATAAATTTTTAGACAACGGATATACCAAAGAAGAGATGAAAATGGTCAATGAGACCAAGAAAATCATGCATAAAAATATCGAAGTAAGCGCTACATGTGTACGTGTACCGGTTCTTAGAGGCCACAGCGAAGCCGTTACCGTATGGTTCGAAAAAGATATCGACGCAGATGCGGCCAGAGAAGCACTCTACAATGGGAAAAACATCGTTGTCGTAGACAATCCACAAAACAGTGAGTATCCTATGCCTATTATGGTTGTTGATAAAAATGAAACATATGTTGGGCGAATCAGAAAAGATGTTTACAGAGACAATGTGCTACATATGTGGGTTGTAGCGGACAATCTAAGAGTTGGTGCAGCAACAAACGCTGTAAGAATCGCACTGAAATGGTTGGAGATGGAAGAAGCATGAAATGGCTTGAGCACATCTTCGAAACTAGTCTATGGCAAAGTAGACTTTTCATCATATTAGCCGTCGTTTTTGGTATGATTGGAGCAATAGTTCTATTTATAGTCGCAAGTATCGACATATATAATGTAGCAGCTTATACCATCAACGTTCTCCTCTCTCATGTACATCCTCACAATTTTCATGAAAAGATTGTTGGGGATATTATAGGGGCTGTAGATCTTTATTTGATCGCTGTGGTAATGCTGCTTTTTAGTTTTGGACTCTATGAGCTTTTCATTTCCAAAATTGATGCAGCAGAACACAGCGAAAGCTCCCAGATTTTGCAGATCCACAGCCTTGATCAACTAAAAGACAAACTCGCCAAAGTGATCGTGATGGTCCTCATTGTCAGCTTTTTTAAACGAGTACTACACACAGAGTTTCATGGTGCTTTGGAGATGCTCTATTTTGCCGGTTCCATCTTCGCACTAGCCATTGCCCTATATTTTTTACATAAAGGCTCAGAACAACACTAAGGAATTTTCATGGTATTTATCGATGCATGCTTTCGGAAAAAGACGCCCTATACACCTATTTGGATGATGCGCCAAGCTGGACGCTATTTGCCAGAATATATGGAAGTGAGAAATAAAGCGGGGGATTTTTTGACTCTTTGTAAAAATCCTAAAATGGCTGCTGAAGTTACGCTACAACCTGTAGAGATTCTCGATGTCGATGCAGCTATTTTGTTTAGCGATATTTTGGTGATCCCTCTGGAAATGGGAATGGATCTACGTTTTGAAAAAGGGGAAGGTCCTGTATTTAGTAAACCTGTAAGAACATGGGAGGATTTGGGAAGCCTCTATGAATTTCCAGAAGAAAAACTTACCTATGTGTATGAAACAATCAAAATAGTACGAAAGAAATTACCAAAAGATAAAGCACTCATTGGTTTCAGCGGTGCTCCGTGGACACTGGCCACCTATATGGTTGAGGGAAGCGGATCAAAAACCTATGCAGCAATCAAAAAACTGATCTACACAGACCCTGAGTTTATGCACGCACTTATGATCAAGATCACAGAAGCCGTCAAGGCATATCTTGTCAAACAGATAGAGTCTGGGGTCAATGCAGTCCAAATTTTTGACAGCTGGGCAAGTGCACTGGAAAAAGAGAAATTTTTTGAATTTAGCTGGGATTATATGGTTGATATCGCAGAATTTTTAAAAGAGCGCTATCCTGAAATTCCGGTTATTCTTTTTCCAAAAGGAATTGCAGGATATCTTGATGATATCTATGGAAAATTTGATGTGTTTGGTGTTGACTGGGGAACGCCGATCGACTTAGCGAAAGAAAAGCTCGGTAATAAATATGTATTACAAGGAAATATGGAGCCAACAAGACTCTACTCCAAAGAAGCAACTAAAGAGGGGGTAGAAAAGATCGTTGAAGTGATGGGAGCGAAGGAAGGACATATTTTCAATCTCGGGCATGGTATGCTTCCCGATCTTCCAGTCGAAAATGCAAAATACCTTGTAGAACTTGTCCACGATTTGACTCGAAGATGAACATAGTTTTTGGTCCCATTAACTCCAGGAGATTTGGCCTCTCTCTTGGAATCGATCTTTCACCCTCCCAAAAAGCGTGTAATTTCGACTGCCTCTACTGTGAACTGGATCCGGCAAAACCGACAGATCTCATTCCTAATCCGCCAAAAGTCCAAGAAGTGATTCAAGAGACCAAAAAAGCTTTAAAAGAGTTTAACGATATTGATGTTATCACGATAACTGCAAATGGAGAGCCTACCCTCTACCCATATCTTGATGAACTAGTTGATGAATTGGGCAAAATTAAAAAGAATAAAAAACTTCTCGTTCTCTCCAATGCCAGTCGTATCAGCGAACCATCAATCCAACAAACTTTGGCAAAAATCGATATAGTAAAACTCTCTTTGGACACCGCCAGTCAAAGAACTTTCAGACGGCTTGATCGTCCTTTAAAGGATATCGAAATTCAAGATATTATCAAAGGTATGATCGAATTTCGAAAAGTCTATAAAGGATTTTTGGTAATTGAGATCTTAGTAGTACAAGGCATAAATGATAAACCTGAAGAGTTTGAAATTCTCAATGAGGTCCTTGAGAAAATCAAACCTGATCGTATCGATATAGGTACAGTTGACCGTCCTCCCGCATATAAAGTGGAACCCGTAAGCTATGAAAAAATCTTCGAGCTATCACAACTCATCAAAAATCTACCAGTGACTGTTGTTTCTCGAAAAAAAGAGAAAAAATACAAATTGCATCTAAACAAACAAGAGCTCCTCGAACTTTTTTTGCACAGACCGCTCACGTATGAAGATATCGACACGCTTTTTGATAAAGATACGAAAGCATTGGTACAAAACCTTCTCCAATCTCGCAACCTTCAAGAAAAAAAAGTCGGCAATGTAAAGTTTTTAGAAATCTCGTATACAGTCAAAAAATGATTTTTGATGCATATTACTTTATGAATGTAAAGTAGTGCTATTTATTGTCCCTTAATACCATCTGTAATAATTGGCATTTCCGAAATACTTTATGATAATGGTTATCATTTTAAGACGTCAATAAGAATAGAATCGGTATATTTAATAATTATTCTCATTTTTACTATCAAAGGATATATAATGACTGTTGGAACTAAAAGTAGATATGCTAAAAAGATTCTCACTGATGCCATCATCATTGCCATACAAGCTAAAGGATTAAAAAGTTCATATAAGAAGTAAGGCCCATGGGAATCTATCATTAATGGATGGATTAATGAAGATATTGTCAAGAACAGAGTAGACTCCAAAGGAAAAGTTCAACCAAAAAAGAGAGTTCAAAAAAGTCGCAAACCCAAAAACCTTAAAACTAAACCATTTGAACTCTGGGCAGTAGATACCATCCAAATAGTCTCAAACGGTATAAAACGATATATCCTTACCATGATAGACCCACTCACACGTATTGCATTCGCAGTGGCAATTCCATCCAAAAGAGCAAAACATACTGCATACGCCTTGGAAGCTCTCATCGATGGAATAACATCTATCAAACATAAACGTAAACTCGCAATTCTTTCTGATAATGGCAGTGAGTTCAAAAAAGAGTTTGACGCTCTGCTTGAACAAAAAGGTCTCACACATTATTGGACATATCCTAAAAGTCCTAAAATGAATGCACACAATGAGAGATTTAACAGAACCATCCAAGAACAGTTTATTCAATACTATGAAGATGTACTCTTTACAGACTTACAAGAATTCAATAAAAAATTAGCAAAATGGCTTATCGATTACAATACCAAAATACCACACCATTCACTTAATCTCAAATCTCCGGTACAATTCCTCCCTGAAAATCATTATGAGTGCCATATGTATTGGACTTATACACACTCTTGACATTCAAAACATTTTTTTCTATAATTCTACTCAACAAAACGAGCCGTAAGCTCCTAAACTTCGATATTCCGGATTAGCTCAGCGGTAGAGCAACCGGCTGTTAACCGGTTGGTCGCAGGTTCGAATCCTGCATCCGGAGCCATAATCTCCAAAACCCCCATTTTACGGACTTTTTAACTTAAACTTCGCTTAGTGTCAGTTGAAAATCGGTGTTATTTACTGACAGTTTTACTGACAGTGTCAGTAGGAACTTGTTATAAAATTCTTTTATAATATTCACACCGCCTTTGCCCTATTCACCCATCCATCCTCATACTTCGCAAATTTTTTTGGATCTGACCTCACAAGCTCCTTGTAGTACTTGAGTTCCTCGAAGTCATACCCCACATCAAAAAGATCCACATCAAAACTGTTCAACGCTTTCAAAGTCTTTGGTCCCACAATACCATCAACTTTGACTCCAACTAATTCTTGAGCTTTTTTGATGGCATTTTCAATCCCTGTGTTTACTCCAAATACAAAAATCTCCTCAGCTATTTTTTGGCTCTGCACATCATAGAGCTTTGCTCTATTCCAATACTTTTGCCGATAGATATTTTTGACCTCTTGTATGGCATGGGCGTTGTTGCACAAAAGTCGTGATAGTTTTTTGGTATCACTTTCAATCTCTTGATACTTTGCCAATTCTTTCCAAATGTCCGCATCAGGATGGGCTTTTTGATATATTCCCATGAATGTCCAGCCATGCTCACCTTCATTCCGATGCAAAGCATCTTCACAGTCTTTGAACTCAAGATGCTTCAAAACTTCAAATGCGTGGTTGAAATCAGCCATCCAGTCTTACTCCTATCTTTTTTGCAATATACGTTTCAAGCGCGCTGATCCCTCTCGTTCCTTGATGTGCAGCTATTCCGACCAGTGCGGCACTCAGTGGTTGAACGATATTCGCGTATTCACACAAGTAGAAAGTAATGACACCGAGAAAGCCTGAAATAACGATATCGCCAATCCATTCGCTGAACGAGAAACGCTTGAGCGCGCCTGTTCTGATTTTCCGTATGGTGTGTGCCGTCCCACCCCATATTGATAGCAATAGTACCCATGCGTATGTCAAGAGACTGTAGTTTGTCGGATCTTTGTGCATACCCTCCCTTTTTCACCACCAGCACACTATCGTGATGATGTATTTGTCTCTTTTGTCGAATTTGACTCTGCAACTTCCTTTTTTGCTTCCTCGATTGCTGGTTTGATGATCTTTCTCGAAGCGTCATACGTCGTAGCTGCCGCATCGATCTCTTTTAGTTTTTCTTTTGTTCCCTCAGGTAGCCTGTCCCAGTTGGCTATTACAACTTTTTTCCCAGCAACATATATCGTTTTTGCCGCATTGTAGTACGGATCGGTTGCGCATCCTGTCAATAGGATAGAACCACCGAGTAATGCAAGTAGAGTTCGTTTCATTTTCTGTCCTTCATGGGTTTTACTTTGACATATTCTCTCGCTTTCAAAACCTCTTCACCTTTGTGACTTCTCCACACTTTCCATCCGAACCACCGAACCGCATAGTACATAGTGAGTCTCTTCCACTTCTTCGTTCCAAGCTCTTCCATAGCTTCAAGAAACAAAAGATCACACTCTTTTCTCGGCAATGCTTCTGCTTTGTAAAGAGCATCGTGCAGTATGGCAGCTTCAAGGTATCTTCCAGCTACTGGCGGAAATTGGTGGTTCCCTCAATATGATCTATGACTATATTGCCTATGAACATTTACACTCCAATTGCAAGAAGCTCATCAAGTGTTGTAGCATTTTTGATTTTATCTCTAAGAGCCACACCTTCGGCTTCAAGTTGAGCAGCTTCTAAAACTTTTGCATTGACCGCATCAGCCAGTGCGTTTCTTGCATCAATAGAGCCACCAGCAAGAGCGGTAAGATATGGCGTATCTTCCAGTGGTGTATTTGGGTCTTTTTTCACCAATGCAGCTTCTTTTGCCTTATCTTTGAATGAAGCTACCTCCACCTCAGGATATTTTTCAATGTACGCTTTGTACTTTGCATCAATAGCTTTTTTTGCTTTAGAAAGCTTCCAAGCCCTAACAGCTTCTACAATATTTCCTTTCGCAAAACTAATAGGCATAAGTACACTATTTTCTACTTCTCTTTCATAGAGTCCTTCTATCTCCATTGTTTGTGGATCATACTTTGCATATCTTTCCATTATCTATCCTCCTTGATTGCATATCCGTTTCCTACACCGATAAATTGTCCAAGTTTTTCTCCCACATTCAATCCAAGACTAATTGGCACTTCAGGAGTAAAACAACTAACAGTATCTCCTGCTAAAGCATCAGCTCTTGCATAAAGTTTTGCAGGATGTTTTTGAATTGGATCAGTAGAATATGTAAATCTTTGTTCTACTTCATTGAAGCTATCATAAGCTTTCCAAGTTCCAGATGCAATAACAAAATAGTCTCCAAGTTTTGCAACTATTGGTCTAACACCAATGTTTGCAACAAAGCCTTCTATTTCTCCAATTTTTTCTGCATACCATTTTGATGTTGTTGAGTCGTAATATACTCTTGCAACTATTACATTGTATGCAGTATGTACATTGTTTGATAATGGGTCTGCATAAGCTTTTCCAACCTCGTATGTTGGGAAAGCAACAAGGTAATTTCCATCTGCATCTTTGTAAGACAAAATATCTTGTGAAAAAGAAGCTATATAAACAACATCATCATCAAAATCACATTCAAGTTTGCTTTGAGAAGCAATTGTTGCATCCGAATTGTATTCATTGATATAAAGTCCATCATTATTTTTTACTATTGCTTTTTGGACATCTAATGTCCATATGTAGTCCACATTTGAAGCGACTTCTCCACTTGTAATTTGAACTCTTGTGACATCTGTTGCTGTATTAGATGTTATAACATTTTTGTAGTAACTTGTATTGTTAGCATACTCAACAACAAAAGAGCCACCAGTTGAAATAGGTATAACTGAACCATATAGGTCGCTAAAAGCAGAAGCAGTGTTTACAGATGAATGTGTTATTGAATAATCTGTTGTATTTACTGAAATTTTCCATATGTCTTGAGTAATTGCTTCAAGATAAAATACGTTTCCTGCATCAACTGGTAAGAACTTGAAAGCATAACTTACATAACCGGTATATCCGCCGCTTGTGCTGTTTGTAGCCGATGATGTTACTGTTCCTATTGAAAATGTATTATTTGTTAAATCCAATGTTGCAATACAACTTTCCAAATACGATGCGATTATGTACGCTGATCCATCGTAGTGATAATATGTCCTTGCCCAACTGATCAGATAATGCGTATCATCAATTTTATGGAGTATAGGAGACTGTATTGTATTATATGTCCATGTAGAACCGCCAGTATATCCATCAACTTGTATGACAAAACTTCTTGTTGTTTGCAATGCTCCATTTGCGTCTTGATATGCAAGCGTTAGAGCCAATTGCCATTCGTTTGATACATTCGCATTTGTTGAATACCTATTGAACAGGAATAACGCCCTAGTATCATCTATCTGAGAATATCCGGCAGTATATAAAGTTGGATGGCTTTCATTATCATTAAAAGAACCAAGAACTTCCTCAAGAGTATTAAATCCAGCTAAAGATAATTTTGTGTATGCTTTTCCATCTTCTCCTACAGTGACCTTTTGCCCCTTTGTGATATCTTCACCTGCAACCAAATCAAATTCTCTTACCAATCCTACTTTTTCGCCCAACTCTTTTTTAAGTCCGCTTATTGCAGCTAATTCAATGCTCATACATAACTCCTTGTAACTGATGTGAGTAGATTGTTTGTATCATATGTATATTGAACTTTGTAGAACACGGTGGTTCCATCCTCTTTCGTATAGTCCGTTTCCGTCAACAAACCAGTAGCAGCGTCATATGTGTACAATGCCTTTGAACCATTGGAAAATGTAATTTCTGTTGGCATATTGTTTGCATCATACACAACGCCTGTTATGCTCAAAGTTTCAAAGTATCCTTCTGGATTATCAAGCAGTCCAAAGCTTACAAATGGTAATTCGCTCCATTTCTTGACACCGTCACCAACTTTTATTTGGTATGTATCTGTTTGGACTGCAACTTCACCTGCTGCCAAAACTGGATCGTATTGTTCCCAGTTTGCTTTCGTGTCTCTACGATGTTGAATTATTTGAGCCATCTATTTTCCTCCTTTTATGCGTTTGAAGCTCCACCACCATCAATGATTGCATCAACAGTAGAACTTGCAGTTCCACCATCGATCACGCTTGCAGTAGACGCAAACTCTTGCAATCTATCCTCGATCATTTGTGAAGAGTACGTCGTTATTGTAGATACTGAAGTATCGTCAATCACGCCATTCGATACAACATATGCTGCCTTTGCAGCCCAATGTTTTGCGCTGTACTGTCCTGGCTCGACTTCGATATCCTCATCTTCGTTCGCCCACTTGAACGCTTTTTGTTCGCTGTTTGCAGCGTTTGTTGCAGATTGCGCAGCGTTGGATTCGCTCGTTGCTGCGTTCGCTTCACTGTTCGCTGCCGCACTTGCACTGTTTGCTGCATTGGCTTCGCTTGTAGCTGCATTTTGCTCTGAAGTTGCGGCATTTGTTGCTGATTGCACAGCATTGGCTTCACTCGTTGCTGCATTTGTAGCACTAACTGCGGCATTATCCGCAGCTGTCTGAACCTCGCCGCTCAATGTGTTCATATTGTCCACAAGCGTGTTTGTCTCAGGTACGAAACTGTCGTTGAAATAGTTGAGATAGATATGAACACTGTTTGCGAACGTGTCCTTGTCCATCGTTGTTTTATCTGGTACCTGCCCGCTGAAAACGGTCAGTGTCGGCAATTGTGTCATCACGCTACTCCTACTATTGTTGTTGTGGTTTCAAATTTGACCGGATTGTCTATCGGCATCGAGAAATCCTCTATGTATGCGATGTTTGTCATCTCGCTGAATCTGTCTGTCTCGTCAGGAATGAATAGAACATTTTTTCCTACGATCTCTCCAACTTTTTGCGCTACTACGTTGAAATCTGGTACATCAAAGACTACTTTTGCTTTGAGGACTCGAACATGTCCGTATCGGATCACTTTTCGCGTGTTTGTGAACTCATCGTTTTGGATTTTGCTTTTGTCTTCAAAGCTAAGCTCGGTGCCATAGAGCGTCAATCCCAACTCTCTTGCGCTTCCAATGACGATTGATCCGATCTTCACAACTCCTTCCGTTCCGCCATCAAAGGTGAGCCTAAGCGTAGCGTTTGGAAGCCATTTGATGTCCGTCGCAATGACGCGTGATTTTTCTTTTATTTCGTCGTAGAAATACTCAGAAAAGCTTATACATCCTATGTCTCTACCACTTACCACCCTGACTTCATCCGCAAACTGATAATCGGCTGTAATTGCGGCTCCGTCAGCTGGAGCGGTCGTAAATGTAATCTGCCCCGAAGCATTGTCTATCGTGTAGTCGGTATCTCTCGTCTGCGCTACACTGTCAACGTATATGGTCTCCGAATCTTTGACAATGTTCGTGTTTGCAAGTTGAAATGTCGTGGCAGCGCCATCACCTGTCCCAACACTTTCTCCAGTAATCGGGTTTTTGTCGTTGTCTATCAGCTCAAGAAGCAGTTGAGCGAAATGGATATTCACAAGTCCTACGGTATCGCATCTGCTAAATGGCATTTCAAGAACGATATTTGTACCTACTGTCTGCGCCCCGATTTGCTCGTCCGTCGAGAGCATTTTGTAGGAGTTTACAAATCCCCAGTCGATCCATTTGGACTGGTCTGATGGAGGGAATACGCCAGTAACATTGCTATCAGTACACCTGTATATCGTTTTTAGTTCAGGTACTATCACGTATTCACCCAAATTATATGTGGCACCTGGATCATAGTTTGGATACGTTTCATCGGTCACGCCGCTAATTGTAGTTGGAGCTTCATATACCGTTTTAGTGTAGGTATAGCCATTGTCGGTCACTGACAGCGTGGTGGTTCTCGGCTGAACGTATCTCATGCGAATCTCCTGTCAGTCTGCAATACTTTTGTATTGTTCGCCGTCTCTTTGTTGTACTCTTTGAGTGCTGCGACTTCTCGTCTAAGCGCTCGTATCTCTGATATGAGAGTCTTCTGGTTCAACGGATCGTTTGGATCTTTGAGCGGAATGACTGCTTCGTGATATCCAGCTTCCCCAATCAAGGCGGCAGTTGGAGCGGTCACGATTCCGCCATCCGCGAATGGATGCAAGATCGCATAGTTTGCAGCGTTTTTTATGGATTCCTCGATCACCTCATGCGGTACGTCTCCATTATATGAACTCTCATCAAATACTTGCGTAGCAGCGTATGCGATAGATTTTGCAAGGTCTTGAGGCGCTATATCGCCGCTTTTGACTGCTTCAACCCACCCCGCGGCGTCTGTATCTGGTGGACGGCCAAGCACTTCCATGTAGGTTTGATAGACAAGGTTGTACGCTTCACTTCCGCCTCCGCCGCTATCGCTTGGAGCGGTGAGAACCTGGTAGCTCGCCACCTTGTTTTGGCTGTCCTGGATCGCAGCCATAATTGCGTTTTGCAGCTGTATCAACTGTTGAACGATTGGCGAATCGTAGCCAAGATACTCGGCATATTGATCGATCATCTTGTCCACAAAAGATTGGTACTCTCGCTCGATGGTGAGTTTGAGCATTTCCGTGTATCGCTGATACGTTTCGTTGATCTCGCCAATCCTGTTTTGCAAGTCGATATTTGCCTCGACGATTGCAGACTCGATCCTGTCGGTATTGGATTTCACGTCGTATCTATCCGCCATATCGTCAAGCAGGTTCGCCATCTTGTTGGTTTCGAACAGATACTCTTTTTGCGTTTGTGAGTTCTGTTTAAGATATTCTTGATACGCTGAAGCGTAGTTCAAGAGATTTTCTACGTCTTTATCCGGATTGAGACCGTTTGCAAGATCGTTTCGGACCCTGCCAAGATATTCGTAGAACCGCTCTTTTGCGTATGTAGTCCCTCTGAGGGCAATCGCTCGAAGTCTGTCGGCACCGCGTCTGAGCTGGTCAAGATAGCGTGCGATATTTTGGATGACGCTTTTTTCTTTGTTGAGCTGATTGATTCTGTCGTTGTAGCTCTTTTGCGCATCCTGTATCTCTTTTTGCTTGAGATTGTTGATGGCAGCAAGAACGTTTTGCACCGTCTCTGGCGTCGCGTTGGCTATTGCCTCAAGCAGCTGCGATACATTTTCGATCGGCTTTGCGTTCAAAATAGCAAGAGCGCTTTCGAATCGTGAGATGCCTTGTGTGATAGTCTGTTCGATCGCCTGTTTGTATGCTCTTTCAGCATCTGTTGCCTGCATCAACGCTTGGCCAAGCTGATTCCAGGACTCTATCGTATCAGGTGTGGGGCTCGCCTCGATGGCTTTTTGCATAAGATCGAGATAGTTGTCCACGGTCACGTTTGAGGCATCCATCGCTTTTTGGAGGCTTTGCAAGTCCTCTTTCGCATACTCCATCTTGAGCCTGAGGGCTTCTATATCGTTGCCGAATATCTTGGCTTTCCATATGGAGAAGTCTCTTCGTGTCTTGAGGTATTTGCCAAACTCTTCCGTCAAAGTTTCCGTGATTGTCTTGTCGATTGATTCAGCGTAGTCGATCCATATCTGCTTGAGCTGTTGCGTGAACTCGTCGCTTTGGATATCTTTTCCGGTGATATGCTGAACGAAGGAGGAGAGAATTGTTTTTTCAAGCGCATCCTCCTTGTCCCATATCTTGCCAGGTGCGAGATACGTCCACTCAGCCTCTTTTTGGAACACTTTCAAAAGTATCTCGTCAAGCGCCTGAAACGTCTTTTTAAGTCTGTTTTTGACAACCTGTGAAACGAGGCTATACTCGTCACCGCTGCTTGAACTGAACCATCCTTCTTTTTCCCAGTGTTTGTACGCTTTGAGGGTTTCGTCTGTGATGTTTGACGCACCAACGTAGTCGAAAGCCTCTATCCCCTGGGATGTGTATTTTTTCTTGCCAAAGATGCCGCCGATTATTGTACCTATACCTGCTATTATTCCACCAACAGGGCCTGAAACAAGTCCAGCCGATACAAGACCGCTGCCTATCGCTCCGCCCAATGCCCCGCCAATACCGGCATACGTGTCAGCACCGAAAAGCATATCTCCAAGCTTTCCAGCGCCAAAACCCAACAAACCACCGCTCAATGCGGACCCTGCAATACTTCCTACCGTTCCAGCAGTAGTACCGAGATTGACATATGTAAATGGATGTGCGAAACCTTGCCCAAACCCAATCACACCAAGTCCGGCATTCGTCATCCCGTTTCCAACAAGCCATTGACCCGCCATAGAAAACGGTTTCATTAGTGCAAGTTGAGCGGAAGCCAGTGCAGCACCTGGTCCTTTTAGAGCAGACGAGCCAGTTTTAAGAGCCGCAGGCAATGATGCAATCGTAGCTATATCATTTATCGGACTCCCATCCGCCGCATACGCTTGAATCTGCCCGCCGGTTGTGACGATCTTTTGGCCAACTTCGTTTTGATAGACACCGTCCCCCAAAGCTTTCCATCCAGCTTTTGTAAGCTCTTTTGCGATAGTCACACCGTTCATTGAGACTTGCGGTAAACCGACCATGCTTGCAAGTCCGTTGGTAAAGAATCCAGCCAAAGATGCACTTATGCTTCTTGCAAAAGGATTGACGATAGAGCCCAAAATGTCGTTAAATAAGCTTTTCAGAAACGATTTGAAGTCTTTGAATTTACCCGTGATAGCGTCAAAGAAGTTATTATTGAAGCTATCATATATGTTTGTCGAGACTTTATCGAAAGTGGTTTCGATGTATTTGGCGGTGGTTTTAGTTGTTTTTTTAATTTTCGAAGCTGTTTTTTGAAAAGCACCGTCTACAGCGCGTTTTACTTCTTTTGTCGTTTTTTTGGTAGTGGTTTTCACATTGCTTTGAAATTTTTTATAGTATTCTTCCGCTCTTTTAAAGATTTCTTTGAACTTGTCGCCAAGCTGGTTGTGTTTTTCATTCGCAAAATCTACATAGTCTTGAACCTGATTTTTAAGCTCTTTATAGAGTCTTTCTGATTCTTCTTCGTATGCTGTAAAAGCTTGAGGGACTTTCATTTTTTGGAGATTGTCTATCCATCCTATTTTTAAGAATCCTGGGAGTGCATTATTGATAGCTTTCGCTTTATCCACTATCCAGTTGTATGCTTTTGCTATGCCGATTCTTATGCCATTGAAAATCTTTTCAAATCCAGCAGCTGCTGTGACAATGGCCAATTTGAACGCTGTCCATTCAATTTTGAGTACCTTGATAGCTTTGACAACAACATCCCATTTGTATGCCATCTGAACAACAGCTTTAGCTACAAAGCGGATGCCGTTTATGAGCCATTCGCTCCACTCTTTTGCTTTTGTTTTGCTTTTATCTACTGCACTTGCAAATTCATCACCGATCGCCTTTGTGATGGATTTGATGTAATTGAATAGCCCGGCATCCATCACATTCTTTTTTAAAATCGTCCAATTGTCCGCTATATTTGAAAGAATGCCCTCAAGTGTATTTGCGCGCTCATTCATTGCGCCTTCATACTTGCTGTTCCATATCGTCTCAAGTGTACTTTGTATAATCTCTTGGTTATTGTCTATTACGATATGCTTTACTTTTCCACTTGCATCCGCCCACTGAAAAGCTACCTTACTACCTTGATTGTATGCTTTTATTCCAAACTCTTTAAGGCGCTCAAATTCACCATTGACTGCATCTGCTATCGCTTCAACAGCCTGGTCAAGCGGCTTACCCATAGCTGCTGCAGTATCACCAAGGGATTTTAGGAGTCCTTTTGTAGGTTCAAGTCCGTACGCTCGAAGTTTTACAAACGCTTCAGTCGTTTCTGCAAGTTGATATGGAGTAGTTTTAGTGAAATGGACTATCCATTGCATTGATTTTTCTGCTTTTTGGCTGCTCCCCTCAATGGTTTTCAATACAGCGTTAAACTTTTCAAATTCCATTGCAGTACCAGTAAAAGAACCACCAAGGGCAACAGCTGCATCTGCAAGTTGTTTGAGCGCATATATGGCCACACCGATGTGAGCCATATCTCGAATTCGTTTTGTGAAGCTTTCAATGTTTTTGATAGATTTAGCGGTAGTATGCGATAATTTCTCTGTGGCTTTATCCAGCTTGCTGACTTCGCCAGCAAATACCTTAAGATCGCCAGTTTTTGCATCAGTTTTGATGATGAGCTTGAGTTCTTTTTTAGCCATGGTATAATGATCCTATGGAATTTGTACTTACTTTTTTAGGATTTGCTATCATCTTGCTTTTCATACTTCGAATGGACGCAAGATACGCAATCATTGGCGCTATATGGTATGTGCTGTTAAGCGTTAAGGTTGATACGTTCTCTATCGTCACAGCTTCTATCCTTTCGCTTTTTGTGCTTCTTGCGCCCAAATTAGTCCGCCTTGTAAAAAAATCGGCGTCCACTCTTTAACCTCAAAGTTGTTCCAATCAAGAAAATCTTTTACAGCCTCGTATTTTTTTCCAACTACTCCACCCATACCGCCATACTCCCATGGCACTTGCAGAAAGATGCGAGATGCTGCAAAGTAGATCGGGTTATCGATAACCACAATCTTTGATGCTTGATTACCTTTGATCTGTTCAAGCTCATCCCCATCAAGGTTCAACTCCCCGATCCCTTTTGCATTCTGTTCGCACCATAAATAGAATCTCTCTATCTCCTCTTGCGTCGCTTTCCCAGCTCCTCTTGGAGACCAGCTACAAATTCAAAAATATTCCCATACTCTTCAAGTTCCTCGATCATTTTTTGCTTGAGTTCCTCATCACCCACAATATTCTCTTCAAGCAACTCAATATGAAGCTGATAGCGCTCATCATCGTCCATATCACCTACTTTTGAAAATTTCTGAATCTGCTTCGTATTGAGGTCTTTGAACTTGAACTCAGCTTTACTTCCGTCAAGAAATTCAAACTCAAAGGGGAACTCGGTCAACTTCGCACTAAATTTTTTCACTCACCCTCCTTATAGATATGTAATCGTAAAATCGTTACTTGCCAAGAACTCTCGTGTGGCTTCAAGCTCATCTGTCCCACTTTCGCTGATGTTTGTATAGCTCAGTGTTGGCAGATGTAATACAAACTTATTTCCACTTCTATCGCTCAAAGTCACTTCAAGCGATTTGATGGCACCACTCAAAAACTCGCTCCAATATCCGATATCGTTTCCAACTTTTTCTGTGATGGATACTTTCGCCGCAAAATCGGATCGGTAGAAGCTCTTGTCGCCGATTGCGTAAATCTCGTTTATTTGATTACCCATATCGAAGCTTACGCTCGTTACAGACAGCGTAAGACCACTTACAGTCACTGCTTGCGCCGATGTGACGACGAATATTTCATTGTCATCAAGCGTGACTGCTGGATTCGCCTCTTCAACTGGCGTATCGCTGTATCCTTGAATATCAAACTGCGCTTTAGCTGGTGCGCCAACTTCAAAATCAAGCTTGAGATTCGCACTCACGCCTGTAAAGTGTCGCTTCATGCCATCGAGATACCAGATTACCTCACCTGTGGCCAATTCATCAGAATTTGGAGAATAGATATAGGTATCGTTGACTGCGTCTCCATCAGTATCGACTGCTTGACCGGTTAGCCCTGCCATTTTGAAAAGCTCATCAAGCTTTGGAATGTTTGCACCGCCGCCGTTGCTTTTCAAAAATGCACTGATTGTTCCACTCGCCACAAGGTAATCGCCATCCACCCATGTTTTAGTGGTCCCCATCTGCCCGTCAAACTGCTTGTACTCACCTGTTTTTGTGGTAAAGCTTGGACTAAACGGATCGCTGATATCCACAACGTTTGATGTTGTAGGCGTTGCACCAACAGCAGCTAGAACAACGCTGTTTTTTACAAGTCTTTTTGCCATCACCTAGCTCCTCTTCTGCTCTTTTTAGAGCCAATCAGTTCAAGGTTTTCTACCCCAGTAAACACTTCTTTGTCTTTTTCAGAAGCAACTACCTTGTCAAAACCTCTCAAATCCTCTTTTTTGAAAAACCTGATGTTTGCCCTTACGACTACTTCATCAGCGGACGCTTGATATTGTCCGCTGAAATCAATCACTCTTTTCATGGGCTACCTTTATGCAGTTTTGGCTACGACGCCTGCAGCAGCTTTAATATCGCCTACAAGCGTCCAGCTTGCGGTACTGCCAAGTACAGAATCGCTAGGGTTGATGCCTTGGGATTTGTTATAGCTAAAACCTTTCACTTTGATGGTGTAAGCGCCTTCAGTCTTGAATCGATACCCTGCGTTTTCTTGGGTAATATCGAGATCGCTCAAGATTTTTACAACTTCGCTCTCATCGATAGTAATCGCACCAGGAGTCAATCCAAGCGTGTAGTATCCGTTTTCATTGACTCCATCGCCATTCAGGTCCTCGCTCCATTGAAGTGCGGCATTATCGACCATCCACAGCTTTCTTCCAAGTGTTCCAATCTGTGCGCCATAGACAGCACCGTAGCTAATCTGATCTGCAGTAGAATTAAGCGCATTTTGAAGCAGCTGATATGCAACCATGGAAGGAGTTACGAACACTTTCACATCTTCGTTCATATCACCAAGCTTGAACACAGCATCGGCAAGTGTTTTTACATCTGCTGCAGTAGTTCCGTCACCTGCGACAAGCTCCGCTCTTGAAGTTAGAGCCGCGACCAACGCTATAAGCCCTTTTTCTATTGTCCATCGCGAGATCTTTTCTCCGATCTTATTTCCGATCTTAGAGTTCATATTCTTCACTGTCGTGCCATATCGCTCAAGCTCGGTATTAGTCACAAATAGATCGCCTCTAAAGTAGAGTTTGACCGCTACGTCTTTACTTGTAGATAGTCTTTCAGGGGTTACCGCCGTATCAACCGTTGGATCTCTTCGCACAATATTTCCAAAATCATCGAAGAATGTTTCCTCGATATAGTCGCCTTTATGGATATTTCTACCAACACTTATTGCACCGCCTGTAGCGCTCTTGGCATTGAGCAAATTGTCTCTAATGCTGTCAATTGCGGTAGTCTGAATTACCGTATCTTTGATTTGAATCGCCATTTTCTATCTCCTTAGTCTGGTAGTTGTAAAAATGCTTCCTGTCCATGCTTCTGGACGAATTCTTCGATTTCGTCATCACTCATTTCGCTTTTCTTCTTGCTCCAGTTTCCGCTTTGCGTACTTTCGATACCACTCCCTGGATTGCCTTTTGCCTTAAAAAGGTTTGGTCGCTCTTCGACTATCGCTTTCAAGCCCTCTTCCAAAGGCATCAGTTCATCGCCTTTTTTAAATCTAATCTCACCGTCAACGACATCGATATGTCTCGATTTGAGAAAATCTGCGACAATCTCACTATCGATTGGCTCATATTCAAATTTTGATAGAGCCCTTGACAGCTCGTTTTCAATTCTTAGATTTCTTGCTGAAGCCTCAAGCTCGCTAAGCCTTTTTGTCAGTTCCTCTTTTTCGTTTCTTTCTGCCTCAAGCTCTTTCACAAGCTCGTTTTTGCCTTCCTCTTTCGCTTTTTGGATCTTCTCGTCCAGCGAGGACAACTCAGCCTCAAGCTTCTCTTTGGATTTGGCCACCTCTTCGTAGTTTTGCTGAAGTTCTTTATATTTGACCCTCCAGCTTGCGGCCTCATCCCTTACGTCTTTCAACGCTTTGCCTATCTCGTCATCCAAGGCTTTCGCCACCTCTTCGCTAATCTTCCCTGCCTCAAGCATCTCTTGTAGCTTTTGAAACATACAGACCTCCAGTCTTTTTTGTAAATCATAGAACTAATTTGTGAAGTATTGGGGGTACCTCACTTCACAAATAGGTGTTAGACTCAAATAAAAAGGCTTTTTAAATGCTTTATATATATGAAGATAGCTTTCTGATCAAAAAAGTGGATGATGTAGAACTGCAAAGCCTTGAGGATAAAGCCATCCAAGAGGCTGATAAACTGGGTATTACAGATGAGCTCTATAAAGAGCAGCTCGTCAAAGCGAAAGTCTACACGCAAATTGCCATCAGGCATATAGAAGCGGACGGAATGAAGGAGAAGTATGAGGCGTACAAAGTCCAACTCGATGAAACCTACAAAAAAGCCAAAACCAATTCGCCGTCCAATATCTCCAGTATGAGCATAGCAAGGGGCTGATATGTTTGAGTTGCTGCTCGATATCAAAAACGCTTTATTGGCTGCAGGAGCCAAAAGCGTAGAACTCGGCATAGAGGAAGGAATCAGCGCAGACGATACACCATTTATCAGAATCGTTCCATCCATGAATGAAGCTGGAGAATTCAACAGAGAGGATCTTGAGTTTGAAGTCTATATAGGCACTGATATCAAAGATACTTTACAAGAAACCTACCAAGAGCATATGGATTTTGTTGCAAGTATCAAAAATTCGCTTCACCTAAAACAGATTGGCACCGGTATCTGCTATTTTCAAAGAGCTGTTTTTGATAAAGACGTTGTCAAAAACTTCAAGGTCGCAATGATGAGTTTTGCATTGAAGGATATCAGTTGAAAGTAGAGATACAAGGACTTAGCGAACTACAGACTCTTTTTAAAAAGCTGGATAAAGACAGCAAATGCGATTTAATAACGACTCTTTTGAATAAAACATACGATTTATCAAAAAAGAATATGGCAAAACACCATAAAACCGGAAAAATGGAACACAATTTATACAAAAAAAAGAGTGGGTGCGATGCAGCAGTAGTTGGAATTAGTGATGACGGGATGATGGTCGACTGGAAAGGAAAAAGTGTAAACTACGCTCTGTTTGTCCATTTCGGAACACAGCCACATTTCATTCATCCAAGATTCAAAAGGGCTCTACGGTGGGTGAAAGATGGTAGCGATAAGAGCAACTTTGCCTTTGCCAAAGCAGTAAGACATCCTGGCTACAAAGGCGATCCATTCCTTTACAACGCACTTGATGAAGCAAGCAAAGAAGTAAATCAAATATTTGGGAGATTTGTAGATGGACTATAAAACAATGTGGCAGTTTGCCTATGAAGCATACAAGGGAGATGGCGGTTTCAGTGACGGCGGCTATATCGACAAATATCCAAGAGAAAGCGATGAGAAATACAGCAACAGGCAAAAAATCGCCTTCTATACCAACCTTTTCGCTCCAAACGTGACACGATATATCGGGTATATCTTCAAAAACAGACCGATAAGAACTTCATCCAACAAATTTATTCAAATGGTTTTTGATGATTGTGACAAGCAAGGCAACGATATAGACATATTCATGTCCAATTTTGCAAAAGAATCGAAAGTTAGAGGAGTCGGCATTGTTCTTGTGGATATGCCAAAAGATGTCGGACAGACAATTGGAGATCAGCTCAAAAACAGGGCCCTTCCGTTTTTCACATCCATTGCCCCAGAAAACATCACGGAATATAAAATAGACGCATACGGCAACTTCGAGTACGTGAAATTCAAAGACACAATAGACAGATCTGAACCTGGCAATCCAAATATCATCAATGTAGAACGATATTTCGACAGAACCTCCTGGCAAGTGCTTCAAGGCGGCGAAGTTATTGAATCAGGAGAGCACAATTTGGGCTTGACTCCAGTTTTAATCTTTAGCGAGACTGGGAAGTTTCCTGATATTGGAGAATTCACACAGGTTGCTTCAATCGCGAAAAGACATTACAATCTTAGGAGCGAACTAGATGAGATTATGAGAGGTCAAACATTCAGCGTCTTGACTATCCAGGCAGACAATCCAAGTGATTTTTCGTTAAAACTGTCCACAGACAACGCCATCATCTACGGGAAAGAGATGACACGCCCAAGCTTCATCGCTCCAGAAGTAGGACCAGCAAACATCTATCAAGAAGAGATTGAAAAACTTGAAGCTTTAATAGACAAAATTACCTACAACTTTACCACAAATCAAACTCAAGAGAGTGGAATCGCACTTGATATCAAATTTCAAGGACTCAATAGCTCATTATCCAACTTTGCCATGAGATTGGAAGATTTTGAGGCAAGACTATTTGATATTGTTTGTAGGTATTTGAACATCAACAATGATGTAACTATCCAATACTCAAAAAGCTTCAGCATTGTAGATATTACAAAAGAGTTCAGTACACTTGAAGCATTCAAAGAGCTTGGCTATTCGGCACCTACTTATGAAAGATTAAAATTGCTGCAGATTATCAATAATGATTTAAACTCGATTGGTATTGAGGATATGGATAAGATTAAAAGCGAGTTGGAGGATTTAGAAAAATAGAAATCAAGCAGCGTGGGCAGATATATTGTGCTCAATAATAGACTTCAGTTTTTCTAAAAAAAGCTTATCGCTCCCCTTGCTTTTATCTCTTGCAATTACATCTAGAGCCTTTTTATCTAAATCAATCACTTGCTGGTCATTTTCATATGGAATAAGTGCTTCCCTGTGAGCCAAAAACAGATGTCCTTCTCCAAGATCACTTGTCCAACTTTTTATATCTATCTCGTAATTTTTTAAAAGTTTCTCGAAATCTTTCATTTGCTGCTCCTCTTTTTATCTTTGCTCCAACCTCAAGATGTAGTTGCTCGAAACTTTTTAGCTCAGGTTCAATCTTATAGCTTGTCATAATTTGACCATGCTCGTTAAAAACTACTGCCCAGCTCTTATCTTTATTGTAGCATAAATTATCCCAGCTGTTTTTATGCTCCGCAAAAATATAGATATCGCATTCTGCTAAACACTCCAAAGTTTTTTCAATATACTCTTCTTTGCTTTCAATATGCCCTGCTTCTATACGTTTCTCGATGTGCTTGATAAAATTATCCTCTGACATCCATAGTTTAGGAAAATCTCTCTTTACATCCTGTATATTTTGAGCAGATTTGATAATTTTTTCTTCAATTTTTCTCATCCCTGTATTATACCCCACAATCTCCTCGTATTTTCTTATCGGATATTTTGGCCTTAATCTATTAAAAATCCTCTCGATGTCCTCTCCTCGTTTAAACTCCTCAAGCTTTTGATAACTACCAAGGATCTCTTTTTGCTCATATTTGCTAAATTTCGCCATCGTCTCTTTTTGAGCCTGCTTGAAACTTTTTGGCCTGATCTTTTTGAATCGCACTTTCTCTTTTGACGTAAGATAATGAGGCACATATTTGCATCTGCAAAACGGATGCAGGGGGAGCGTTCTCATCTGGGTCTTTGGAACTATGCCTTTGCCATAGCCAATATCGAGTTTTGCATAAAAATCACAAATATCTGTTTTTGGATGGGAGGAACTCATCTCGAACTTTACAAACTCTACTTCATCATCTTCAAGATACTCAATCGCGTTTTGCCAGTTTTTGGCTCTAAAGATTTCTGTTTGCGCTATCCTGTTGGCATAAAACCTCGCTTTCTCCTCAATAGCGGTTCTGAGCGCTTTATCCAGGGCTTTTTTGTCTTCTTTTTCTATCGCTTCCAGAAGCTGCGTATAACCTGCTCTTAACGGCGATGTTTTGAGTTTATTGACCTGCTTCAAAAGTTTTCTTTGGGCATTTGGACTACCAAGCTCTTTTTGTAAATATTTTGGAAGCCTCTTTTTAACTTCTACCACCTCTTTATCTCTAAAGCCATACCCCTCATAAAGCTTCCTTGCAAGTTCTCCGATCGTCTTTTTCGATTTTATATGATCTTTGATGAGATAACTCGCTCTTTTTGCTGCCTCTTTCGCATTTGCATAAAGCGCATTGGATAATTCAGGTCCTATAAGTATCTCTGGCGGAATACTCTTCAAAGTCGGTTTTATTTCAGACTCGATGTATTCCTGGACCTTTTCGTTAAACTGTCCAAACTCTTCAAGCAAGATCTCTTCTATCTCTTTGATAGAATACCCCTTTTGCAGCAACTCTTTTATATGTTCATAGAGCTTTTTAGCTTCTTTGTCTATCATAGTCCGTTCTCTTTGAGAATTTGATATATCCATCTTTTGCTCTTACCAAATTCTTCAGCAAGCTTGGCCACAGTAGATGGTTTGCTCATGCCAACTTTTCGCATCTTTTTATAACTATCCATTATGAGCTCTGGTATAATTTTCCCTTTTGGGAATGTAATCGCATATCCAGCGCAAAATTTAAGTACCTTTTTATAGTTCTCTTCATCAAGCACAAGCTGTAAAGTCTCAAACGGGAGTGTTTCGTATCTCATATCAATCCTATCTTCATTGATTTTGCACTGCTTCTTTTGCGAATCAAAGGCGATAATGCATACCTGATAGCATCAATGCAGTGATTGTTTTTATCTTCAAGTTGCGGCAATATGTCTCCAGCGCTATTTGTTTTGTAGCTATAGAGCCTAAACTCTTCGGCTGTATGCTTACAGTTTGGATTGATAATTATCTTTTTGAAACTTTTCATAAACTCGATCCCATCTTCCACGCTTCCTGGCCATTTTGGAGCGGGTTTTATCGTAAATCCTCTTGAATTGAGAAAATTTATCGTCTCTGGGCGTGAGCTGTCCGCTCTTATAATATGGCTCCTGCTGCCTACGATTTTGTCAAACAGACTTGGCGTATCATCAAGGGTGCAGCCTACTTTGTATGCCTCTTGGTCGATGTAGAGATACTCTCCTACTACCCACACTCTTACAAGTGTAGTCGGATCCACCGCAAAGCCCCAGTCAGCACCATAGTAAACCTCTTTAGAGTTGCCAACATCTATCGTATCGATTGCAAATTTATCCCTAAATACCTGCGCATCGCTGTAGGTGATACATTCGCCCTCCCAAACGTGCATATACCGCTCATAATCCGTTTTTTTATCGTACTCCATCTCTTCTCGTAAAACATCTGGAAAATATGGGTTATCTTTGTACGTTACTTTTTTGACAAAAGCGTTCGATGGAGGATTGACTACAAATCTTTGGTATGTCGGATCTTCTACAAAGTATGGGTTGAAACTGACCCATATCTCGCTTCCTGGCTTTCTGATGGTTGGGATAAGTATCTGCCAGCTCTCCTCGCTCACCGTTTGTGCCTCTTCCACCCAGCATATATCCACGCCTTCAGTGGATTTTATGGACTGGATGTTGTGCCTGAGCCCTTTAAAAATAAACTCGCTTCCAGTCAGTTTGTTCCTGATCTCTCTTTGCGTCACTTCAAAGTTTGGCAGATGGTATTTGTCTATGAGATCGCTCAAGAGACGATGAACGCTGTCGCTGATGGAGTTTTGAAATTCTCTGGCACAAAGAATGCGAAGTGGTTGTTTGCTTGCAAGTACGAGCAGCGTCAATGCGAAATTGTAGCTTTTGGCACTTCCTCTCCCGCCATAATAGACTTTATACCGATACGGCTTCACTAGCGCTTCAAATGGCTTTAGTGGAATATATTTAATTTTTGCCAATGACTATCTCCACGTCAACCGGCACGATACCTTTGTGCTCGATCTTTTGCGTATAGTCGCCTCTAAGTTTGCTCAGTTGATCAGCTGCTTTGAGTCTGTCTTTCATTGTTGTCTTGTCGTGTCGTATTACTTCTGTATAGAATTTCATAAGTTCGCTCACACTCATGATCGCTTCATCTTCAGCTTTTTTTCGTAGCTCTTCAACCCTTGCCCTAACCTTATCCTTTTCCAACAATATTGAAGCTTTTGACCAAATAGTTTCATCCTTCATCTTATTTGCGTTATACGCCTTCCTGTATGCTTCACTTGCATTACCGGTTTTTACATATTCCAAGCAAAATTTTTCCTGCTTCTGGGTAAGTTTCTTATCCATTTTCACACTCCTATAACCACACTTTGATTTTTGCGGTTTATATTTCTTAATAATCGCTTAATACGATTTTCAAACCTTAAAGTTACACTTTTGACCACACTTTTATATATATTGTAAAACCCTCTCTTTTTCTCTACTTTTTCCTCTTTTCTCTTTATAAAAAGGGTTTTAGAAAATTTATTGAAAAAAAGTGTAACAAGTGTAACCGTAGTATTAAAACTCCCATTCTGTAGGCATTCTCTGTGGTTACACTTTTGGTTACACTTTGGGTTACACTTTTCAAAGTGTAACCACTTTGTTAAGTAAAATTGATTAAAAATTGATTTTCGTTTAGTCGGGTTACACTTTAAAGTGTAACTTTTCCAAAAGTGTAACCTTAAAGTGTAGAAAGTGTAACCGCTCATCAATCACCCCACGACTATCGCCCTGATGGGCTTTCCAGCCATTTTGACCACTGTTGTCTCACCAACTTGATATGGTGTGATTATATTGCGCTTGATCCAGGTAATTGTCTTGCTGTCACCAAGAATCTGCTCGACGATTATCATCAAATATTTATTAGGTATCACCCCTGTGGTGATGGCCTCTTGCAGTTCTTCCCATTGAAAATCATTAACGATATTTTTCTCGACGACCCCTTCAAGCCCGTTATCCAAAAACCACTCAATGTCTCTGTCTGTCAAAGCTTTTGCAATTTGCTTCAACACACTTTCTGTGGTTTCTACGATAGCTTTCTTTTTCTCGCTCATTACGACTTCGTTTACCTTTGAACGATCCACCTTGATTCCTGCAAGATACTTCGCAAAGCCTTCCGCATTGTTCAAGATTTCTTGATAGCTCTCCGTTGTCCACCACTCTTGCTCTTTGAGGACGTTGTTGCACTCGATAACGTTGAACCGTCTGTCGCTGTCCTCTATATCAACTGGGATCGTTTCGTTGGAGTTTATGATAAAGTTACAGAAGTTTTTAATCTCAACCTCTTTCATGTTTTTTCTGTTTATGTAAAGCGTCTCATCTGTGATCCATGTTTTTAATCGGTTTTTAACAAGCATTCTGCTTTTTCGATTATCCGCACTTACTTCATTGAGATGCACAATGAGTTTGTTGTATAGATACGGGTTGAACTGACTATCAAGATTTGCATCGGTGATATTTGAGCTCATATGCTCTTCAAATATCTTTTTGAGCAAATCTACAAGCAAGCCTTTACCCGTGCCCTGCTTGCCCATGAATATCCAAGCGACGCCTGTTCTCTCCTTATACTGATATATAAACGCCAGCCAGTTGATAAACAATCCCATTGACTTTGCGTCGTAGTCAAAAAGATTGAGAAGCAGATTTTTCACAATCTCTGGCATCTCTTTTACAGGCTTCACCTTCATAAGCGGAGTCGGCTTGAAAAGATTGATATACTTGATGCCTTCCTCTTCCCACTTCTCCGGCTTGCTTGGCTCGTATGCGCCGATATATGTTGGCACGGCAATATTTTTTGGCGTTTTGCCAATAATTTCAAAGACTATCTGCTGCAAGCTTGATTTTGCTATGTAGTCCACTCTATTGTTTCGCTTTATGCCGTATTTTTCAAGCTTTATATCAAACCAAACCTCTATCCCTTTCGTAAGAAGCACTTTATAAAGCCATAGAGGGTCTTTCTCCTCTTTGTCGTTTCTCGGTCCGCCTTCTTCGTTGTACGGCTCGAATGGACAGTCACTTTCGTTTCTCAAAGCAGGATCATATACGCTGTCCACAAAGTCACATGCTTTTTTTAGCGTTATGCGTCCATAAGTGCTGCCTGCAGTCGGCCTGTCCCACTTCTGGCGCATCAGAGGTGACTGTCTGAATATCCTGTCCATTCTCTCTATATCTTTTCCACACCAGAACGCAAGCCTGTTCGCAAAGCTCATATCAAGACTGCTCCAGTCGTCGCCATCTTTTGGAGCGTCTGGCCACTGTCCCTTGCGCTTCATAAGATCGATGATGGCTTCATCATCAAGTGTGGTTGCACTTTCAATTTGCACTGGAGCATTTTTTGTTTCTATTTTATGCTCTGCAAATTCACCAAGTATACTTAGATCAAGCTCTTTGATATCGTCACGGCCATCGAACACTTCGCCTGTAATTGTCATATATCGTCCGCTCTCATACACTTCAAGCGCACTGCCGTCATCAAATTTTGTTTTATGTTTGATATAGTCTGGAAGTTTTCCGCTTACGACGACATGCAGCCCGTCACCGCTTGGAGAGATTTCTGTGTAGCTCTTTATCTCTTTAAGCAGCTGCCTCGCCCATTCGCACTTGACTCGTTTGTTTTCATCTAGCACATGATCAAGGTCTATAAAAACAAACGGATCGGATTTGGTGAGCACGAATCCAAGTCCGTTTGCGCCATACCTAACAAGTCCGGCCTGCGCTTCGTCTATATCACCCCATGCGAGAGGGTCTGTGGAAGAGGCTTTTTTGCCGTTGTTTGGATTATATGGGATTTTCGTATCTCTCTCTTTTTTCCAAATAACCCATTGGGCGTATCTGGAAAGCGCCTTGATTGCAGGTATTTCCATAATCATTCTGTCATCTCTCTAAGCTTGGCGTCGAGTGCGTCAAGAGTGTTTTTGAATTTCTTTATCTTCTTACGCAACCTCACCGCTTCGTCGTAGTCGATCTCGCCATCTTCCACCGACTCCATCACATCTTTTGCAAACTCTCCAAGCTCCATCTCCATGGCGAAATTTGTATTCATCACAAGCTGGATGACGCTTATCTTGCTTGATCTGGTCTCTTGTTTGCTTAATGTGTATCCATAATGGTTTGCCAACGCCCTCAAAACGATGTGATTTGAATCTAAGAGCATGTTTAGTATAATGATTAATTCATCGACCTTAAGGTGTTTTTCGCTGTACGGGTTGAGTTTGTTGTAAAGCTGTTGTTTGCGGTTCTGACCACGCAGCCCAAGCTCATCGGCGATCATATCGGACGGGTTATAGCCATGATTTTTTTTAAAGTCGTCGAAGGCTTCTTTGATGGCTTCATAGATAAACGGGTGTTTATACATGTCGTCTCCTTTATCAATCTTTACAGGAGACAGAGACAGGCACACCCGTTAAAGCCTGTCCCCTGTAAAAATTGACATTTGATTAATAGATTATAAATCATTTGTCTATTAGTTGTCAAGTATTTGATAGGGAATCTATTTATAAAGAAAAAGATCTGAAAAAGTTACTTCTTGTCTTTACATTTCTTATTTCAAGTTGGGCTTCATGAAACAAAGGCAGACAAAACGACATCATTATAAGAACAACTGATTTTGACAATATGTTTAAAAAAGGAGAGGCATATCTTGATTGGAAGAAGATTCCAAAATTAATAAAACTACTTAAAAATGCAAAAAATGTCTATTTAAAAGCAAAAAAAGCAGATGAGATAGCTGAGGAATTTAAGTGATTTAATTGCAATCATACTCCAGTATAGTTTTTACAAATAAAAGTATGTGTTCTGGTGATCCAAAAGTTAAGCGATGCCGTCCCTGCTTCCCCTGCAATGGGAGGGAGAATTTCTCAGTCGTGTTGTAATCTGCCTTTTGACGAAAATTCTTTAATTGTTCGAGCTGCATTCTTAGCCCTGCAGGCAGATTTTTTATAACTTTGCTATGTGAGTTGTCGCTGAAAAACAGATTATGATCTGGATGGATGATATCTTGTTGTATCATTTTGTCCCTGCAGTGCAGAAAACAGGTATAGTACGCCCTGCTGACTATATTTCTCAAAAAAATCTCATATTCAATGTCATTAGATTCAAATGATGTTATGTTTTCTGCTTCTTTTTCTACTATTTTCCTGTAATATCCAGCGCTACCGAATGAGGTCATCTTATATCATATTAATGAAGATATTGCGAGGGATGTCGATATCTAATTTATTTACTATTTCAATTGCTGCTTTAATCGGATTTGCTTCATTTTTTAAATAAAACAAGACATAAATATTTTCGTCGTCATAATCCACATCGTATTTTCTCTCAAGATCATACCCAAGTTCTTTAGCCTTTTTGAATATTGCATCGACTACATGACCTGGGACATTGAGTATTTTTGTATCTTCTACTGGAGGAACTTGAAAATGAGTATTGCTATATTTGGCACTAATTTTTTCCGTTGCGTGGTAACTGTACATATTTGCGTTTGCTACATTTGTGCTTAGTGCCGCCATAGCCATGCCTCCAGCAAAGAATATCTTATATTTTTTATATTTGTCATTCATCTTTCAATTCGTCCTTAAGCTCAGGAAAAACATCGAATATTCTATAAATAATATCTCTTGCCATATTTTTGGTAATAGCCACAGAAGAAACAATCGTTACGTCATTATCGGTAAGTTGTCGCATGAAATCAAAAATGATGACTGTTTTATCTTTTGTCGTTCTTGTTCCGAGTCCTTCTACAAACAAAGTAGGTTCAACGGACCCACGTGGCAGGATATTGAAATTTTTCCCTTCGCTCATTCCAAAGCCTTTAAATGCGATTCATATTTTATTATAACTATTCGAACTAAAAGCGTTCTTATGATACATTTTTACAAGGAGCGAAATAATGCCAGATGTTACAGAAATATTCAACGGTATTTGTGGATTATATGATGCACCTAATAACCTTGCCGTAGATCTCAAAGTGTCTTTGATCGTCGGCTTTTATCTCCCAGCTATCATAATCCGGATTCGCACTTTTCACCCACAAGTTGCCTGTATTTAGATTCATCTCGAGAAGCTTTACCATAAGAACGTTGTCGAAGTTGATCACATAGAGCCCGTCTCCAGTGAACTCTTTCGTTTCGTCCACAATCACCCAGCTATCAGGAAAAAGCATAGGGATCATGGAGTAGCCGTCTACCTGCATGGCTCTGAGTCTGCCTTTGACGGGCTTTTTGATGAATATTTTGTCTATGATCGCAGATTGTCCACTGTCAAAAATATCTATCGCCTCGAAGTTTGTGGTTTTGCCTGCGCTTGGTCGGACCGAGAGAATGTGGACAGGGTAGCCTTCCTTGCAGCTCTCATTCGTTTGCAATACTGGTTTGACATCTGATTTTTGATCAATTTGTGGCAGCTCGCCTGTAGCGATCCATTGTGCTACCTCTTCGCCAAATGCATCTTTTAACCTGCTTTTTATATTGTAAGTTATCTTCTTTGCACCAGCACCTCTTTCATATCTACTTACAGCTGTTACATCTGTATCTATTCTTTTTGCAAACTCCCCTTGCGGTATATCAAGAACTTTTTCCCTGAAAAACTTCAATCTTTCATACCAATGCGAAAGTTCATTAGTCAAACTATTGACTTTTGATTGTAATTTGTCTACAATTTTATTAGACATTTGTTCAAAACCTTTGAATGTATTTGTTCAAAACCTTTGAACAGATTATAACAAGAAAATAGACAAATGAAGGGGTTCACTTGACAAAATATAAACCAATATTGTCACTTTATGCAAAATTGCAACACTGCCTCTTGACAAAAGGTATACAAGATCCGTTTTGCACCGTAGCGAAAGAGGCAAAAACGACTAAACAAACTCTTATCAAGACACTATACAAAATAGACAAAGGGATAATCACACCTACTGGAGAGCGAGTTATTGAGGCGATTAAAAAACTATGCCCTCGTGCCGGGCTTTTAAAACATATCAAAGACCGTTCATAGAGTCATCATCGGATGGCTTTATTGAGCGGTATCGCTTGACGTGCGCACTATTTGACAACCCAGCCTCTTTGGCAGGAGAGCACCAGCAGAGATTGCTGGAAGAGGCTTATTAACCGCTGGTAGCCGAGCCACGACAGCGGTAAAGCTTTGAAGCCCCGACCCTACTCCCTTTCCATCTTATCGGGTCGGGACTTGAGGGCTTTTTGGATAAGACTATGGGGCAGATATTGTGGATATTTGCCAGAGACAACTCCAAAAATTACCACAAATGACATGGCGAGCCAATTTGGAGCGCCTAAAAATGTAGCAATTTCAAAAATTAAAACAGAAGCGAGTCCTACTATGATCACATCTATCAAAAAAGCAGCGATAAAAATAACTATAGAGCTTATGTTTTGGGTGCTCATTTGTTATCTCCTTTGTAAGCTCTTTTATTATGTTGGGATAACAAATCCTCTATGGAATGTTTTAGTTTCTTTTTTGGTGTATGTTTTAGTTTTATCATTGCATTTTCTAATCCGTATAGTCTTGTTGTGCAACGATAGAGTAGAACTACTATCAGAATTATTGGCCCTACAATCGAAGAAAGAATCTGCCAAAGATAAGTCTGAATGAATTGGCAAACAGTTATATCCATCTTACTCCCCTTCCATGCTAGATAACAGATTATACCAGCGAACAAACCAACATAAAGGATAAATCATGGAGAACCCAACACTACGACTATCAAAAGCTCAAAGAGCAGCACTAAAGCGAGGGGCAAAAGAGGGCAAAAAGGCAAAGGACTTCGATGCGCTTCTCAAAGAGGAGATGGCAAAGCTTGAGAAGCAAAACAGGATAAGTGAAGCAAGGGAAATGAAGCACACATTCTTTGAGAATTCGTTTATTTCAAGAAACTTTGGGATGGAATGGTAAGAATGGCAGCGGAGCGCCCAATCTCCGCTACCGTTTCCTATCTAATGCGTAACCGCAAGCAGTATATAGCCCACAGCCAACATAAGATAGGCAAAAGTTGCGAGCCAACTTATGTGCTCCATGTGCACCTCCTTATTATGGGATGCCCACCTCTGGCCCGTTAAAAACACTCCAAAAAAAAAAAGCCCCGCAGGAGAAACTCCTACGAGGCTTAACGGGCACATGGAGCTTGGGCGCACTCCATACACAAGCTGGCTCGTTCATCTTCGAACTTAGCCCAAAGGGCTATTCCAATTATAAAGCGTAATAACTTAATTGGAGATAAAAGGAAAAAACATGGCACTCAAAATCAAAAGGAAACGCAAGTACGCAATTTGCTACCTCTTCGGCGTGTTTTGGATCGATTCCAAGACAAAGAAAATCTTAGGCAACTGGTGAAAGGAGAGATCATGGACACAGTGACTGCACTCACGTTGAGCATTTTGTTCGCGACATTGTTTTTGATTGTAGCGGGTGCGGCTATCTACATAGCCGAGTTTTTCGAACGGATCAAAAAAAGCAAAGATACGGACATTATAGAGCCATACGGCTACGGCAAGTACAGGAAAGTTCAAAGATAGCTATACAGGGCGCTTGATAGAGCGTCCGATATAGGTATCTGCCAATACCTATACAAATACATATACAAAGGAGAAACAATGGCAAACTTGGCAAAACAACCAATCATTACTCCAAGGGGCAAATTGAGATGGGTGTTCGTCACAGGACAGGGGCGACCAAACCTAAACGGAGAGAATCAATACCAAGCGGTGCTTGTATTGCCAGACGGCTCCAAGGAAGCAGACGATCTCATAGCGCAAATCGAGCAGTTTTGGGAGGATAACAAACCAAAAAACGCAAGAGATCCAAAGAGCATGGGTTACAGGACCAACAAAGATGGAGAAATTGAGTTCAACTTCAAAACATCAACCACTTTCCCAGATGGCACAGCGAAAAAGGTAAAAATATTCGATTCAAGAGCCGTAGAGGTGACAAGAGAACTGAAAATAGGCAACGGGTCAGAAGGACGCATAAGCGGTATGATGGCTATCTATGACAATGGACCAAACAAAGGTGTGACTTTGTATCTCAACTCCATCCAGCTGCTCAAATACAAAGAATATGACGGCAGCAGCGCTGCTGGATTCGAACCAGTAGAGGATGGAGGCTTCACAGCAGATGACGTTCCATTCGACACATCAATAGAGCCTGCAATCGCTGGAGACTACGAGCCTCAACCAGCAAAACCAAAACGAAGGTTCTAAAATGAGCGTCCTCATACGCCCATCGAGTGTCCACAGTTTTTTTGACTGTCCATACAGGTGGGCGCAAATTCATCTATTAGGCATTAGGAGCTTTGGAAATTTCCAAACACTTCGAGGCACTGGTGTCCACGCTGGCGCTGAGGAGATTTGGGAGGAGAGTCAAAAGGCTGGATCAAAAACGTTCAGCCTATCTGCAGCAAAAGACAGAGCAGCAGAAACTGTTGAGAAAAGAGTTGAGGAAGAAGAGTTTCGTTTTGAGGATTTCGAAACACCAGAACAAGCGAAAGACGATGCTGTAAAAGGCGTTGAAGTGTACGCAAAAGAGATAGTGCCAAAAGTCGACATCCCGATACAGGTAGAGCATTACTTCGAAGCTGAACTTGACGATGACATCAAGATAGGCGGGACCACAGACTCTATCAACCCAGACGGAAAGATAAGAGATATCAAGACATCCACAAGGAAAGTGCAACCAAGCAAATATATCGAGCAGCTTTCCATATATAAGCGCCTTGCGGAGGTAAACGACATCAAAACGCAAGACAAGGCAATCATAGAAAACGTTGTCTTCTTGAAAAACAACATCGGCGCTCACGTAATGGAAGTGCAGATCGACGTTGAAGGCACGAAACGAAAGATTGACGACATAGTGAAACGAATAAAACTGTGGAAAGAGGCGAATGACGAGTTCGGCAAGCTCGACATCCTCTTTCCACCCAACCCCAACTCCTTCATGTGTTCAGAGAAGTTTTGCCCGATATACAACTCTTGCTACATCAAGAACGATGTCCCAGTTTGAGTATCTGCCACATCAAAAGGAGTTGGGTGAACTAGTATACCAAAAGGCATCAAAATTTGGATTCGCAATATTGGCTGCTGAGGAAAGAACTGGCAAGACCGGTACTTTCCTCTACGCCATAGAGAAATCGCAGGCTCAAAGCTGTCTGATACTTACAAAGAAAGCGGCGATAGATGATATCAAGGAGCAAATCGAGGCTTTTGGCTGCAAAAAGCAGTATGAGGTAATCAACTACCAATCCTTACACAAGATACAAAACGCCGATCCAGACGTTGTCGTGCTTGACGAGTTCCATCAAGCGCTTTGCGCCTATCCAAAGCCAAGCAAGACGCAAAAGTCGGTCAAGAACCTTTGCAAAGACCGCATTATTATATATGTATCTGCTACGCCGTTTAGCGAGTCTTATAGCCAATGCTTTCACGCTCTTGATATCTGTTCATACAGTCCGTTTAGGAAATATAAAAATTTTTACCAATGGTTTGCACATTACGGCATACCAGTAGAACGATGGATCGGCGGTAGAAAGACAACCGAATACAAACTCACAAAAGAAGCACTCATAAAAGCAAAATTATCGCCCTACATGGTGCAAATCACACGCAAAGAGATTGGTTTTAAACATGAGCCAGAGGATCATGTTTGTAAAGTTGAACTTGATGAAATTACAAAAACAAGGATTAATCTACTTCGCAAGCATCGCATCCTATATCTTGAAAACGGCCAAGAGTATGTGGCTGACAGTACAATGGCGCTGATGAACGGCGAGTATATGCTCACTGGTGGCGGATTGATGATAGACAATGAGTATCAGCCTCTATCAAACGAAAAAATCCGCTACATTTTTGAGCATTTTGACGACTCAAAAAGTATGGCCATTATGGCACACTTCGTAGGCGAGCAAGAGCGGTTGAAAAAGATATTCAAAGAAGCCGACGTATTCAGCTCAACTTCTGACGCAGAGGGCGTTGATTTGAGCGGCTATGACAAGCTTATAGTTTATTCGATGAGCTACTCCACGAGCAAGTACGTGCAAAGACGGTGCAGGCAATGCAATATCAATCGAAAAAAACCAATACAGGTCTACTATCTGCTGACCGACTACATAGACAAAGAGGTCTATAAATCGGTTGCCGTCAAAAAGAAAAACTTCACAAAGAGAGTCTATGAAAGAATCGCTGATACAAAAGAAGATACTGGACTTTTTAAAAAAGAGGGGCTGCTATGCAGTGAAGGTCATTGCGGCTAATGAGTCTGGCACGCCAGACATACTCGCCTGCTGCAACGGCAAGTTTGTGGGTATAGAGGTCAAAGCTGGCAGGAACAAGCCCACAAAGCTCCAAATGCATAAGCTTGAAAAAATCAAAGAGGCTGCAGGTATTAGCATGGTGGCGTATAGCGTCGAAGATGTAGAAAAAATGCTGGAGGATGACAATGGTTGAGCAAATTCTTGAAGAGCGAGGTAATATTTATGGGGACTTCAACAGACAAGCAAAAATAAGCCAGCAGCTCAAACAAATTGTACTTGAAGCAAATCCAAATATTACTAAACATCCACCCGTAGCTGAAGGCATTGAAATGATCTTACACAAGATAGCAAGAATTGCGAATGGAAAAGAACTTTATATTGAGAATTTTAGAGATATTGCTGGTTATGCCCAATTAATCGCAGATGCTATCGAGCATATAGAAGGTGCAATTGATGCAAATGTAACATACAAAACAAGAGGAGGTGAAGGATGGTTGTCAGAATGACTTCTCGAAAAAAATGGAAGCATCCAACTAATACATTGACTTACAATAGTTGGAGAGCTATGAGACGAAGATGTTTATACGATCCTCCGAAAGCATATAAAGAAAAAAGGATAAAAATTTGTGAAAGATGGCTAAACAGCTACGATGCATTTGTAGAAGACATGGGAGAGCGTCCACAAGGTACTACATTAGACAGGATAGATCCAAATGGAGATTATGAACCTGCTAATTGCAGATGGGTTGATTGGAGAACGCAGGAAAATAATAAAGAAGATTTAACAAAAATTGAATATAACGGAGAAATTCACACAATAGGTGAATGGGCATATATTCTTGGATTAAATAAACGACAACTACAAAGAGCTTACAAAAGACATGCCGAATATGGATGCAAAACATTTGATGAAATATTTTTCGATGGACATCTCGTTACAAAAAGAGTTTCTGAAAGACAAAATAAATGTAAAGTGTGTGGCACTTCGAAAAGCTGCAAATGGAGAAAAAATGGGACACTTTGCAATACATGCTACCACAGAGAATATAGGGCTCTCATAAAACGAAGGAGATAAAAAAAATGAACACAGAAATGACATTCAAACTAATCAGAGGATGGGCGGACGATAGAGGCCTTATTGAAAACTCTACACCACAAGCGCAATGGATGAAATTGGATGAGGAATTGGGAGAGCTATCAGTAGCAATTCAAAAAGATAAAAAAGCAGACACGATTGACGCTTTTGGCGATGTGGTTGTGGTTCTCACAATCATGGCAGCACAGCTTGGCTTGGAGCTTGAAGAATGCGTCAAGGCTGCGTATGAGGAGATCAAGGATAGAAAAGGCTATATGAGCAAAGACGGAGTGTTTGTGAAGGAGGAAAATTATTAAAAAACGGTAAAATTAGAAGAAAATTATAAAAAAGGCATAGAGATGAAAAACATACAATTGTTTGACCTCTATAGCAGCTACATCTTTCAAAGGCTATATGAGGAATTTCCAAAATGTATAAGCATAGAGCCAGTAGACAAAGAGTTGGCTGAGATAGACGAAAAGTTTGCCGATGAGTTTAAAAAACTTAATATCAATATCGATATGTTTGAAAAAAACTTGATTTTTTCAGAAACGATATTGTGGCTTACAAATAATGGCTTTATAACTTTTTCCTCATCATACCCTGATACAAAACGACCGGTTGAACCTATGCCTTATCAACATTTCTTATGCATATCACTCACACTAAAAGGGCTGAATCTATTGACAAGTCCAAAACCGAAGAGTATCAACAAACATAAAAAACTTGGTGAAGAAATAGTCGAAAAAGTTAAACATGGATCGCTTGTAGAAGCTGGAAAAATGCTTACTGAAAATATGTTTGATTTTGTGATTAGGAAAGGGTTGGAGTGATGGAAGAAAACATAGTAAAGAAGGTGTGTAAAGAACTGGGAATTACGCAGAAAGAGTTGGCGGAGAGGGGCAAAATGGCTTTATGTTTTTACATTTCTTGTTTTACTAAAGCTTCCATAAATTCATTGGCTTTTGATTTAAATTCTTTAGCTGCTTTTGAGGGATCATCAATATGTTTGACTTGCTCAAGAGCATATTGTAAAGCATAATGAGCATATTCATCTGGCTTAAGAGCAACTGGGAGTAGCTTTCTCATATTGCCCTTTGGTGCCAGTTCTTTTGTGCTAAAAGAAATATACATTGTTTTCCTTTCTTGCCCCTCTCAAACAAATTATACATAAAGGAGAAAAAATGACATCACCATACGAAGAAAAACTTAGGCAATTCAAAATACGGCTTTTGGATAAAATTATAGACATATTAGACACAATGGACGAAACAGAGAAGATCGTGTTCATTGAGTCATTTCTCAATGAAGAAACGAAAAATGAAATAATGGTAACACTTGTGCTAAAGGACAAAGATGGAAGAAAACATAGTAAAGAAGGTGTGTAAAGAACTGGGAATTACGCAAAAAGAGCTGGCGGAGAGGATTGGTATACCTGCGGGAACTGTAAGCAGGTGGGCTTCTACTGATGAAATACCAAAAACAGCAAAAGTTGCTTTAGAGCTTTTACTTGAAAACAAAAAACTAAAAGAACAGACAAAAGTCTTGCAACTGCTCAAAGAGACATTAGAAAACCTCGACAAATAGGGAAATTTTAAAGCGTCGAAAAAATCGACGCTTATTCATTTATGAAACTTTCAATAACATAAAACCTCAGTTATGAAATAAAACTCTTGACAAATCCTCATTAATGATGTAAACTTCAAAATATAATTTCATTAATGAGGAGTTTTGCTATGAAAATCATCAAATTTGAAAATTTGGAACTTCATTTAGATGATAGCGATACGCTATCTACAAAAGAGGTTGCATTAGGATATGGTGTAAGTGCTTCAACAATTAGAGATCATAAGAAGCAACACCAAGACGAAATCCTAAAAAACATCCACTACATTGAAGTATGGGATGAGAAGTTTAAGCGATATATCACCCGCTGGACACTCGAAGGCGTTCATATGCTTGGCTTTTTCATCAAAAGTGAAAGAGCCAAAGAGTTCAGAAAATTTACAGCAAAACTGCTAACCGAAATTAAAAAAGGCAATGTTCATGTGTCTGTTGCCCCAGCCAACTGCCCTGCTTCAGATAATATGTCCACACGGATAAGTGGTTACAAGGGAGTAATAGCAAGAAAAAATAAAGAGATTGAAAGATTACGCTTTGAGCTTTTGGCATGCAAAGAACGCAATAGCAAAGAGATAATGCTCCAACATCAAATCCTTGACCTTGCAGGCTCACTTGCAAGAGAGCAAGAGGAGCTTAAAGAGTGGGCGCATCACTTGAAATACGTTGCATCAAGGATTGAAGAGTTATCAAAAAGCACGCAATACCATCTAAACGTCTTAGGCAAATACAAAAACGCACAATCAAACGCAGAAGCACAGAAAAAACGAACCAAAAAGGATATGCAATGGGAGAGATATCTACTGAAACAAAAATCCAAGAAGGACGAGTCTATAAGCTAAAAGACAATGCACATGGACTTGACGAACGAGTTGTGGTTATAGGTGTTGATGAGACACTCGTAATCTTATTCGGACTGAGCAGCACGCAAACAATGTATGTACAAAAAGAAACTTTTGAAAAATTTTTCGAGGAGAACAACAATGAAACCTCAAGACCTATGTGATGACTACTTTGCACTCAAGGAGAAAAAGACACCATTGGTGTTAAAAGGAGCAAAAAAGGTGGCTGAATACCTGAAAGAAAAGAAAGGGGATAAAAAAATGGAACTGATGACATACAAAGAAGCGGCAGAAGCACTTGGCATTCAAGAGTCAACGGTATTCAACTATGTAAATATAGGCAAATTGTATGGACCAAAAAAAGGATATGTCACAAGAGAAAGTGTCCAAAAAAGATTGCTTGAAAAAACGAAAAATCTCAAAAGAGTCGGCAGAAACATAGATGGTGAATATCTGCCAGGCGGCATTAAAAAGAGTGAAGTTGAAGAAACTTTTGACGAAGCAATGAAAAAAGTTGAACAGGTAAAACCACATAGAAGAGGTTTAAAGCTCATAGACCTTGATACTTTCGAAGCAGCTCTAAAAGCTGCATACCAGCAAGGAAGAGCGGAAGCTTTAAAAGAGTTGGAAAGTGAAACGATCACGTTGGATGATGTTTTGAATGAATATATCCCAAAGGTGAAGGAGCAAGTATGATGCCACAAAGGGGAGAAATTTGGTATCGAAAAAGATACAACAGAGAGGGGTGTAAACGAGTGAAAGTTGTAGGAGTCGATGATAAGTTTATTCATATTATAGATGATGAAAAGAATGACTTTAGTGTATTGAAGGAGAACTGGCATGAGCATTTTAGCAAGAGTGAATCCGAAACCATTGCTAAAGCAGAGCAAACCACAGCTTGAGTTGCCTAAAGGAGCAATGAAAGATTGGGCGTATTTGACGCTCTGCGTTGCCTTGTTCGAGATCACTAAAGACCCATCAACATATATAGATGATGGTGCGTATGAGATAGAGATTGATTATAAAGTATATAAAAAAATAAGAAGAAACTTCAAAAAATTGGTAGATAGAACAAAAGAGGAGTATGACAAGTTATCAAATGCGGATAAAAGAAAAATATACTATTTTCAAATGGAGCTGCTTAGAATGGCTTTTGCAACTGGAGATGAAAAAATCCCTTTGCAAGTGTTATCAGTTCTGATTTGGCACGAAAGATTTAGAGAAAGAGATAAACCACTGCACAAGTCATTAGAGTGGACAAAAGAAGCAAATATCGATTATATCTGCGATTTGCTTGAAAAAGCCGATATACCAAATCACAAATGGCTTCAAGTTGTGGAATTGGCTACCAATATAGCAGGGGTGATGTGATCAGCAATCTTTAGTGTATCTATCGTATTTATCATGGTCTAACAACCTATGCAATTCTATGTAATCCTCATACGAAAGATACAAAATGCGATAGTTTTTGTTCACTCTTACACTGTAAAGATTGTCTGCACGCTTGCAGGTAATATGTTTATTATGCAGTGAAGGATGCGATGGGTTCTTACATAAAAGTTGAATGGTCTTTTTGACTTGATTATGAACGGATTTATCTTTTATTTTTGATAAGTCCCGTTCGTATAATCTGCTAAGCCTTATTTTCATTGTTTGCGATGATAAGCCCCAATTCTCTTTGGGCAATCATAAGCTTATCAAGGATTTTATTGGAAATGTCCAAGAGTTCAGCATGTGATTTAATCACTGGAGAGAGTCTGGTGGTAAAAGATTTGAGCATATCGTAATCATCGTCAAGCTTGAAAACAAGCTCCTCAAATCTACTTTTATCATAAGTAAGATCATCGATGATATCAACGAAGCCATCTATAAACGCAAGAGTGTTTTTGGCATGCTCTAAAATCTCTTTGGCTTCTTTATCACTGATGATCTCGTTGTTATGCTGCTGCACATACTCGGTTTTATGTAGCGTTTGGACAAATTTATCTATTGGAGATAAATCCTGATGAATTGCTTCAAACATATCCATGCTCTTTTAACATTTTTTATTTATTGGATTATAGCGAAATTCAAATAAAACCATTTAGATATAAATGCATTAAAAGGAGTGCGAATGATTAAGAAATACGATGACAACTATATCGATCTATCCAGGATCGATGCGGTCACGAAGATGTATAAATCCCAATTCAACAATGTGCAATATTGGAGTTTTGTTGTCATCTTGAATGGCAAAAAAATTGAGTTTGAAGATTATGATGAAGAAAGAATCCAAATATTGAGAGATAAGATTGTAAACGATTGGATAAGGATCACAAATGCCAACGCTTGATGAACTATATGGCAAAAGCCTTGATGAATACTTTGAACGACTTGATAGTGAGACCGATTGGGAACGAGTAGCAAAAGAAAAATCCAGGTACTTTGTCCCAGCAAAAAATGAAATAGAAATCAGAATGCTTCAAGAAGCATATGATGAGCTTGCGGCAAAGAACACCAAGCTTAATGATTATGAGCTGATGCTTGCCATTAAACGCAAACAGGAGATTATAAAGAAAAGGAAACATCTTGAAAGACTGAAAAAGGGGAAAGGATAAACCATGAGCAAAATCTACGCTAACACTGCTGAAATGGCGGCAATGATAGGTAGGTCCGCAGATTGGCTTAAAAAACGAAAGGCAAATGGCACATTTACAGAAGGCATTCACTATTTTCACCCGAATGGAGAGCGTGATCCGTTCTGGAAGATAGAAGCCATAAAAGAGTGGATAGAGCAGTCTCACGAGCCGCTTGTGGATGAAATCCTTCAAAAAATGGTATCATAATGGCTCATCGGTTTTCGGCTGGCACGGAAAGGAATAACGTGGTCAGCATTTTCAGACGTGGCAAAAAGCTCTATCTGCAATTTATGGTAGGCGGTAAGCCCAAGCAGAAAAGCACGGGATTAGATGATACAAAGGCTAATCGGCAGCTGGTTAAAAAACATCTTATCCCGAAGCTTGAGGCAAAGATTATCAGCGGGGAACTCGAAGCCGAATTGAAGGCAAAAGAGACCCCAAAAGCCTTTCGTTATTATGCCGAAAAATATCTGCTTTTAAAAGAGCAGCTTAAAACATATGATGAGCTATCAAAACAGGTTGATAAGCTTATCGAGGTCTTTGACAAAGATATAGACGCTATCACACGTGGTGAGATAAAAGAGTGGAGTGCGTTTGCATTGCGGGATAAGACACCAAAAACGGTACGCAAATATCTCAATCTGCTTGGATCCATCTTTGACACAGCCATCGAGTATGGTGTGATTAAAGATAATCCAGCGAGAAAGATAAAGCTCCCAGTGCATATTGAAAAGCATAAAGAGCCTTTTTCATCTGATGAAGTTGAATTGCTTTTATCGACCGCATCCGGTTGGTTTAGAAACTATTTGGCGATAGCTTTTTTTACAGGAATGCGACCAGGTGAAATAATCGCTTTGACGAAAGATGATGTCAATTTAAAAAGACGCACAATCAACGTCTCTAAAGCAAGGAGGTATGGAAAAACCACAACTCCGAAAACGGTATATTCAATCAGAGAAGTTCCGATACTGGATGCACTCGTTCCATATCTGATGGATCAGATTGAAAACAGCAGCTATTATCTGTTCACAAACTCAAAAGGCGATCAGTTTTGGGACGCAAAAAAACTTCATCCTTACTGGAAAGAAGTGATTGAGCAAAGCGGTCTGATGTATAGAGAAATGTATGCGACAAGACATACTTTTATTACCGCGATGCTAAAAAGCGGTTATGTATCTGTAATGGAACTTGCACAGATAGTTGGGCATAAAAACTCGACAGAAATTATGAATAATTACGCAAGATTTATCAGTGGAGAACATCTAAAAATATCGAAGCAAATTGACCCATTTAATTGCAAATCCACTGACAGTGGCTCTCTAATCCCCATCGTTAAGGGATAGGGCAAAGTTCCTGCATCCGGAGCCACTACAAAAAACTTCCTGAACCATAGAAATCCTTCATACATGAGAAACAAAAATTATTTATAAATCATTTACAAATTTTATTTATAATGTAAAAAAATGAAGGATACATGGTGGGCTCTTTATTGATACCTTTCATCGCTCTATCTACTTTTGCAGCATCCTATAGTTTAACTCCACTCAAGATAACACCTCATGTCTATTGCTTTTTTGGAAAAAATGAAATACCCAATAAGCACAATAACGGCAACATCAGTAATAGCTGTTTTGTGATATTAAAAAATGGCGTTGCGGTATTCGATACAGGTCCAACCTATCTGTATGCCAAAGAGGAAGTTGCACAGATTCGAAAAATAACACCTAAGAAAATAAAATATGTTATTAACTCACACTATCACGATGACCATATATTAGGAAACTCTTATTATGCTACGCTTGGCGTACAAATATACGGTACGAAAGAGATAGAGTACCAGTATCAAAATAATACGAATACGAGAATGCAACAACACATCACCAAAGAGTCGTACAAAGATACACAACTCGTGTTACCGACACACTATGTGACTAAGTCAATCACTCTTGACAATGAACTTCAAGTCATACCAATTCCCCATCCAGCTCATACAAAATCAGATCTCATAGCTTTCTATCCAAAAGAAGGGGTTGTTTTTGCAGGGGATATTATATTCAATGATAGGCTTCCTTCCATACGCGATGGTGATATAGAAGGCTGGCTCAAAGCAATCGATTTCATTCTCTCTCTCAAACTAAAATACATTATCGGGGGACATGGTACGAAATATGACAGTAAAGCGTATATCTTTACAAAAGAGTATCTACAACAACTAAGAAAAGAGATCAAGAAAGGCATAGAAGAAGGTATTGAGCTTGACGAAGTTACCACAAAAATCACATTACCACAATACAAAAATATGAAACTTTATAAAGAATTACATAGAAAAAATGTATTCAAGGCGTATCAGATTTACGAATGGGAAGAGGAGTAGAATAAATCAATAAACTCTGTAACTTGCGCGAATCGGTATAAGCCATAAAGCAAACTTTTACTCAAACTTTTGTAACATAAGAAAAAAGCATGAGGAGGTTCGATGCAAATAGAAAATGAAGGCTTGCTTACGCAGCTTGGATACCATCCTGATAGTGCTACATTGGCACAGCTTCAAACAATCGAAGAAAAAACTCCAGGTTTTGAAAAGATTAAAAAACATATCGTTGCACTTCATGATCATCTCAAAAATTATGGAGGATTTGTAGCGCTTTCCAACTCCGTTCCTCACTTAAAAGTAAAAATCTCCGATCCTTCCAAACAAGAGATTGCTCTTGAAGAGCTCAACAAATGGGCGCAAAAATATAACGTCACGTTGCAAAAAGTGCAAGGTAAAGAGACCTACTATATTGTTTCTGTCTCTTGAGCATCCGCCAACGTCAAAGCAAAGAGGGGATTTGCTCCCCTTCTTTTCACTTCGCTATAAGCCTCTTTTAATGTCGTTCCCGTCGTAACGATATCATCAACCAAGATAATATCTGTTTTGGGTCCTTTATATTCAAAGCCTCTTGGATGATTGAGTCGATACTGCAACGATTTTCCAGAATAACTTACATCATTTTTCGCTCGCAACACGCCATAGCAAACTTGAATCACTGCACTCTTTAGAGCATTCGCTAAAATGGCGGTATGGGAATATCCACTCCTTTTGATTCGATCATCAATTGCTACAGCAGTAGCCTTTTGATCAAAATGTTTTCCAAACATCGCAAAGGAATTTCTTGCCATGATTGTGAATACTGAAGCACCGATATAGTGGTGTTTTGTATGCAACAAAGGGGCTATTTCACTATACTCATAAAAACTGATCACTTCAAATTGATCAAGAATTTTTCTTCGTTTTATTGTGGGCTTTAGAAGATTGGTTTGACAAGTTCTACAAATGATTTGCCAGGAAAAATCCTGGCATAAAAGACAGCGCATCAGTCTATTTTCAAAACGCTCAAGAAGGCTTCTTGCGGCAGTTGCACCTTCCCGATGGCTTTCATACGCTTTTTCCCCTCTTTTTGTTTCTCAAGCAGTTTTCGTTTTCGCGTAATATCCCCACCGTAACATTTGGCGGTAACATTTTTTCGCATGGCACTTACTGTCTCACGAGCTATTATTTTATTTCCGATACTTGCTTGAATCGCCACTTCAAAAAGCTGTCTAGGGACCAGCTCTTTCATCTTTTTGACAAGCTCTCGCCCTTTATACTGAGCTTTCTCTTTTGGAACGATGATGGAGAGTGCATCCACCACTTCTCCCGCTACTCGGATGTCAAGTTTGACAAGATCCCCCTCTTTATACCCGCTTGGTTCATAATCGAAACTCGCATATCCTTTCGTGACAGTTTTAAGTTTGTCGTAAAAATCCATCACGATCTCATTCATCGGGATTTCATACTCAAGCATAACCCGATCCTGGGTAATATAGTCCATCTTCAGCTGAACGCCTCTTTTTTCGCTTAAAAGATTGAGTACATTTCCCAAAAACTCAGTCGGCGTAATGATCGTCGCTTTCACATATGGTTCATAAATGGTATCGATCTCTTGGGGAGGTGGAAGTTCGCTTGGGTTTTGAATCTCGATCGTCTCTCCATCGGTTTTTTTGACTTTATATGTCACCGTAGGCGCTGTAGCTATGAGATCAAGCCCGAACTCTCTCTCCAACCGCTCTTTGACAACTTCCATATGCAAAAGACCCAAAAACCCTACACGAAAACCAAAACCAAGGGCGGCTGAAGTCTCTGGTTCGAATGCAATAGCGGCATCATTGAGTTTGAGTTTATTGAGTGCTTCTCGTAAATCCTCAAATTTATCCGTATCGATGGGATACAAACCTGCAAATACAAAAGGTTTTGCCTCTTCAAATCCTTCTATCGGCTCAGGAGTGGGATTTTTTGCATCCGTAATCGTATCACCCACCTGCACATCACCGATATTTTTAAGCCCCATTACAACGATACCGATTTCACCTGTTTTGATCGTACTCGTTTTTTGAGGATTGATGGGGTGAGGATACATGAGATCAATCACTTCATGGGTTTTTCCTGTACCCATGACAAGAACTTCCTGTCCTTTTTTGATCTCTCCCTCAAAAACCCGTACCAACGCAAGCGCTCCAAGATAGCTATCGAACCAGCTATCATAGATGAGTGCTTTTGTAGGGGCTGTTGGATCGCCTGAAGGGGCTGGAATACGCTCGATAATTGCATCCAAAAGCTCATTGATCCCCTGCCCTGTTTTGGCACTTACTTCGATCGCATCGGTACAATCAAGTCCTATGGTATTTTCTATATCGGCTTTCACTCGTTCTGGATCAGCTGCAGGCAAATCGATTTTATTGATGACAGGAATGAGTTCAAGATCATTTTCCAACGCGATATAGACATTGGCTATCGTCTGCGCTTCGACGCCTTGGCTTGCATCCACCACCAAAAGTGCACCTTCACTGGAAGCCAAAGACCTGCTCACTTCATAGCTAAAATCCACGTGCCCCGGTGTATCGATGAGATTGAGGATATACTCTTTACCATCTTTTTTGTAGGTCAATCGCACACTTTGCGCTTTGATGGTGATACCGCGTTCTTTTTCTATGTCCATCGTATCCATCACCTGATCACTCATCTTTCTATCTTCAATAGCTCCACACTCTTGGATCAGGCGATCGGCAAGGGTACTCTTGCCGTGATCGATGTGCGCGATGATGGAGAAGTTTCGTATGTTTTCCATAGGGACCTTTTTACCGAAAGAGGCTGTTGACACTTTCATTGTAGTACACTCTTCGGATCACTTCACCAAAGAGGTTTGCAACTGAAAGTACCTTGATTTTCTCACTCTCTCTTTTGAGGGGGAGTGTATTGGTAACGACGAGTTCATCCAACTCACCATTCTCTATTCGTTCATATGCTGGCCCGCTTAGCACTGGGTGGGTACAACAAGCCATCACTGAATTTGCTCCTTTTTCTTTGAGAGCAGCAGCCGCTTTGACGATGGTTCCAGCAGTATCAATCATATCATCAACGATGATGATATCTTTTCCTTCCACATTTCCGATGATGTTCATCACTTCCGATTCGTTCGCTTTTTCTCTTCGCTTATCGACGATAACCATATCGTATCCCAGCTTTTGTGCAAAATATCTGGCTCTGGCAACGCCACCGATGTCAGGGCTCGCTATGACAGGATTTGGCAAATTTTTGCTTTTGACATACTCTTTGAAAATGATAGAGCCATAGAGGTTGTCTACAGGAATATCGAAAAATCCTTGAATCTGTCCTGCATGCAGATCCATCGTGATCACTCTTGTGATACCCGCTTTTTCGAGCATATTTGCCACTAGTTTCGCAGTGATTGGTACTCTAGGAGCCGCTTTCCTATCCTGTCGTGCATATCCAAAATAGGGCATCACAGCAGTGATGGAAGCAGCCGATGATCGGCGCAATGCGTCAGTCATGATAAGGAGTTCCATCAAGTTGTCATTTGCGGGAGCTCCTGTTGGTTGGACGATAAATACATCTCTACCTCGAACAGATTCTTGAATCTGAACATTGATCTCCCCATCGCTAAACCGACTCACAGTCGCCTGTGACATGGGAACACCAAGATACTGAACCATTTCAGCTGCAAAATCGGGATGTGCGGTACCACTGAAAACCTTATAGCCTCTCATCTGCTCTCCTAAAAAGTTTTTGCAATTATATCTAAACTATCCAGCCACCACCTAATACTTTCTCTTCATCGTAAAAGACGCCCGCTTGTCCCTTTGCAACACCATAAACGGGCTCTTTAAGGGTCACACTTGCAACGGAACCGTCAATTTTTACGTGACACGGTACTTTATGGGTTCGGTATCGGATTTTGATATAGCAATCAAACTCCTTTTGATCCAAAAACATGTTCAGTCCACGAAGAACGATCTGCCTCTTTTCCAACTGCTCTTTCGTACCAACGACAATCCTGTTTTTATGGGGAATGATATCTAGAACATAGTGAGGTTGGTGCGCTTTAAAAAGACGAAAACCTTTTCTTTTGCCTATCGTATAGTGCATATACCCTTTATGCTCTCCTATCACTTTGCCATGTGTATCGACCACTTCTCCTGGCATTTCCACTTCGGTATGCTCTTTGAGTACATCGATATAGTTTGTCTCCACAAAACAGATCTCACTACTCTCTTTTTGCTCTGCGATGCTTTTGAGCAAAAGAATTTTCATTGCTTCCTTTTTCACATTCTCTTTGTACCAGTCACCCAAAGGAAAGATGATTCTTGGCAAAAACTCTTTTTTTAAATTAAAGAGAAAGTAGCTTTGATCTTTGCTTTTGTCAGTAGCTTCATAGATAAATTGACCATCCGTTTTCGCATAATGGCCCGTAGCTACATTGTCCACACCAAGTTCATCTGCAAACTCTATTAGTTCGGTAAATTTCATCACTCGGTTACACATAGCACATGGATTGGGTGTGAGACCTGCTACATAACTATCGACAAAAGGCTGATAAACGCGCTCTTGAAACTCCTTGGTCCGATCAAGCACATGGTATTCAATGCCCAAATGTTTCGCGACTTTCTGTATGTTCGCAATGTTTTTTTGATGATACTCTTCCCTTGGGTGAAATTTCATATAGACACCGATAACCTCATACCCTCTGCTTTGCAATAGATTAGCGGTATAACTGCTATCTACTCCACCACTCATTGCCACAACTATCTTTTTACTCATATCGCACCTCTAAAATTTTTGTAACAATCTTTTGAAAAAAACTGCAATATTTGCATTTTCTTTGATTTTTGTTCCATCTTTTGCCACCGAATCTGTCAATCTTTTAGCAATATCTCCCATTTGAATAGCAGGTAGTGATGTTATGAACTCTTTTGCCACAAGCTTTCTCATTTTTGTAGCTTCCTCGACAACACCGCTTTTTTGTATAAATCCAAGGAGCTTGAGATCAATACTCTTTTCAAGATGTTTTTTTGCAACACTGTCCAGTTTTTTAAAAAGAGTGAATGCCTCTTTCTTATGTTTCACTTGATTTAAAACGATATTGACACTCTCTTTCACTCTTGAGCAATATTTTATCATAGAATAAGCATCCATTATAGCTGAAGGGTCTGGAACAGTGATAATAACGGTATCCGTAGAAGCTCTTACAAAACTCTGGACACTCTCACCAATTCCAGCACCGGTATCGATGATAAGAAAATCCAAATCTTTAAACTGCTCCAATCCTTTATAAAACTCTTCTAAAAGCGCTTCGTTGTCGAATGACAAGATCTCTTCGCCACTCTCTCCAGGAATCAAAAAAAGGTTGTCGTTGATTGGTACGATCGCGTCACAAAAACGGACTTTGCCTTTCAAAACATCCAAAATGGTATATTTTGGTTTTACATTGAGTATGATGTCTTGGTTGGCCAAACCTATATCTGCATCAAAAATAGCGACTTTATAGCCATATTTTGATAGAAGATAGGCAATGTTTGCAGCAATAGTGCTTTTTCCCACCCCACCTTTACCACTGGTAATGGTAACAAATCTCATAGCCCCTCCACCAGGTATTGTAGGGGCAATTGTACCGAATCTCTTTGGCTCCAGTGTGGATGCGGAATTGTAAGATTTTTCTGTTCGACTCTCTTCTCTCCATAAAACAAGATATCAATATCGAGTGTTCGTGGAGCGTTTTTGAAACTTCTTTGCCTCTTGAACCGCTTTTCCGTTTGAAGGCAAAAATGTAACAGATCTTTCGGAGAGAGCGTAGTTTGTACAACAATGACGGAATTGTAAAAATGTGGTTGTTCCAAGTAACCAAAAGGTGGGTTTTTAAGTATTGGCGCCGTTCGTAATAGTTGTACACGTGGATGAGAGGTAAGATAAAGAGCCAGTTTGCGAAAACGCCTCCGCACATTGCCAAGATTGCCTCCTATTCCGAGGATGGCTATCTCACCTTTTGTGTATTTGGAGAAGTTTTTTGGATAGAGCGGATCAAAATAGAAAACGAGATTTTCGTTAAGCTTCTTTCGCACCTACAATACCTCTGCCCGTCCGTTTCGCAAAACAACCATATCTTCTATTCTGATACCAAACTCGCCAGGAATGTAGATGCCAGGTTCAATAGTAAATACCATACCATCTTCAAGAATCTGTTCATTTCTTGCATTGATGAAAGGCATCTCATGGATATCAAGACCGACTCCATGTCCCAAAGAGTGGACAAATGCACCTTTAAATTCACTTTTGTCGATGATCTCTCGTGCAACCTTATCGAGATCTTTTGCCCTCATCCCGCTTCTAGCGGCCTCGATCGCACGCTCTTGCGCTTTTTGTACTACATCGTAGGCCTTTTGGATTTTTGGATTTGAAAATCTTTGTTCTTTTCCAAATTGAATGCCTTCTCCATAAAAAGCTGTTCTCGTTCGATCGCTGCAATAGCGCTTATATTTGATACCGGCATCAAAGAGTACAAGATCACCCTTTTCTAATCTTTTTTCACTAGGAAGTGCGTGAGGTTTTGCCGCGTTTTCATCGATGGCGAAAATGGGATCGAAACTGAGATTATATTCTCCAAATCTACTAAGATATGCAATCGCTTCAAAATGGAGCCGCTTTTCGCTCCACCCTTCGCACTCTTGCAACTTTTTCACAAAAACATCAAATGCTTCGGCATTCAGTTCTACCGATCTTTTGATAAGCGCAATCTCTTCTTCACTTTTAATGACCCGTTTTTTCCAGGAAAGATGTACGCTTTTTCTCCAATCAATACGGAGCTTTGAAAGTTCAGAAAAATCGGCACAACTGAAATCATTTGGATCGTAATAGATTCGTTTAACCCCGCTTTTTCGGATAATCTCTCTTGCAGCTTTATAAAGATTTCGAGCTTCAACAACCTCAGCGTTTTTTATCTGCTCTTTGGCCTCCGTAGTATAGCGGGCATCCGTGATAAAATATCGTTCGTTATTGAAAGCGATGAAAAGTTCATTGTCGCAGCTGAAACCACACTCATAGTAAACAGCATTTTCATTTTTCAGTATATAGTTCATGAAACCTCCAAAGGCTTACGCCTGTTGAGGTTGTTGCGCTTTGAGCGCTTCGATTTCTTGAAAAATCTGATGCATGGCAACCATCGCAAGATGATAGCTAAATGGTCCAAAACCTGTGATCACTCCTGCACAAACTGGAGCAATCATACTTTTTTGTCGAAACTCTTCACGCCTATATACATTGCTCAAATGCACTTCGATTGTGGGAAGCTGTACCGCTGCGATCGCGTCACGAATAGCAATGGATGTATGTGTATAAGCTCCTGCATTGATGATGATACCATCAGCATCTCCCAAAGACTCCTGAATCTTGTCGACTATTTCGCCTTCAAGATTGCTTTGGAAAAATTCGATATCCAATCCATTCGCATCGGCGAAGTTCTTCATCTGCTTGTGAATATCTTCCAGTTTCATAGGACCATAGATATGTTGCTCTCTAATGCCAAGCATATTCAGATTGGGACCTTGAATGACCATCACTTTCATTCTGTTTCCTTTTTTATCGGTATTATTTTAAGGTATGATTATATCAAATATTTCAAGGAGACTCGGTGCGAATTATCAAACCTTTTGCAATTCTTACTCCGCAAACAATCATACAAGATAAAGCTGTTGCATTTGATAAAAAAATCGAAGCTATCGATACGGTAGAGAATTTGATCAAAAAATATCCCAATGCAGCAGTCGAACATGATGAAAATTCTCTTTTGCTCCCAGGATTTGCAAATCCTCACCTCCATTTGGAATTTAGTGCAAACAAAGCAACATTGCAATATGGTGACTTTATCCCATGGCTGTACAGTGTCATACGACACCGAGAAGATCTCTTGCCGCTATGTGACGGGGCATGTTTAGAGCAAACCCTATCGTCCATCATCCAAACCGGAACCACCGCTATAGGCGCAATTAGTAGTTATGGAGAGGACCTGCAAGCCTGCATCGATTCGGCTTTGAAAGTCGTCTATTTCAACGAAGTGATCGGTTCAAACGCTGCAACCGCCGATGTAATGTATGCCTCTTTTTTGGAGCGATTTCATCAAAGTAAAAAGCATGAGAACGAACGATTCAAGGCAGCTGTCGCTATCCATTCGCCCTACTCTGTACATTACATCTTGGCCAAAAGAGCACTCGATATCGCTAAAAAATATGGCTCTTTGGTGTCTGTGCATTTTATGGAGAGCAGGGCTGAACGAGAGTGGCTCGACAAAGGAAGTGGGGAGTTTGCCAAGTTTTTCAAAGAGTTTTTGAATCAGACAAGACCTGTGAATGACACAAAAAGCTTTCTTGAACTTTTCAAAGAGCTTCATACCCTTTTTGTCCATATGGTCTGGGCCAATGAAGAAGAGATTCAAACCATCGCTTCATATAACGCCCACATCATCCACTGTCCCATCTCAAACAGGCTGCTTGGCAACGGTGTTTTGGACCTTGAAAAAATAAAATCCATTCCATATGCCATAGCTACAGACGGGCTCAGTTCCAACTATTCGCTCAATATGTATGAAGAACTCAAAGCCGCCCTTTTTGTCCATCCTAACAAAGAGGCTACCACATTTGCGAAAGAGCTGATTATCCGTGCCACTAAAGCAGGATATGATGCTCTTGGATTTGAGGGAGGTGAGATAGCTGTGGGAAAAGATGCGGACATGCAACTCATCGATCTACCAGAAGGCTTAACTAATGTTGAAGATCTCTATCTCCATGTAATTTTACATACCACAAAACCGAAAAAAGTCTATATTCAAGGAGAAGAACATGTCAGAGAATAAAAACTCCATAACTTCCTTTTTTTCAACACTTTTTTCACCTCTTACGGCATTTCTTGATTTTTTGCAAAAATATTTCAAAGGAATCCTTCTACTATTAGTTCTCATACTTCTCTTAGGAGCTTTTCAAAAAACGACGCTGCAAAAGCCAAACCTTATGGAGATACGACTCGATGGCCCGATAATCGATGCAAAAAATATCCTCAAAAAAATAGAGTTGGCTGAACAGCCAAACATCAAAGGGATTCTTTTCGTTGTCAGTTCACCGGGAGGTGCGGTAGCCCCAAGTATTGAGATATCGCGAGCCATCAAACGAATCAGTGCTAAAAAACCGGTCATCACCTATGCCGCCGGAACACTGGCAAGTGGAAGCTACTATGCATCTATTTGGAGCAAAAAGATCATCGCCAATCCAGGAAGCGCAGTTGGTTCCATCGGTGTGATTTTAGAAGCTCCAAATCTTAAAGGCTTGCTCGATAAACTTGGCGTTGCTCCACAAGTGGTCAAAGCCGGAAAATACAAAGAGGCCGGAACGCCATTTCGTCCTTGGAAAACATACGAAAAAGAGGAGCTGCAAAAAGTCATCAACGACACCTATGATATGTTCGTCCATGATGTAGCGAAAGCTAGGAGGCTGGATCCAAAAAACAAAGATCAATTTGCCGAAGCACATATTTTTACGGCTCGACAGGCTCAAAAAGTGGGACTTATCGATGAGGTAGGTGATTATTTTTCAGCAAAAAAAGAGCTTGAAAAGATAAGCGGTGTTCGAAAAGCCATCTGGGCTAAAGAGGATCCGTGGGAAAAATTTATGGACCAAGTGGCACAAAAAAGCAGTACTATGATTGTGGATATGCTTTTTGGATTAAAACTTTTCTAAACAGTGCCTTTGCGAAAATGGTGGAGGATTGGTCACAAAGTAGGTATAGGCTTCATGCACATTTCCTTGCTCATCCTTCACTTCAATTTTCGCTCTAAAGTAATAGCGGGGCACCTCTTCGAGTCTGTCAACTTGTTTCAACGTTCTCAAATCCACTTCGTACAGCTCTCCTTGCACTCTTTTGCCTTTGCCAGGAATATCAATGAGATAGGAATAGATTTTTTTGGGCGCTATCATCGGATATGGATATAATGTTGTCGCATTTCCTAAAAAGATGGCGTTTTGCAAATAGTGATGATTGCAATACCCCTGTTTAAGTGTCCCGTATACAAACAGTTTATAATGCATCTTTGGACAGGATTTTCGCCAACGCTTTATAGTGTACATCTTGTAATTCTACTTCATCTCCGACATCTATATCCTCAAGTGACACCGGTTTTCCATTTTTAACCATCTGTGCACTGTTTTTTGGTATCTTTTTTGCTTCCATTGTCATTGTGAGCTTTTGCTGCAATGATGTAAGGTCTTGCTTTTTTTGCTTCCATATCCACTCAATTTTTTGATCAAAAAGCGCTTTGAGATGCGGTATCTCATGCGAACTGTTTTTCAATATCGCTGTAATAGTTTCATTCATCCGCTCATTCATAATGGTAATCTCTTTTTCATAAAACTCAAGGCGCTTTTGGGGAGAGAGCTGGAAAAGGGAGTTTTGCAAATGACCAAGCTCTTGGGTTTTAAGTTGAAGTATCGTTTGCATCCGTTTTGTAAGGCGCTGCATTAGCAGATCAAGATGCATCAGCATCTCTTGCCGATCCGGTAAAATCATCTCCATCGCCGCACTTGGTGTTGGCGCCCGAAGATCAGCGACAAAATCGCTGATCAAAAAATCGATCTCATGGCCTACTGCCGAGACTATAGGCGTTTTGGCTTCAAATATGGCATCAGCCACAATCTCTTCGTTAAATGGCCACAAATCCTCCAAACTTCCACCACCTCTTCCCACCACGATCACATCAACACCCAAACCGTCGGCATAGGCTATTGATCTTGCAATCATAGGTGCTGCATCGCTCCCTTGCACCAACGTATCGACAACATAGACTTTCACCAAAGGCCATCTGTTTTGAATGATACGGAGCATATCTTGCAGGGCAGCACCTGTCTGGGAAGTTACCAAGGCAATAGTTTGGATAAAATCTGGAAGCGGCTTTTTGAGTTCTGAGGCAAAATATCCCTTTTTCTCCAGTTTCGCTTTGAGCTGTTCAAATGCCAATTGCAAAGAACCAACACCGGAAGGATGAAGTTCGGTAGCATAGAGTTGATACTCGCCTCTTGGTTTGTAAACGCCTATCTTTCCAGCTACAATAAGTTTTTGCCCATCTTCTACGCGAAACGGCACTTTCGCCAAAGCGCTTCGAAACATCACACATCGGATAACACTCTTTTCATCTTTAAGGCTAAAATAGAGATGTCCGCTGGTGTGATATGTGGGTCGGCTCACCTCCCCCTCGACATACACCTCCACAAAGTGGGACTCTAACAGATTTTTGATCTGCTCATTGAGTTGTGAAACAGTGTAGACATTCATCCAAGCATCCTCAAAATCGCCTCTTTGCGAACCGCCCGACTAAAATAGAATCCCTGCAGATAATCACAGCCCCTCTCTTTCAAAAATTGCATGGACTGCGCATTTTCCACCCCTTCGGCTGTGACCTTGTACCCAAAAATCTTTCCTATTTCAATAATTTTTTCAACCAACTTGTCATTTTGATGTTCAAAAAGATCTAACACAAAACTTTTATCGATCTTGATCTCGTCTACATCCAGATCTCGCAAATAACTCAAAGAAGAGTATCCCGTTCCAAAATCGTCGATTGCAATTTCCACGCAATATTTTCGAAATGTTTTGATCAAATCTTTTGCATATTCCACGTTTTGGATTAACGCATCTTCCACGATTTCAAAAATGAGTCCATCTGCATAATGGCTATTTTGTATCTTTTTCAATAGCGTCTCAACATATTTTCTGTTTATAAACTGCTCGGCTGAAATATTGATTGAAACTTTTACCTCTAAATAGCCCGATTCTCTGAGTATCTGAATCATCTGCAATGCCTCATCCAAAACATAATCGGTAATTTCATATAAAAGACGATTGCCTCGCGTATATGGGAAAAATTTATCAGGGAACAGCAATCCATACTCTTTTGAATTCCAGCGAAGCAGCCCCTCCATACCAACAATTTTTTCATTGCTTGCATCGACTTTCGGCTGATAGTAAAGCTCAAACTCTTTCTCTTTCAGCCCTCTTTCAATCGCTTTTTTCATAACCAAAAAGCGTTTTGACTCAAGATCCAACGCCTCATTGTAAAAGGTAAATCTGTTTCTTCCGCTCTTTTTCGAGTTGTACATAGCAATATCAGCGTTGGTTATGATCTCATCCACACTCTGCTCACCAGCTGGAAAAATATAGATCCCTATAGAGAAATTGATATCGAGGTCATACCCTCCTATCTGTTTTTGTCCGCTATATTCACTAATGAGTTTCTCTGCAACCAAAGTTGCATTATGAACAGCTTGTTCTTTATTTTTGGCAAGATCGACCAGAATAAGCGCAAACTCATCTCCGGCAATTCGAGCTACTATATCGCCATCTTTCACAACTGCTTTGAGATTTTTCGCAACCTCTTTTAATACTTCGTCTCCTACAAAGTGTCCATACGAATCGTTGATATATTTAAAGTTGTCCAAATCGATAAAGAAAAAAGCATTACAATACCCTTCTTTAATGGCATTCTTGCGTACAACTTCCAACTCTTCAACCATCTTTTTACGGTTAAAAACTTCTGTCAAAAGATCAAGTTCTATTCGTTTTTTTATCTCATCTTCCGCCTCTTTGAGCTCCGATACATCAAAAAAGTGGGCTACATAATTGCTAATTTCTCCATTTTCATCTTTGATAGCGGTAATAGATAGAACTTCCGGATAGATCGTCCCATCTTTTTTCTTATTGTAAATTTCGCCTTTCCAGTATCCTTGATGTTTTATCGCATCCCACATCTGCTGATAAAACTCTTTGTCATGTATCCCAGATTTTAAAATGGAAGGATTTTTGCCGATTACCTCTTCGGCCTTATATCCGGTAATATCTTCAAAAGCTTTATTGACACGTAAAATTTTGCCAGAAGCATCCGTAATCGTAATAGCTTCGTGAGCATTAAACGTATGACTCAAAAGCTTGAGCTCTTGCGTGAGCGCTTTCTCCTTTTGTTGCAATTCAATCTGCTCCAATCCATACACACAAAGTTCTGTCATACGATAGAGCTGGTCTAAAATATGGAGTTTTATATCTTCTACATTTTTGATGCCTGCTACCAACAGATATCGGCACTCTTTTTTATAATGTAAAGGAAATACTAAAAAACCCTCGATACCCCCAAACTCTTTAGGAAGTTTTGGAAAATGTTCCAAATAGTATTGCTGCTCTCTTTTTGCCTTTTGAATCAAATCTACTATATATTTTTCTTGCAATTCAGAAATCGCAGCCGGAGTAATATTTTCACTAAAAAGCGTTTCATGCCTCTTGCAATCAAATAAAAAGAGAAATTGAAACAGCTCTGTTCTGTTGATTAAAATTGCATAGGCATTTAAAAGAGCGATCTCGTTATGAATAAAAAGAATATTTTCACTGAACTTGGAAAAAATCGTAGCCATTCGCTTCTCTAATTCACTCTCTTTGAAATACTGAGTAAATTCATGCAAAAGAGAGCTAAAAATCTTCACAAACAAAAGAAGTGATACAATGGCGCCTAACCAAATAGCTATACTGACAAAAAGAGCTTTTTGCGCCTCATGTTTGAGCCTCTCTTTCCATGCCAAGATATCTTTTAAAATAGCCTCTTCTACCACAAAAAGTGTATCGATGTAGTTTGTAGCAATGCGCCACCATCTCGTTTTATCTATAGCAACTGGTCGATTATTGATGATTTTTTGTTTGATTGTTTGAATCTGCTCTTTTTTCTTCAAAGAGATCGTTTTATTGTATACGATTCGTATTTTTACCGGCATAACATGCTTTAATCTCTTTTCCAACTCTTGCAATTCAATTTCTAAACGCAAAAGCTTTTGAAAGAGAGTATCGTTTTTCTTTTCATTGCCAATCATATAGGCAATAAGTGCCCGCTCTTGTCCATTAATCTCTGCAATTTTCAATATGGTGTTAAAACTCACTATCGTTTTAAAAAAGGTATCATTCAAAAAGTCATGTTCAAGCAGTTCGATACTGTGAATCAACTCTTTTATCACCGCTGAATAACGGTTTAAAACCTCTATCATATCGAGCCTATTTTTATCGAAGGTGTTTCGAAGAGCTTCTATACGTTTGATGCGTTCAACTATTGTATTGAAGTGATCTTGCATAAATGGAGAGTATACCTGAGCATTGTGCAACAGATACGTTTGGTACTCGTGTATCTTTTGATTGGTGATGGCACGCTGAAGTTTTAGCTTTTGACAAAAGGTATGGCTTTGTAAACATGCTATTGATAGGCCTCTCTCTTTTTGTAAGCTCTTAATGAGATTGAGCGTATGCTTGGTATATCGAACGGTTTGTTCTAAATAGAGGCTTTTCGTATAGGCACTATACTTTTCATATACGTAACTGCTTGAAAAAAAGAGCAGTCCAATAGCAGGGACGAGAAAAATGAGTGCGATTTTAAACTTTAAATTTTTAGGTAATTTTTCCATAATCTTGTTTTTGTGCTATAAACAGCGTTGATATGCCAAAGGAGAACCCTCGTACATAGCGCATGACAAATCCGTTTCTTTCAAGCTCTCTGATAAGCTGTTCTGTTGTCAAAAAGTTATCGATAGAGTTTGGCAGATACTCATACGCCTCTTTGTTGCCTGAAACCAATCCTCCAATGGTTGGAAGCACCCTTTTCATATAAAATTCAACTATCCCATCCATCAAAGAGCGTTTTTCCCTTTTGGTAAATTCCAAAATAACAAGCATTCCCCCCGGTTTTAATATACGGTTGAATTCTTTGATAGCCTCTTCTCTTTCCACAACATTGCGAATGCCATAGGTGATACTCACAAAATCGCTGCTTTCATCTTCCAATGGCAAACTTTGCGCAAACGCTTCCATATATTTAAAATGAGGAAATTTCTGCTTTGCCACTTCCAACATACCTCGTGAGGGGTCAACACCCACATAGCGTTCGATCTCCAATCCTCTCTTTTGTGCCATCTTCTCCCAAAAACCCAGCATATCACCTGTCCCGCACGCTACATCCGTAACCTGTTCTACACGATCTTTGTTATACAGATCATATGCCTTTTGGCACGCTTTTTTTCGCCAAGCAATGTCACTACCAAAACTAAGAACCCTGTTGGCTAAATCATAACTTTTTGCAATATTGTCAAACATCGTAACAATTTTTTTCTGTTTATCCATTTCTACTCCATATCATCATATCTTTTCCGCATGTTTGTTGGTGTAAAAATTGAAGTTTTTGTGGCACTTGGTAACTCTTTCCCTCTTTGAGTATAGGAGCGACAAAAAAAAGATACCAATCTACTAGATCCTTTGTAGCTTCCAACATCCCTTCTCCGCCTTCGATCATAACGTAACGATACGCCTTGATCCTATCAAGGCTCTCTTCAACAAAGACCTTTCTGTTTGGAATTTGAAAAAGAGGAATAGTTGTATCAAACTCTTTTTTCCTTGAATAGATAAGAATATCGGGGGCTTTTCCTCCTACCATCCTCGCATCGAGAATTGGTCTGTCCGTACGAACGGTATTACCTCCGATAACAAGGAGTTCTATCCTGTCACGAAGGGCATGGACATACTTTCTTGACTCTGCCCCAGAGATAATGCCGCCATCTATAACGCCATTGAAGGCTTGTGCGAGCTTGAAAAAAGTAAATGTACTTGAACGCCACTGAAGAAATGGCTCTATCAACACCTTTGCTCTTTCCTCTTGTATGCCAATATCCACTTCTATGCCACAGTTTCGTAAAAAACTTGCTCCACCTGCCGCTTCCTCATTGGGATCTTTCAAAGCGATAACGACTCTTTGAAAACCCAACTTTTTTATCAGGAGTGAACAAGGCGGAGTTTTGCCAAAATGGTTGCAAGGCTCCAATGTAACATAGATTGTCGCATTATGGAAAAGATCTTTTGCGTTTGCTACAAGATATTCATGGAGTTCCAAAGCATCTTGTAGATGAAGAACGTGTTCATCACCCGTCAAAGTGTAATATGCATTTTTGATCGCTTCTACTTCTGCGTGTGGAGCACCAGCCTTCGTATGAGCACCTTTGCTTATAATGCAGTTATTGATCGCGACAACCGCGCCCACCGCTGGATTTGGATAGGTAAGACCCTGATATCGCCATGCTTCTTGCAAGGCGATATCCATAAAAAAGTTGTCGTAGTTTACCATTCAAAAATGGTCTTTGCATATGTGATTTGATCAAGAGGAATCTCGATTGGACCGTTCTTCGTTTGAAGCGTGAGAGTATGGTCACGAAAATCACTCAAAACGCCTTCGATTGTTTCTCCATCATTTTTTGTTACACGCACCTTTTCACCGACAGAGTGTTCAAAATGGGAAGGTTTTTTCAGTTTTCGCTCTACTCCTGGAGAACTTACTTCGAGATTGTAGTCACCGCTCACTGGAGGGTGTACATCGAGCAGTGGGGAAATGAGGTTGGAGATTTCAACGCATTTTTGCAGATCTACCCCTTCGGGTGCTGTAATTGTCACGCGATAGATCGTTTTGCCCCGATCACTTACCGTCTCGATATCATAAAGCTTCGCACCGCAACTCTCAACGATCTGCTTGATCTCTTGTTCCAAACTCACTTTTCGTCCTTTATCTTTGCAAAAAGCTCTTCGATTCGCTTTTGCTCTTCGAGCATGTCGTCGAACTTAAAATGAAGTTTCGGACATTTGAACCAACCACTTGATTCCAAACAGTAAGACTGTACGATCGGAGCGGCACGTTTAAGATGTTTGAGTATCTCTTTTTGCTCTTCGGGCGTATAGATCGACTTATCGAGATAAACATCTGCATCGTACATTCCCCGCTTCACGTCCACCTCTGTAACGGTAAGACCTCGAAGCATTGCATCATCGAGTGTTCCAAGAGCTTCAGCTATGAGTTCACGAAGCAAAGACGCAGCTCTTTTTTCCTTGAGACCTTTCTTCATTTTTCTCTCCTTACAGCGTCGCTGCCTCTTCGACCTCTTTATAAGCTTCGATCACATCGCCTACCTTGATGTCGTTGAAATTTTCTATCATCAAACCACACTCGTACCCTTTGGTCACCTCTCGCACATCCTCTTTGAACCGTTTAAGCGAACTTATCTTACTGTCATAAATCACAACGCCATCTCTAATAACTCGCGCTTTCGCATTACGCTCAATCACACCATCAGTCACAAGACATCCTGCGACAGTACCGATTTTTGGTACGTTAAACGTTTCTCGTACTTCGGCTTGTCCTATAACCTCTTCTTTGATGATTGGGCTGAGCATTCCAGAAAGAAGCGCTTTTACATCATCGATCAGATCATAGATTATAGAATAGGTTTTGATATTGACACCGAGCTGTTTCGCTTTCTCTTTCACTGCACCTGTCGGACGTACGTTGAATCCCAAAATGACGGCATTTTCACTGGCGTCTGCGAGAGTCACATCGCTTTCACTGATAGCACCAACACCAGCATGGATAATATCGACCTTCACCTCTTCGTTTTTGAGTTTTTCCAAGCTCCCTTTAATCGCTTCGAGACTTCCTTGTGTATCGGCTTTGATGATTACAGGAAGTTTTTTGAGCTGTCCCTCTTTGACGAGTTGACTGAGCTCTTCAAGGCTTACCTTCGTTGTTTTGGAAAGCTCTTTTTGTCTCTCATATTCAGCTCTTCTTTCAGCATACATTCTCGCTTCTTCAGCGTCTTTCACAGCAACCAAGATCTCACCGGCAGGTGGTACTTTGTCAAGCCCTACAACGACTCCCGGCTCACTTGGCTTTCGTTCTTTGATCATTTTGCCAAGATCGTCGATGATAGCTCGTACCCGACCAAATGCTACACCACAAACAACATGGTCACCAACTCTAAGCGTACCGTTTTTTACGATGACCGTGGCAACAGGGCCTCTACCTTTTTCCAAAGAACTCTCGATAACTACTGCTTTAGCTTCTCTTTTTGGATTGGCTTTGAGTTCCATGATCTCTGCTTGGAGTAAAATCGTATCCAATAGATCATCCACGCCCTGCCCCGTTTTTGCACTCACTTCCACAAACTCATATTCACCACCCCACTCGGTTGGAGTGATACCGATTTCAGCTAACTGTGATTTTACAAGATCCGGGTTTGCTTCCGGTTTATCTATTTTGTTGATTGCCACGATCATAGGTACATCGGCCGTTTTTGCATGATTCACGGCTTCAACGGTTTGTGGTTTGACTCCATCATCTGCAGCGACCACAATGATTGCGATATCTGTCGCTTGCGCACCTCTAGCTCGCATCTCGGTAAACGCTTCGTGTCCCGGCGTATCGATAAAAGTGATACGCTTTCCATCTTTTTCGATCATATAAGCACCGATATGCTGGGTAATTCCACCCGCCTCGCGCTCGGCAATCTTAGAGTTTCTGATATAGTCAAGCAGTGATGTTTTTCCGTGATCGACATGCCCCATGATAGTAATGACCGGAGGTCTCTCTTCAAGATAATCATCTTCAACGGCATCATACACTTTTACATAATCAAGCTCTTCAAGCACATTTTTGATTTTTATCTCGACATCGAACTCTTCAGCCAAAATCTCCAACGTCTCTTTATCCAAAAAGTCGTTTTTTGTAGCCATCATACCGAGGTTGAAAAGTACCTTGATCACTTCGCCAACGCTTTTGCCAATCTTTTCGGCAAATTCATAGACCCGGACCTCTTCAGGGAGTTCAACGACTTTGATTTCAGTTTCGCTTTTACTCTCTTTCTTCTTTCGTTTTTTCTTTTTGCTTCGACTGATCCCTTGCTGCTCTATCGCAAAACTTTTTCTTGCCACTTTGACCTGTTTGTTTTTCTTTTGTGGCTCTTTTGGTTTCTGCTCCTCTTCGACTTTTTGAAGCTCTTCACTAAAATCTGGAAGGACCACCACCTCCTCTTCAAGCTCCATACTCACATCGCTCAGGTCTCTATCTTCAAGAATTTCAATTTTTTTGCCTTCATTCTTTTTCGCAGGCGGAGTGCTCTTTTTCGCTTTTTTCGGCTTTCTTTTCAATGTTAAAGGAGTCTCTTCTTCAGCAGTAACTTGTGGCGTCTCTTGTTTCGCCTCTTTTTCTTCAACTTTTGGCTCAACTTTTGGCCGTTTCTTTTTCACGATAACAAGGCCCCGTCTTTTCTTCAATGATGGTGGCGTCAAAGACTCTTCAACGCTTTTCTTCTCTTGTGGCTTCTCTTCTTCTTTTTTAGATGCAGCAACTTTCTCTTCTGCCTCTTTTTTCACTTCTTCTTTTGGTTTCTCCTCTTTTTTTGGAGCACTCTTTTTCGGTTTCTCTTGCGGTTTTGCAGCCACAGCCTCAGCCGGTCCATTGATAATATAGTCTGTCAATTTTTCCGCTTCTTCAAAACTGACTCCACTGGATGGGGACTTAACCTTTAATCCCATCTCCTGAGCTTTTTGAAGTACATCTTTGCTTTTGAGGCCAAGTTCACTGGCAATCTCATGGATTCGAACTTTGTCCATTATCTACAATCTCCTTTAACATTTTCAAAGCCGAAATTGGATCTATTTTACAGATTCGAGCGAGGCTTTTTTGCAGTTTTTTGTTATCCAAGCAGGAATTGCATATGTAAAAGCTTCTTCCAACCCCCTGGTAACGAGTAATTTTTTTTTCTATACATTGCAGTCTTATCAGCTTCTCTTGCGGCTCTCTTTGTCTGCAATGTATGCACATTCTTACTGGCTTTGACATTGGGGCTAATTATATCAAAAAATAGCTTTTTACCAAAACTACTCTTCGATAATCAATCCCTTATTATCAAAATCGAGTATTTTTACCTGGTATTTAGCAAATCGATCCTTTAAAACCTTGGCAAGCTCTTTCGCCTTGGATTCATAACAGAGATTGAAAAATGTGGAACCACTTCCTGAAAGCGTACTCATAAGAGCGCCCTTTTGCAGCGCCAGCTTTTGCAGCTCAAAAAGTTCGGGCAGCCCGCGCATTCGAATATCTTGATGCAGCTTATCCATAGACGCGACACGAAGCATCTCCCAGTTTTCACTAAAAAAGGCTGCGGTAAGAAGTGAACTGCGCGAAACGTTATAGACCACATCACTCATAGCAAAACGTTTAGGAAGCCTTGTGCGTGAATGGGCGGTGGAAATAGGTCTGTTGGGGATAACCACAACTGCTTTGAGGCTTTGAGGAATCTCTTTTTTCAGACTATACACTTTGTTGTTCTCGACAACTGCCACATTGAATCCCCCCATTACCGCGGGAGTGATGTTGTCCGGATGGGGTTCATAAATAAGTGCGAGATTCAGAAGTTTTTCTCTAGGGATAGCAACACCCGCCATTGCATAGGCAGCAGCAATGGCACTTACAATCACTGCGGAGCTGCTTCCAAGACCTCTTGAAAGAGGAATTTTATTAATGAAAGTAAATCGAAATTTATCTGTTTTTCCTACTAGCTTACGGTAGTGTTCGTTGAATATGGAGATAAACAGGTTATTTCCCTTTAGCCGAACATTATTGGCACCTTCACCTTTAATAGAAATACTAAAGAATCTACTCTTTTTAATCTTAACAATATTTCTCAAATCTAGAGCCAATCCCAATGTATCGAACCCTGGACCAAGATTGGCACTTGTTGCTGGTACACTGATGATCAAATGCTACACCTTTACTGCAGGAAGAACATAGAGTGGCGCAATATTCTCTTGACTGCAACGAATCTCATCAATGCTATCTGGCAATCGAAAAGTCACAGCGCCATCTCCTTCCAGTTTTTTGGTGGAAATTGTATCATTTTCTTTGACAAAGTAGTGTGAACCGTGGGCTTTTATGGGTTGATTGTCTGTAAATTCGAATCCGTCACATCCAAAAAGAGTAATTCCTTTTGCAATTTGAAGAGTTTTCAAAAAGATATACACCAGCTTGATGGACATGAAACTTCCCGGTCCTCTTGCGAAATAGACGCTTTTTATCTCATATTGTTTCATGAGCGATTGGAAGATGGAAGGCAATATATCGCTTGTTTTTTTGTGAGACTCTATCGTTTCGATACGCTTGCCATCTTGATAGACACCGACTAAAACAGGTGTGGCTAGCGCTACAAGAACGATATCCACCTCACTCTTTTGCGCAGGCTGCCCCAATAACATACCCTTCCTGCGTAGTTGTAGAAGCTTCAACAATTTCGTAATTGCTACACTCTTCCAAAAGTTTTACTGTCAACAAGTGATTAAGATGGTGGCTGCCGGCAAAAGACTCGTACAACCCCATCACTGGCATGCCAAGCAAGGAGAGATCGCCTATTGCATCCAAAATTTTATGGCGAACGAATTCATCTTCAAACCGTAAACCGTCTGGATTTAGAATCTTCTTCTCATCTAAGACGATGGCATTGTCCAGGCTGCCCCCTTGGGCTAAACCGATACTTCTTAGATACTGCACTTCATGTAAAAAACCGAAAGTTCTGGCTCTTGCAATCTCTTCAAGAAAGTTTTTCTTACTAAACTCAAAATGGTAGTGCTCTTTGCCGATTACTGGATGGTCAAAATGAATGGTAAAATCGAAGGAGAGTGTATCGGCAGGTTTTAGTCGAACATACTTGTCACCATCCCTTACCTCAACTTCATTTTTTATGCGAAGCACTTTTTTGGTGCTTTTTTGCTCCATTATCCCAGCTTCATCCAAAAGCATGCAGTAGCTGATGGCACTGCCATCCATGATAGGCACCTCATCATTATCCAAAATGATCAATAGATTGTCGATGCCATATCCATATACTGCACTCATAAGATGTTCAATCGTTGAGATGACAACGCCATCTTTCCCAATAACCGTTGCCATCTTTGTATCCACTACATTTTGAGGTTTCAGTTCAATATATCTGTTTTTATCTTTTCTGTAAAAAAGAATGCCACTGTTTTCTTCCAGCGGCTCCAAACGCATTGTAACGGGAACTCCCTTATGCAGCCCTATCCCTACTACTTCCACACTTCTTTCAATCGTTCTTTGTCTCATACAAGACCTTTAACTTCAATTGATTTCATTGTACCACATTTATCGAGAATTGATAATCTTTTTAGCTTCTTTCAAGACATCGGTAATGTTATCCTTGATCCATTTTTTGTCCATCCACTCTTTTGGTCGAACCTCCACTCCCTGCACCAATACCCCAAAGTGGAGATGATCACCAAGAGCCAGTCCTGTATTTCCCGTCTTTGCAATCGTCTCACCACGCTCAACTTGATCACCTTTTTTCACAAACAGGGTTGAACAGTGACCATAAAGGGTATACAGACCTAATCCATGGGAAATAAGAGGCATATTGCCATAGATGCCGTTATAATCTGCAAAAACCACATCACCAGGGTTGCTGGCTTTTACAGGAGCCGCTCGCGTACTTGCCAGATCCAGACCCAGATGATACGATTCGCTGACAAGTTTTCCGTGATAGTAGTAGTATCGATGATCTCCAAAACTTGCAACTCTTGCTCCGTTTTTCAACGGATAAAAGGGTTTGATTGAAAAAGTATCGAACATCTCCTTTGGCACTTTGGAAGAGAGTTCATGGATCAATTTTTCGTTTCGTTCCCTTAACGTCTCATTGACAAACTTGAATTTTTCCAAAGAATCCATTTTGGCCGTTTCTGGATAGTCCTCAGCCAAAAGCGCTACTTTCCCCTCCAAAAAGCTCTTTTTAAGCGTAATTTTACTGACACGATATTTTTTATTGAGTAGATACAAAGGAACATGTACTTTGCTTCTGTTACCTGCTTTATCATAAGCTACCAAAGTTGCTCGAAATCTTTTTTGGGTTACCGGCCATGCGATCAATGCAGCATAATACCCCTCTTCATAAAATGGTTGTGCATAAAATTTTTTCCCAAAATTGGTTTCGACATAAAACTCTTTCAAGTTATCATCGCTGCAGTGAAAAACAACAAGCGCACTGCCACCTTTCGTAATAGAATAGGAGTTATTGACCAAATAGAGTTCAGGACGCTTTGTATCGATGATTATTTTGATATCTTTTACACTTCGATTCCCCAAAAAATAGTGCCAAAGACTCTTATCCTGTACTTCAATATGCAATATTGCCCTATTTCTTGGAAATTCGAGTTTCATCGGCCTTTCAAGGGAAAGTTGTACCTCTTTTGGAGGGTTTTCGAAAGTTCTTTGCTCAAGCACCTCTTTGTTTTTTCCGTCATCCATCGTCACTCTATACGATTTGATGCCGGAATTGTCCGAAATTTTTATATCAATCGGCTTTCGAAGATTCCAGTACAGTTTGGAAGCAATCTGTATAGAAGGCTTTTGACGCTCAAACAGTTCTGAAGTCAAGATCCAGTAAAAAATCAAACCTAAAAGTGCAATGATAAACAGTACAAGATAGAGTCTACCTTTTTTTCTCAATCTATCTCCTTTTTCAAAACTTCCAGCAATGCATCCAAGACCTTTTCAAAGGATCTCTCTTGCGCGGTAAAACCAGCAGCCCTTTTGTGTCCTCCCCCACCAAATGCGATTGCAATGGCACTTACATCTATCTCATTTTTCGAGCGAAGGGAAACTTTGATACGGCCATCCTCCTCCTCTCTCAATAAAATGGCCACCTCAACCGTGACAAGACTTCTTGCCATATTCAAAGCATCATCGGCCATCTCTTTCGTACCACCACTCTTTCTAAGCATCTCTTGGGTGAGTTTCACAATTGCCACTTTTGCGTTGAGTCGTAACTCCAACGTTTCCAAGACATAAGTGATCAGTCGAATTTTACTCAAAGGCTCCCGCATCGTCAGCATTGTGGCGACATATTCTGGAATAACGCCTTTTTCACAAAGCTCTTTTGCAAATTCGAAGGTTTTTGCATTGACGGTATCGTATTTGAAAAAGCCGCAATCATCCACCAAAGCGGTATAGAAACAGATAGCGGCATTTTTATCTACTGGCAGTCCATGATTTTTTGCAAACTCATAGACTACTTGCGAGGTAGAAGCATACTCTGGTTGGATGATGTTTACATCGCCATACATTGTATTACTTTTATGATGATCAAAATTGATCAAAAATGCTTCCTTTTCTTCGATGCCAAGTCTGTCGAAACTGCCGCAATCAAAACTGATCATGAGTTCATAAGAGGATGGAAGCTGTTTTTTGACCTTTTCAATGCCAGGCAAAAAGTCAAGGTTGTAAGGCAACTCTGTTGTATTGACGACAACCGCTTTTTTACCCATTTTTTGCAAAATATGATACATCCCAAGGGCGCTTCCCAATGTATCCGCATCGGGATTGACATGGGTCAACAGTACGATCCTGTTCGCTTCTTGAATCTTTCGCAGGGCCTCGGTCATATCTCCACTTTCATAGATAGATCCGGCCATACGGCTTGATGCACGATACTGCCGCTACTGATGGCATCCACACCGGTTTGTATATATTTTTCAATATTTTCTAATGTAACATTTCCACTCGCTTCCAAAAGCACGTGAGAAAAGGCTTCATTTCTAAGCCGAACCACTTGCCGAATGCTCTCAAAATCCATATTGTCACACATCACAATGTCTGCGCCCGCTTCCATAGCGATTTGTGCGGTTTGTAATGTTTCAGCCTCAACCTCGATCTTCGCTGTAAAAGGGATCGATTTTCGAGCTCTTTGTATCGCTTCTTTAAGATTGTCAACGCCCAAAATAGCAAGGTGCGTATCTTTTATCATCAAACAGTCATCCAACCCCATCCTGTGATTTGTCACACCACCGACTCTTGCAGCATATTTTTCAAAAACTCTTAGCTTGGGTCTTGTTTTTCTCGTATCCAAAATATGGATTTTTTCCTGTGCAATCTCGCAAAACGCCCTTGCTTTTGCAGCTATGCCAGAAGCATGCGCAAGGGTATTTAAGATGGTTCTTTCAGCTTGCAAAAGATGGGTTGAGTTTCCAAAAAGCATACAGATGATATCCCCTTTGTTGAAAACATCCCCGTCACTTTTTTCCCACCTTGTCTCTAGATCAAGATATTGTGCAAAGGGTTCCACATATGCTTGTCCTGCTAAAACGCCTTCGGATTTAGCCACGATTTTCGCTGCGGCCTCTTTTGGTTCTGCAACCCTTTCAAACAGATCGCCTCTTCCTATATCCTCTTCAAAGGCTTCGATCATAAAATCTAACGGATTCACTTCGCCTCCACATATTCAAACATTCTCTCCAGTGCCACTTTTGCCCATTTCCTCGTCTCTTCGTCTACGAAGATTTCGTTCAGAACCGCATTGTTCTCAATCCCTTCAAGGACATTGACCACATCTTCCAGTGTCGTTTCATTCATCGTAGGGCACTCCGGTTTTGTCGAAGAGAGCACATAAGTGTTTTTGGGTCTGAGTCTGTGCACAAGGTTGTATTCCGTTCCCACGGCTACTTTTTGATCAATCGGCAACGATTGAACATATTTGATAATCTGACTCGTTGAACCGACAAAATCGGCCGCTTCACACACACTTGGATCACACTCCGGATGTACGGCTATCTTGATGCCCGGATACCTTTTTCGAAAAAACTCTACATCTTTGAGAGTAAAAAGCTGGTGAACGGAACAAAAACCGTTATAGCAGATGATATCGGCTTCTTTTATCGCTTCGTTGGAATCGATTCCGATAACAGCGCTTTTGAGCCCCATCATTCTTGCAACATTTTGTCCAAGACATCGATCGGGGACAAAAAGGATCTTTTTCCCGCTTTGTAACGCTTTTTCGATAATTTTCACCGCACTGCTGCTGGTACAGACTGCTCCACCCATCTGACCGACTTTGGCTTTCACTTCCGCGCCACTATTGATATAGGTTATAGGTAATATATCCTCTTTTGCAATACCTGCATCCACCATCGCCTGGACCGATTCATCGAAATAGGTGCTATCGATCATTCTTGCCATGGCACAGCATGCGATTTTTGGCATTACAACCCTTTTTTCAGGAGCCAAAATCTTTACACTTTGCCCCATGAATCCCACACCACAAAAGAGTATCCACTCGTTTTCGCTCTCTTTTGCTTTTTTTGCCAGTTCCAAACTGTCACCAGTAATATCGGCTATTTCATACACTTCATCTTTTTGATAATAGTGTGCAACGATCGTTACACCAAGCTTCTCTTTGAGTTCTTGTATGCGCTTTTGCAATGTATTAAAATCACTCAAGCAGGCTCCTTATAGTTGCTATCAGCTAATTTTAGCTAAAATTATACAAAATTCATCAAAAGGGCATGAATGGATTTTTTCACAAATCCTAATGTTTTGTTTTATATCACAGCGTATCTTGTTGGAGGCATTCCTTTTGGTTACATTCTTGCCAAAATTTTTGCCGGTGTCGACATCAAACAGAGTGGTTCCAAAAGTATAGGTGCAACCAATGTGTTACGAGTCGTCAAAGAAAAAGACCCAAAACTTGCCAAAAAGCTTGCCATCGCTACCGTTGTTTTTGATGCACTCAAAGGAGCTGTCCTGGTTCTTATAGCAAAACTCTTGGGTTTTCCTCCGGCTACCTGGTGGCTCATAGGTATCATGACGGTCCTTGGGCACTGCTACAGTCCTTTCTTGAAATTTGAGGGGGGAAAAGGAGTGGCAACGGGTATGGGTGTACTGTTGGTCCTTTTGCCTGTTGAAACTATTATTGGAATTGTCACCTGGCTTATTGTGGCAAAAACGACAAAGATCTCATCCTTATCTTCCCTTTCTGGGCTTGTAGCTCTTGTGGTCGCTTCTTTTATCGTTCACCCGGATATGCCATATGTGCATTCACACGCACCACTTCTACTTTTAGCATTCATCATTTTTTATAAACATCTGCCAAATATCAAACGGCTACTGACAGGCCAAGAAGGAAAAGTAGCAGCCTGATGGAATACACCATTCGATTGGAACAGTTGAGCTTCGATGCTATCATCGGTATCTTGCCGCAAGAGCGTTCCAGTCCACAGCCTTTGGAAATTTTTTTGGAACTGGTCTATGAAAAAAAAGAGGATTTCATAGATTACGCCTCCTTAGAAACGCTTATCATCCGACATATCCAAAAAAACAAATTTCATCTTCTTGAAGAAGCCTTGCAAGAGACACTATTTTTGATCAAAAAGAGCTATCCGTCTGTCAAAAAAGTCACAATGCGCATAAAAAAACCGACAATTCTTTCTCATTGCATTCCCTCCGTTTCCCTCTCCCTTAATTTTTCATAAAAAAAGTTTTAAAATTTGCTAAAAAATTGTTTAAAAAAAACTAAAATTGTGTTATAATTCTGCCAATTCTTAAAATTAGATAAGGGGCGGCTGCATGAGAATTTTGATTGTTGAAGATGAAATCACACTCAACAAGACCTTGGCGGAAGGATTGAAAGAGTTTGGATATCAAAGTGATATTAGCGAAAGCTTGAAAGATGCACAATACTATCTTGATATCAGAAATTATGATCTTATTCTTGTAGACTGGATGTTGCCAGACGGCAGCGGATTGGAACTCGTTACTCAAGTTAAACAGGACAATCCCAAAACTGTCGTCATCGTTCTTTCTGCAAGAGATGACAAAGAGAGCGAGATAGAGGCTTTGAGAGCCGGGGCAGATGACTATATTCGAAAACCATTCGATTTCGATGTACTTGTGGCAAGAATCGAAGCGAGACTTCGATTTGGCGGAAGTAGTATCATCGAAATCAAAGAGTTGATCATCAATCCTGAAGAAGAGAAGATTCTTTACAAAGATCGAGAGATCGAACTCAAAGGAAAACCTTTCGAGGTCCTCACCCATTTGGCAAGACACAAAGATCAAATCGTCTCCAAAGAGCAACTTCTAGATGCAATCTGGGAAGAACCCGAGCTCGTCACTCCAAACGTAATCGAGGTAGCTATCAACCAGATTCGACAAAAATTAGATAAACCACTGGGTATCCAAACAATTGAAACCGTTCGCAGACGGGGTTATCGATTTTGCTATCCTCGCAAAGCTTAAAAACCAAACTGCTTATTCGATTAGTGATAGCTTCGGCTATCCTGATCGCTCTTTTTTCTACGATCATCTATAAAGCTGTTCAAAACTCACTCTATGAAGAGATCCAAGAGCAGTTGATAAAACAGGCAAATTACATCAAAACCAATGCACCAAATTTCCACCAAGGGCAAAAAATCGATAGTAGTTATCTGCAAAAAACGCTCAATATTTCTGTAGAAGTTGTCTCCAAACCCAAAAGTTCCAAAGATGAAATCTTTATACAAAAAGTTGTTGATAGAAAACAGAACAAAACTTGGATGATCCTTTACTATCCATACGATTTTCAAGAACAGACCTATCTCAAAATTTCCAAAGATATCACCTCTATTCAATTTATTTTGAAAAAACTGTATCGCATCATTATTTTCACCAACATCTTGGCATTTGCATTTATTATCGTATATGCTGCGCTTCTATCAAACTATCTGACGAAATATATTATGAAATTGACGGCCAAACTCTCATCGATGAATGAAAATCTTTTAAAACCCATCAAAGTCAAAGATCTTCCTATGGAGTTTCAGCCATTGGGCAGATCGATCAATATGCTTATCAATCGAGTGCAAACATTTGTCAAGTATCAAAAAGAGCTCTTCATCGGTATCGCACATGAGCTTAAAACGCCTTTGGCTGTCATGAAGCTCAAAAATGAAGTCACATTGATCAAAAAAAGATCACCTGAAGAGTATATTCAAACAATAAAGCTCAATATCAAAACCATTAACGAAATGAACAAAATGATAGAAAATGTTCTCAAAATCGGCCGACAAGAGAGCGATCAATTTGAGCCACCTATAGAAATAGATCTGATTGAGTATCTCAAAGAAAAAGCCAACAACTATCAACTCCTGGCAAGGAATGAGGACAAAGAGATTCAAATGGATCTTAAGCCAAAATCCTACAAGGCAACGATACAGCCAACGCTGCTTAACCATATCATCCAAAACTTTGTCCAAAACGCCATCAAATTTACTCCAGAGGGTGGAACCATTACGTTACGAAGCTACCCAGTGAGTGGAGGAATAAAAATCGAGGTTCTCGATGAGGGTCCAGGAGTCGATGAGAGTATCGACCTTTTTGCACCCTTTAAAAGAATCGGAAACAAAAGTGGAGTCGGACTCGGTCTTTTCTTGGCACGCAGTGCAGCCGATGCGATGGGTGCCAAAATAGAAATCAGAAACAGAAAAGATGCTAAAGGTGCCGTTGCCTCTCTTTTTATTCCCACGCAGCTCGCTTGTCCTATTTGTTAAAGTTATTTTAAGCTAATATCAGCTATAAATCTCTGACAAACAAAGTTTATAGGGGGTTCAATGTCACTAATGATAACGGATGAGTGCATCGCTTGTGATGCCTGTAGAGAAGAGTGCCCCACAGAGGCGATTGAAGAGGGCGATCCTATCTATATTATCGATCCTGACCGATGTACCGAATGTGTAGGTTTTTATGATGAACCAGCGTGTATAGCAGTGTGTCCCGTCGATTGTATCGTACCAGACCCTGATAATGTAGAAACCATAGCGGAACTCAAATATAAATACAAACAGATAGTCAACGAAGAAGAGTGATGGCAAGACGCACGGCCATCATCGATATCGGCTCAAACTCCGCTCGTATGATTGTCATCGAGCGAACGAGTCGATTTGGTTTTTATCTTCTCAATGAAACAAAAAGCAAAGTGCGTATTGGAGAGGGCGCGTATGAGCATGGCGGGCTTTTGCAAGAGATCCCCATGCAAAGAGCACTCAATGCGCTCAATGAGTTTTTACATATTGCAAAATCCTTTCAAGTTCGGAAAATCTTATGTGTCGCCACTTCGGCACTCCGCGATGCTCCCAACAGATCACACTTTCTTTCACTGGTCAGGCGCGAACTTGGACTCAACATAAAAGTCATTGACGGAAAAACGGAAGCACTCCTTGGGGGAATTGCTGCAGCGAACCTTCTACCCATACACGAGGGTATCACCGTTGATATCGGTGGTGGATCAACAGAACTTGCTCTTATTCAAGACCGTAAGGTGGTTGACACCATCTCTTTGGATCTCGGTACAGTTCGACTTAAAGAGCTCTTTTTCGATAAGAAAGAGAATTTAGAAAAAGCAATCAAATTTATTCATAACGAATTACAAAAAATACCTACCCATTTTAAACATGAGATTGCCATCGGTATCGGTGGAACAATACGGGCTCTCTCAAAAGCTATCATGGAAAAAAACGAGTATCCTTTGGAAAAACTCCATGCATTCTCCTATTATGTGGAAGATGAAAAGCGATTCATAGATAAAATTATTACCGCTCCGGTATACAAACTGAAAAAACTACATATCAAGAAGGAGAGATACGATACGATCAAAGAGGGAACTCTCATTTTTAAAGAGGTTCTTTCACATATTCAATCAAAAAGGGTCATCACGAGCGGTGTAGGCGTTCGAGAAGGTCTCTTTTTAAAAGATCTGCTTCGAAACCAACACTATCGCTTTCCAGCAAATTTCGAACCTAGTGTTCGAAGTCTGTTGGATCGTTTCTGTATCAATGAAAAGCAAAACAGGTGTCTATACCGTTTTACAAAAAAGATATACGATGCCTTACATCCTTTATATGATCCTGAAAAAAAGTTCGAAAAGATACTGCTTATCGCTTCGAAACTGACAAATATCGGTATCAAAATCGACTTTTATGACCATCACAAACATAGCAGCTACATCATTCTCAATGATCTTGAATACAACCTTACCCATGAAGAGATTGCTACCATCTCCACACTGGTGCGTTTTCACAAAAAGAAGCTACCCTCAAAGTCTCATCTCAAAACGTTGGGTACGCTTTTGCCACCAACCGATACAATGAACTGGCTCAGCTTCACTCTCACACTCGCCGAAGTGCTCAATAAAGATCTTTCTTGCCCAGATTTTAGTGTGGAATATGGTGAAGGCGTGATTTTGATCAAAAGCAATACGAAGTTTTACCTTGCAAAAGAGGAGATCAAATCAGTAGAAAAGCCAGCACCAGTAGCGGTGCTTTTTAGAACCTAGAGCCAATACTAAATTCAAAACTGGAGGTTCTATCACCCGGCTCTTCATTGAGCGCATGTGCGAAAATAAGTTGCAACGGCCCCATAGGACTGATCCACTCCAGTGCCACTCCGGTACCAGCACGGGTAATTTCTGTAAAACTTTCGTCACCAATACCGCCAAAATCAAGAAATCCCGTAAGTCGCATATTTGTCTGCTTCATAAGCGGAATACTCGCTTCAAGTGAAGTCGAGAACATATATTTGCCACCAATAAGACGACCTTGTGCATCTTTAGGAGACAAAGAGGCTGTCTGATATCCTCTGAGTGAACTGATACCCCCTAGATAAAACTTTTCAAAGACAGGCAGATAACCGTTGTCGTATATATACCCGACTTTTCCTTTTGCTCTTAAAATCAGATCGTAATCTATCAGATCTTCAAGGCCATAGTATACTGCGCCTTTGAGATAGGCTTTGATATACTGTTCATCTCCGCCAAGCCCTGCATATTCCAACGAACCAGAGAGAGCAAATCCGTGCCTTGGTACATAGTAATCATCTGTATTGTCGAATTTAAGGGATGGTGTAAGAGCACTTTTCGTGTAGTCTCCTGCAAAAAAGTAGGTATTGTCATAGTTGACATCGCTCAATTCATTCTTCTCATAAGTGTAACTGACAGAAGAGTAAAGATGTCTTGTCAAGCGTTTTCCAACACTAACGGAAGCCCCTTTGCGATCCTGAGTATAATCATAGTATTGAAACCGTGTGCTAAAGAGATTGACTCCAAGACTATAATCACTGTCAAAGACTCTTGGATTGAATACCCCTACACTGAAACGCAAAGATTTTGAAGAGAAATCCACGTTGAAGTTTCCATTGATACCGCTTCCGAAAATATTTTTGTCGTTGATGGCAGCATTGAGGATAAATCCTTCATAAGAGCTGTATCCACCGCCGACCATGATGTTTCCTGTAGGCATCTCTTTGACGTTAACCACAAGATCCATCTGATTGGCGCCAACTCGTCTTTCTTCGATCTTCACGTCTTCAAAAAAACCTGTCCTTTTCAATGCATTTTTGGATTCGATCATATCGGTATAACTGTACAGGTCCCCTGGTGCAAGATAGACCTCTCGCCTGATAACACGGTCAAGCGTTCGTTGGTTTCCAGAGATGATCACATCATGGATGTAGACTTTTTCTCCAGGATTGACCATATAGCGAAGCGAAACCAGATGTTTTTTTTCATCTTTATGGAAATCGGGTGCGATTCGAACAAAAGCATACCCTTTATCTGCAACGAAACGTTTTATCTTTTCGATATCTTTTCTCATCTTCTCTACATTAAAGAGTTTTCCTTTTCGAAGAGAGAGCTCCTCTTTCAACTCCTCTATCTCCGTTTTATTCAAAACAGGCTCAAGAAGCTTGATCTCTACATCTTGGACATGATACGGCTTTCCTTCTGTTATGTGATATCTGAGTTTTGCTTTATAATTATCGAAATCGACCCGCAAGAAAGGGTCACTTACCTGAGCGTCAAGGTATCCTTCGGTTAAATAGAGATTTTTTATTCTAGCACTATCCATTGGTAGTTGATCAAGTTTCAATTCACCGCTGTTGAATCCGAGCATCCAGCCAAGCCACCTGTCACGTTCTTTGTTTGCAACTACGTCTTCAATATCGCCTTTATCGAAAACAGTGGCTCCACAAAGATTCATCTTTTGGATATAAACTTTTTCCCCTTTGTTGACAATAAAGGTAACCTTTAGGCTGTTCTCTCCAACTTTCTCCGTATCAACTTCAACGACCGTGTCGAAATATCCTTCGCTCCTAGCTTTTCTCTTGATATTCTCTTTGGCCCGTTCTATCACTTTTTCGTCATAGATATCGCCTTTTTTCAGTCCCAAAATATCATTGATTTCATCTTCCTTGTTTTCTAGATACCCCAGTACTTCTATACCCGCTATCAAAGGCTTCTCTACGAAATGAAATATAATTTTGCCATCTTTTTGCTCCACCCAAATATCTTTGAAGTAGCCTTGTGCATAGAACTTTTTTACCGCCTCGTCAATCTTTTCCATATCCAAAGTTTCACCCTCATGAATGCCAATCATCTCTTTTGCAATCGTTGGGGATAGGTGCATCAATCCTTCAAACTCTATCGATTGTATTGTCTGCGCATGCAAAGCAGATGCAATAGCTAGTAGCACGATCCGTTTTTTCATTCATTGCCTTTATAGCGAAGCTTTTGTAAATATTAGTTTATTAAGTGTACCAATATTTAGATTAATCTTGATTAAAAGAGAGGCTCGATATAATAAATCACTCTCAATTCAAGGAGTCTGATGCAAGTCGGAATTGTTGGACTCGGCCTCATGGGTGGCTCGTTGGCACTGGATCTTAAAAAGAACGGTATCGCGGATAAAGTCGTCGGTTATGACAGAAATCCCAAACATTGTCAACAAGCAATTTCATTGGACCTTGTAGATGAGATCGTTGATTTTGAACAGATCAAAAAGTGTGACGTAGTTTTTTTAGCTATCCCTGTAGAAGCTATCATCAAAACTTTACATAAGCTCATAGATATTGAGCCGCATACGACCATCATCGATCTTGGAAGTACGAAAGAGAAAATTGTCAAAAACTGCCCACCTCAAATTAGAAAAAACTTCGTTGCAGCTCATCCTATGACTGGAACTGAGTATTCAGGTCCTGAGGCTGCTATTGAAGGACTCTATTATGATAAGATAGTCGTTTTATGCAATACAGAAGAGAACGATCCCTTTCATAAGGAGAGAGCAGAAAATATCTTTGTTGAATTGGGTATGCAAATTGTAATGATGGATGCTCATGAGCACGACTTGCACGCCGCATATATAAGTCATCTTCCTCATGCCATTAGCTATGCGCTGGCAAACTCTGTCCTCAAGCAAGAGGATCCCAAAAGCATCTTGATTTTGGCAGCGGGCGGTTTTAAAGATATGAGTAGACTGGCTAAAAGCAATCCTGCAATGTGGAGCGACATATTCAAACAAAACAAAGAGAACCTTCTACGCTCATTGAAAACATTCAACGACGAGTTCTCCTATGCCAAAGAGCTGATCGAAAAAGAGCGTTGGGAGGAGTTGGAGGAGTGGATGAAAAATGCCACTACTCTACATCAAATCCTTTAACACCTCCTCTACATCCTTTTTGGAGATTCTGTGTTTTTTTCCTTCATAGATCTCTTCGTACAGGGCATGAGCTAAAGCTCTTGCCTTTTCATTGTTGGCGATATACGGCAAGAGTCTATTGAGAAGCTCTTTTTTATCAGTAAAAAAGAGCTCTTTCTTTAATGGCTTCCATTTCAAAAGAAGAAGCACAATAAGTGCAATCCCGATACCTGCAATGAGCCCTGCAAAAAAGATAAAAATTTCTCTTTTTCTGCTTTCTTTATAGACAATCTTCTGTTTTTGTTGATCGATAGGAGTTTGTACCTTTGGTTGAGACTCTTTGACAACTGCTCCTAAAACTTTGATAGAGATTGGTTCACTGTGGAGATGAACTATTTTTTTGGTCTCAAGATCAAAATAGTCCACTTGCAATGCGGGGATCGTGAAATCTCTGTCTGCGATAATGGAAAATTTTTGTGTAAAGCGAGCATGCAATTGACCATTTTTAAACTGCTCTTTGAGCTTTGGTTTATCCGCATAAACCACAGCATTTGAAATATTGAGATCAAATCCATCAAAATTTTCCAAATTTCCATATCCATCGATCGTCACTACAAGATTGATCGGTTCATTAGAATGAACTTCTTTTTTGTCCACCTCCACTTTCAAATTGAAGTGTCCAACGATATCAACAGGCTGAGGAAGCGCTTTTGCAACAATTTGCACAGCATTAGAAGCAACTTGATACCATTTCGGTGTCGTAATAGAAAAACCGAAAAGATCTCTTGTTTTACTGGCAACGGCATATTTGAAAACAGCTGGCGGAATTTTCAATACGCCAGATTTTTGTGGAAAAAGCAGAAATTGTATCCTTTTAACCAAATACTCTCCATGCTCTTCAAGATATTTGTTACTACTTTTCAGCTCTTTGACCCAAAAATTATCGAATTTCGGAGGTTCAAAACTGTAATCCACTATCCGTAGAGTCCTTCGAATTTTCAAAATAAGCTCTGCTACAATCGGTTCCCCTACAAAAGCCTCTTTTTTATCCACTTTCATCTCAAAAAGAATGTTGGCATTTTTCCCACTTGAAGGTTTGACAACCAGTCGAATTGGCTTACTTTCTACCTTTTTCCCATCGATGATAGCTTCAAAAGGTCCAATCGTCATATTTGAATCGGGATAAAAAGTAAAAATCTTCTCCTGGGTATACGTTCTTTGGCCATTGATAATCTTTTGTGAAAAAAAGTTGGCACTATCGGCAATCGGATACGATCCTATTTTTTGAAGATTTGGTAGAAGGATCTTCTGCCCCGTTGCTTTGAGATGGAGCTGAGCCGGTTCCCCTGAATAGATAGGATTTTTCTCCAAAAAAACTTGAAAATCGGCAAATACAATAGAGACAATAAATATCAGACTACCAAGGATTTTCATCTGTTCCCTCTTTTTTTATTTTTAATGGTGCTTTGTACAAAAATGTTTTTAACGGGTTCTTCTCAATCTGCTTGATCCATTTTTTCTCTTCTCTATCGGAAATTGGCACATTTTTCCTCATCTGTTTTGATTTTTGCTTCTGTTTATTCTGACTCTTTTGATTTTTTTGATTTTTTTCCTGTTTTGAATTTTGTTTGTTCTTGCTCTTTTTTTGCTGGGGACTCTTTTTTTGATTTTGTTGCTTTTGATCATTTTTTTTATTCTGTTGTTTCCTTTTCTTTTGCAACATCTTTTTTGCAAGTTCCAGATTGTACTTCGTATCGGGATCATTTTTTAGTTTCAAAGCTTTTTCATACATCTCAATCGCTTTTTGATAGTTTTGCAGCTGGAAATAGCAATTCCCCATATTGTGAAGCTTTCGAAACTCAAGTTCTTTGTCCTCGGTCTGTACTTTTGCGTAATATTGAAAAGCCTCTTTATATTTTTTCGCTTTGTACAAGGCATTCCCAGCATCGAAATAGCTTTGTGCGGACCCTTTGACCTCGGCTATCTCTTTAAATTTTTGTGCGGCAACCTCATATGCTCCACGATCATACGCTTCTTTTGCCTGTTTGATCAATTTAAAATCGGTTAGTCCGGCATGAAGCTTCAATCCTATCATTAAAACCGCAAGCAGAGTCATCTGTTTAGATGGGATCGTAAAAAATGCCATGAAAAGAAAAAGAAACGCTAAAGCGAGCAAATAGGGATAAAACTCTACCTGATCCACAATCTTTTCTATGTGATGCGTTTTTGCCAAGCTTTCCAAGTGTGCAAGAATTTTTTGTATATCTTGGTTGCCATAGCTCGCCTGGATGAATATTCCACCCGTTTTCGTAGCAAGCTCTGCTATATGAACATTGAGCTTAGTAATAACAATATTGCCTTTGGCATCTTGCATATATCCATTTTTCGTTGGAATCGGAGCACCCTTTTGCGTCCCAATCCCTATGATGTGAACTTGTATCCCTCTTTTTTTTGCAAATGCAATCTCTTTTGAAAAATCTTCCTTATTTCCCCCATCTGTAAATAAAACAACACTCTTTTGCCCCTCTTTTCCTAAAAGCATATCAGCACTCATTAAAGCCGCTAAAAAATTTGTTCCCTGTAATGCAAGGCTTTCTGTATCGAGGTGCTTGAGCATATACAAAAGAGCCTCTTTATCCGAAGATGGAGGAGACACAATATAGGCTTCGTCAGCAAAAGCGAGTAATGCAATGTTTAAATTTTTTGAAGCTTTTATAAACTCTTCGATCTTTTTTTTGGCAAACTGTAATCTATCAGGATAGTAATCTGTGGCTTTCATAGAGTTGGATATATCGAGAGCTATACCAACATTGGCACTGAGACTCTCTACTTGTACAACACCTTTTTGATATACAGGTCTTGCCATGGCTAAAATCATGGCAAAAAGAGCCATGAAAAGAAGCGTCAAACGCATTTTTTTAGAAAGCCCTTGATCAATCCTGAGTTTTGATAAAACACTCTCTTCGAAAATACGCTCTACCATACTTTTATTCGTCAAAACAAGATAGAGTAGGACAATGGAAGGAAGCAGCATCAAAGGAATAAATTCAAAACTGAGAAACTTCATCAAAAACCTCGCTTCCCGTAAATATAGATATAGCCCAAAAGAGCCAAGATAGCTACAAAAAGTACATATGGGTACAGCTCATCCTTTTTTACAATCTCTTTCCCTCGTATTTCACTTGGCTCAAGTCTATTGATCTCATCATAGATTTTTCGTAGCATAGAAGCATCTTTTGCATAGAAATAGTACCCATGGCCCTGCTGGGCAAGCCATCTCAAAAAAGCTTCATCGATGCCTCTTTTATCTCCGATTCCTATCGTATAGATTTTCACGCCATACTTTTTCGCCATCTTCACAGCAACATCGGGGGGTGTTTTACTCGCTGTATCGATACCATCGGTAAGTAGTATCACGATTTTCGATTTTGCCTGTGACTCTTTTAAGAGCCGAACACTCTCGATCAATGCATCATCAATTGCTGTTTTCGATCCTGCCACACCAATATCGAGATAATCAAGAATCTTTTTCACCGCCTCTTTATTGAATGTCAAAGGGGAAGCGATGTAGGCAAAAGAACCAAAGATGACGACGCCGATATTATCGTTTCTTCTTTTAGAAATAAAGGCTTTTACCAGACTCCTAACCACATCGAATTTTGTTTTTTGTGGATCTGTCGGATCAAATCCCTTTTCTTGCATCGATCCGCTTGCATCAATGGCAAGTACGATGTCGTAGCCCTTTTTTTTCAAATGAACCATATTGTCTATGTGTACAGGGCCGGCTAGCGCAAAAAGAGTTCCTATTATCGCAGTTATTTTCAAGAACTCGGGCAAAAAAGCTTTTTTGTTCGCCGCTTTTTTCAAAATATCAATATGTGGAAAAATAAGAGCACTCTCTTTGGCTCGGCATTTCCATATACAAAAAACAACAATGAAAATGGCCCACAACCACAAAGGTCTATCGAACGCAAAACTACTCATCATGTACCTTCAAAAAAAGACGTATCTCCCTTTTGAGATCTTCTGGAAGTTCTGGAACATTTTTTTTATATTTATAATGGGTTAATTTACGAATGAGATCTTCATATAACCTGACTCTGCTCTCATCAGTAACGAGATATTTTCCATATTTTGTAAGAAGATAGGCACACTTTTTGCTGTCATTGCAATCAAGATTTCGCAACATTTGCAAAATCTCTTTTCTGCGATCGATCTTTTTTCGGCTAAGAAGTTTTACTAACTGATACACCAATAGCGCAGCCAGAAGCGTCACAATAACAATAAAAAAAAGATAGAGCCAAAAACTGTAGTCAGGAATTTCTACTATAGGTTTTATATCTCTAAGCTTTTGCATCATCTTTGTCCAAAAAGTTTCACCAATTTGATGAAAGGATCTTCATCGGTATAGATTTTTGTAAACCTGATCCCACTCTTTTTAAACTGTTCATACATAAAATGATCTCTTCTTTTGATCTCTTTTTGATAGTTTTTCAGTGTCAACCCTTCAAAGTCAACCATAAAACTCTCTTTCGTCTCAGGATCTATCAGCGTCATGAACCCAATTGGATCAGGCTCCTCTTCAAATCGATCCCGTACCACGACAGCCACAACTTCATGCTTCTTTGCCAAAACTTTCAAATCGAAAGAGTTTAGAAAATCACTAATTATAAAGAGAATCGATTTTCTCTTTATTCGAAAGAGGCGTCTTGCCAAACTATCAAAATCCGCCTTTTTTCCTAACGATACGAAATGGAACGCTTTATCTACACACCTCGCTACCGCTTGTGGATGTTTCGTGGGAGCAATGGCATCATACTCTTTGTCTGCATACAAAACGTAGCTGAAATTGTCTTGGTTTTTTATCGCTGCATATCCTATAAGTGCCGCTGTTTCGGCCATTGTTTCATATTTGAATCGCTTCGTTCCAAAATAGGTGCTCCCACTCATCATCAAAGCTACAACTACATTCAACTCACGCTCTTCCTGATACAGCTTCACATAAGGCTTTTGCATCTTGGCAGTAACAAGCCAATCGATCTTCTTCACATCTTCACCGGGTTGATACTCACGAAGCTCTACAAAATCGAACCCTTCACCCTTAAAAAGGCTTGGATTATTGCCAGGAATCTCTGTAAAAACCTGTTTTTTCGCTTTTATCAAAAGCTTTTTGACCTGTTTATCCATCATGGAATTGGCACAGCCTCCAACACCTTTTCTATAATGGTATCGGCTGAAATTCCTTCTGCCTCCCCTTCGTAACTGAGAATGATCCTATGTCTGAGAACCTCTTTTGCGATATAAGCAACTTCTAGCGGAGTGACATGATCTTTACCACGCATGTACGCAAGCGCCTTAGCTGCTTTAAATAGATCGATACTCGCCCTTGGACTCGCACCAAAAGCAATGTAATTTTTGATCTCCTTTAAGCCGTAATTTTCAGGATACCTCGTCGCAAAAACGAGATCAACCATATACTCTTCAACTTCTTTATCCACATGAATATTTTTGGCCTCCTCTTTCAAAAGCTCCAAATCCTCTTTTGATGCCACTTTCTCTATGGTGCCGAATGCATTGTTCGCGACCCTTCTTGCAATTTCGAGCTCTTCTTCCTTCGTGTTATATCCAACAACTATTTTCATCATGAAACGATCGAGCTGGGCTTCTGGAAGATTGTAAGCTCCTTCTTGCTCTACCGGGTTTTGCGTCGCCATGACTAAAAAAGGTCGATCTATCGTAAAGGTCTCGTCACCGATCGTTACCTGTCTTTCCTGCATCACTTCAAGCAGGGCTGATTGCACTTTAGCTGGAGCTCTGTTGATTTCGTCCGCAAGAAGCAAGTTTGTAAAAACGGGGCCTCTTTTTATCTTAAATTCATTTTTGGCCGGATCATAGATCTCAGTACCGATGATATCACTAGGAAGTAAATCTGGAGTGAACTGCACACGTTTAAATTGCAATCCAAGAGTCTTTGCAAGCGCGTTGACGGTAGTGGTCTTCGCAAGACCGGGTACACCCTCTAAAAGTATATGGCCATCACATAAAAGGCCAAGAATGAGCCCGTCAACCATTCTCTCCTGACCAATAACGACCTTTTTCACCTCGTTTTTAATACTTTGTATCAGTTGGTGCATACCAAACCTTTTGAAAATGTTTTCGTTATTGTATAACAAAAAAGTTACAAATAGTGTATTGGTAATTAGGGAATGGGCATTGGGAACTGGAAAAGATGATTTTAAAAAATAAAATTTGGTCCTAAGCACGTGTTATTAGGATTTAAATATATTTACAATTCTTAATACTAAAAAATACTAAAAACGAAAAAGATGAAAAAAGAATTTGAAAATTAAAAAATAGATAACTGAACAGTGATTCTAAAAGGAGATTTGAGAATACGAAGTATACACATGAAGAGATGAATATAATTCTCTGCCTGGCGCCGACCTACTTTTCCACACCCGAGGGGTGCAGTATCATCAGCGATGCGGAGCTTAGCTTCCAGGTTCGGAATGGGACTGGGCGTTTCCTCCGCTCCATAGGCACCAGGACAAGAGAAGTAAATCTTTTGTTTGTAAAAGACTTAATTCTCTTGTCGCTTGACAAGTATCGTTTGAAAGAACACTCATTGTTCGCAGCAAAAGAGTGGTAGCTCAGTAAGGCGGCGGTGCATATAAAACGTGTAAGCCAAACGGACTATTAGTACTGGTCAGCTAAACGCATTGCTGCGCTTACACACCCAGCCTATCAAGGTGGTAGTCTTCCACCGTCCTTCAGGGAAGGCTCATCTTGGAGTCGGCTTCCCGCTTAGATGCCTTCAGCGGTTATCCGTTCCGTGCATAGCTACCCAGCGGTGCCCTTGGCAGGACAACTGGTACACCAGTGGCACGTCCAACCCGGTCCTCTCGTACTAGGGTCAGCTCTCCTCAGCCTTCTACGCCCACGGAAGATAGGGACCGAACTGTCTCACGACGTTCTGAACCCAGCTCGCGTACCGCTTTAAATGGCGAACAGCCATACCCTTGGGACCTGCTCCAGCCCCAGGATGCGATGAGCCGACATCGAGGTGCCAAACCTCCCCGTCGATGTGAGCTCTTGGGGGAGATCAGCCTGTTATCCCCGGGGTACCTTTTATCCTTTGAGCGATGGCCCTTCCACTCAGAACCACCGGATCACTAAGACCGACTTTCGTCTCTGCTCGAGTTGTCTCTCTCGCAGTCAGGCTGGCTTATGCCTTTATACTCTCCAAGCGATTTCCAACCGCTTTGAGCCAACCTTTGTAAGCCTCCGTTACTCTTTAGGAGGCGACCGCCCCAGTCAAACTACCCGCCAGGCATTGTCCTCCGTGTGGATAACACACGCGAGTTAGCCACCAGAATGAGGAAGGGTGGTATCTCAAGGACGGCTCCACCCGAGCTGGCGCCCGGGCTTCTCAGCCTCCCACCTATCCTGCACATCCCCATCCCGATGGCAGTACCAAGCTGTAGTAAAGGTCCACGGGGTCTTTCCGTCTTTCCGCGGGTAGGAGGAATTTTCACCTCCACTACAATTTCACCGGATCCCTGGTCGAGACAGCCCCCATCTCGTTACGCCATTCATGCAGGTCGGTATTTAACCGACAAGGAATTTCGCTACCTTAGGACCGTTATAGTTACGGCCGCCGTTTACCGGGGCTTCGGTTCACGGCTTCGCCCATAAGGGCTAACCGATCCCCTTAACCTTCCGGCACCGGGCAGGCGTCACACCATATACATCCTCTTACGAGTTAGCATAGTGCTGTGTTTTTGATAAACAGTCGGATGGAGCGCTTCGCTGCGACCCGCCTCGGCTCCAGCCGCTAAGGGCCTTCACCTACTACGGGCACACCTTATACCGAAGATACGGTGCCAGTTTGCAGAGTTCCTTGACCAGGGTTCTTCCGCGCGCCTTAGAATACTCATCCCGCCCACCTGTGTCGGTTTACGGTACGGGCTACTTACTACTCGAACGGCTTAGAAGCTTTTCTCGGCTCGACGGCATCACCGGTTCCCCCGCCGCCCCGAAGGGCTTTGGGGGCCTGTCAGGTCTCGGCCTATCGCTGGGCGGATTTGCCTACCCAGCAGCCTACACCCTTCGAGCCACTATTCCATCAGTGACCCCGGCTAGCCCTAAGCGTCCCTCCTTCGCCTTGTAGTAAGTAGGTATCGGA